>NZ_JBYSZG010000046.1:0-46408 GCF_058786935.1 Rugamonas sp. FW305-51
GGGGGCGGGCGGGGGCGGGGTGGGCTGCTTGGCTTTGTTACTAATTTCTGACATTGTTTTTTACATGTATTTGGCGCGGGACGTCGCGCAGCGAATTATAATGCGCCTAATGGAAAATCCTACCCAATTCGTCCAATGGCTGCGCTCCGTCGCGCCCTACATCCACGCCTTCCGCGGCAAGACCTTCGTCGTCGCCTTCCCTGGTGAACTGGTGGCCGCCGGCGCCCTCCAGGTACTGGCGCACGACCTGTCGCTGCTGCACGCGCTCGATATCAACGTCACCGTCGTCTACGGTTCGCGCCCCCAGGTGGCCGAGCAACTGGCCTTGCGCAATGTGGAAGGCCGCTTCCACAACGGCGTGCGCGTCACCGACCCGGCCGCCATGGAATGCGCCAAGGAGGCGGCCGGCGAGCTGCGCCTGGACATCGAGGCCGCCTTCAGCCAGGGCCTGGCCAACACGCCCATGGCGCATGCGGCCATCCGCATCATCTCCGGCAACTTCATCACGGCCCGTCCGCTGGGCGTGATCGACGGTGTCGACCTGGAAATGACGGGCATCACCCGCAAGGTCGATGCCGAAACCATCCACTCCATCCTCGGTTCGGACGGCCTGGTGCTGCTGTCGCCGCTGGGCTTCTCGCCCACCGGCGAAGCGTTCAATCTGACCATGGAAGACGTGGCGTGCAGCGCCGCCATCGCCCTGCATGCCGACAAGCTGATCTTCATCACGGAAACGCCGATGATGACCGACGCCGGCGGCACGGACATCCGCGAACTGTCCTCGCACCAGGCCGAAGCCGTGCTGCAGGCCGGCTTCCTGCCGGACGCCACGGCGTTTTACCTCAAGCACTGCGTCAAGGCCTGCCAGAACGGCGTGGAACGGTCGCACATCGTGCCGTTCGCCATGGACGGCTCGGCCCTGCTGGAACTGTTCACCCACGACGGCGTGGGCACCATGATCAGCCACGAGAACCTGGAAAGCCTGCGCCAGGCCACCATCGAGGACGTGGGCGGCATCATCAAGCTGATCGAACCGCTGGAGGCGGACGGCACGCTGGTCAAGCGCGGCCGCGAGCTGATCGAACGGGAAATCGACTACTTCTCCGTCATCGAGCACGATGGCGTGATCTTCGGCTGCGCCGCCCTGTACCCGTTCCCGGAACAGAAGATGGCGGAAATGGCATGCCTGACCGTCAACCCCGAAGTGCAGGCCCAGGGCGACGGCGAGCGTATCCTCAAGCACATGGAAAACCGCGCCCGCGCCATCGGCATCACCAAGCTGTTCGTGCTGACCACCCGCACTTCGCACTGGTTCCAGAAGCGCGGCTTCGTGCCGGCCACGGTGGACGCCCTGCCGAAGGACCGCCAGCGCATGTATAACTGGCAACGCAAATCCCAGGTGTTGATTAAGTCTTTATAATCTCACTTTTCCCTACCGCTTTAGGAGCAACACAGATGGCCCGCACCGTGCATTGCATCAAACTCAACAAAGAAGCCGAAGGACTGGATTTCCCGCCGTATCCTGGCGAGTTGGGCAAGAAGATTTTTGAATCCGTCTCGAAAGAAGCGTGGGCCGCCTGGCTCAAGCACCAGACCATGCTGGTCAACGAGAACCGCCTGAACCTGGCCGACCAGCGCGCGCGCAAATACCTGGCCACGCAGATGGAAAAGCATTTCTTCGGCGACGGCGCCGACGCGGCCCAGGGCTACGTGCCGCCGACCGAATAAGACGGCTGTCTTACGGAAGGGCTGGCCGCGCCAGCCCGGATGGCCTTACATGGCCTTGCACTGGCGCAGTTCGCAGCGGGCCATGAAAACCTTGCCGTTATCGCAAGCCATGCGATAGATTTCCACCGGACCCGGTGCGCTCACCAGGCCGGCCCCCAGGCCACCGGCGCAATCGCGCTGGTGTGCCATGCGTTCCACCGTGGCCGACGACACGCCGGCCTGGAACGGCACCTTCTCGATTTCCACTCCCGCGACCCGCACCAGCGGCGTGCCGTCGGCCGCCACCGTGCGCGGCGCCGGCTGGCGCGCCGCGGCCTGGGCGGCCGCCGCCGCCTGCTCGTCACGCGCGCGCGAGGGCAGCCAGGAACAGGCATTCAACAGCAAACTGCAAGACAACAGCACGGCGAACGATGGCTTCATGGACAGTCTCGGCAAAGGAATGGGATCGGGCGGGCGACGCCACCGCGACCGGCATGGCCGCGGCGGCAGGCGCGCCGCCGCGCGGCCAAGTGCGGCGCGGCGGCGGACGGTCGCTTAGAAGACCAGCTTGCGCACGCCTTCCGGCGTACCGAGCAGGCAGACGTTGGCACCGCGGGCGGCGAACAGGCCATTGGCTACCACGCCCACGATCTGGTTGATCTGCTGTTCCAGCGTCAGTGGGTCGGCAATGGCCAGGCCCACCACGTCGATGATTTCGCAGCCGTTGTCGGTGATGAAAGCCTGGTCGGTGCCGGCCTTCAGGCGCAGGCGCGGCTCGCCGCCCAGCGCGGCCAGGCGGCGCGTGACGGCCGCGCGGGCCATCGGCAGCACTTCCACCGGCAGCGGGAACTTGCCCAGCACCTCGACCAGCTTGGAGCCGTCGGCGATGCAGACGAACTGGCGCGACACGGAGGCCACGATCTTCTCGCGCGTCAGGGCCGCGCCGCCGCCCTTGATCATGGCGCCGCTGGCCGTGATCTCGTCGGCGCCGTCCACGTAGACGGAAATCTCGGGCACATCGTTCAGGTCGTACACGGCGATGCCATGGCCGGCCAGGCGCGCGGCCGTCGCTTCCGACGAGGCCACGGCGCCCTTGACGCGGTGCTTGATCTTGGCCAGTTCGTCGATGAAGAAATTGGCCGTGGAGCCGGTGCCGACGCCGATGATTTCGCCGTCGACCACGTAGTCGATGGCGGCGCGGGCGACCGCCTGTTTCAGTTCGTCTTGAGTCATGATTGCTTCTAAGTGGGTAGGAAAATGGCGCTATTTTAACGGATCGTCGGCCCGCGCCCCCGTTTTGCGCTAAAAATTGCGCTTGAACAACCCGGCGCGCCGCCGTTGTCGCACACTTGCACACGCCGCTATCGTGCCTGGCCTGCGGCGGGCATGATTGTGCGAGAATAGGGCACGCTAAGTCTATGTCAGGAATCGTCATGGATCATCGCAAAACCATATTGGTCGTGGATGACAGCCGCGTGTCACGCATGATGGCGCGCCAGTACATCGCGGCCCTGCACCCGCACTGGGTGGTCGAGGAAGCGGCCAGCGGCGAGGAAGCGCTGGCCCGCGCGCCCACGCTGGCGCCCGACTTGATTTTGATGGACGTCAACATGCCCGGCATGGGCGGGGTGGCGGCGGCCGAACAGCTGCGGCGCCTGTTTCCCGCCACGGCCATCTCGCTGCTGACGGCCAACGTGCAAAGCGCCACGCGTGACAAGGCGGCCCAGATCGGCGTCGGTTTCATGGAAAAACCCATCACCGAAGCCCGCATCGCCCAGCTCGTTGCCGTGCTGGACGCCTAGCCATGTTCAACCTGAGCGAACTGGAAAACGACGCCCTGGTGGAAATTTTCAACATCGGCGTGGGCCAGGCGGCGGCCGCCATGAGCGCCATCGTCAACGAGGAAGTGCGCATGTCCGTGCCCTCAATCCGCTTCATGCAGCGCACGGCGGCGGCCCGCCTGCTGGGCAGCAAGGACGTGCCGGCCGAACGCATCTGCGGCGTCAGCCAGCACTACGTGGGCGCGTTCGACACGGAAGCGATCTTGATGTTTCCGGAAGACAAGAGCCTGGAAATCGTGCGCCTGATGGTGGGCGAGACGGTGCCGCTCAAGGAATTGACGGAAATGGAGCAGGAAGCGCTGTGCGAGATCGGCAACATCATCCTCAACGCTTGCGTGGGCACGCTGGCCAACATCTTCCAGCGCGAGCTGCACGGCTCGCTGCCCGAATACCACGTGGGTACCAGCGATGAAATCCTCACCGCCTCGGGCAGCGTGGCCGACACCGTGGTGCTGATGCTGCACATCGATTTCGTGCTGGAAAAGCACCAGATCCATGGCTACGTCGCCTTCATCCTCGACATTTCCGCCCTGCACGACCTGAAGGAACAGATCAACCTCTACATCGCCCGCGCGATGGGGCAGGCCTGACGCCATGCGCGCCGACGGCGACCGCCTGATGCTGCTGCAGCAAGTGCTGGGCGCACTGAACGTGGGCGCCGTCGTGCTCGACGGCGAGCGCCGCATCGTGCTGTGGAACAACTGGATGGCGCGCCGCGCGGGCCGCAGCGCCGACAGCGTGGCCGGCAGCGACTTGCTGGACGTGTTTCCCGAGCTGCGCGGACAGCGGGTGGAGGCGGCCGTGACCCAGGCCCTGCGCCTCAATTTCCCGTCGCTGCTGTCGCACAGCCTGAACAAGGCGCCCTTTCCCCTGTATGCCAGCGCGGCGGCAGCCGCGCGCGGCGAGCGGGTGCAGCAGGCAGTGGAAATCACCCCGATCGCCGTGGCCGGCGCACCACGCCACTGCCTGATCCAGATCAACGACGTCAGCCTGGCCGTGGGACGGGAAAGGCTGCTGCGCGAACAGGCCATGGTGCTGCGCTCGCAGACCTTCGCCGACGGCCTGACAGGTATCGCCAACCGCCGCCATTTCGACATGGCGATCGAAAAGGAACACCGGCGCGCCAAGCGGGGCAGCCTGCCGCTGTCGCTGCTGATGATAGACATCGACAACTTCAAGGCCTACAACGACCACTACGGCCACCCGCAGGGCGACCAGTGCCTGATCCAGGTGGCGGCCGCGCTGGCGGCCATGCTCAAGCGGCCGTGCGACCTGGTGGCCCGCTATGGCGGCGAAGAGTTCGCCGCCATCCTGCCCGACACGGATACCGAGCAGGCCTGGCAGATGGCCGAGGCGATCCGGCTGCGCACCATCGAGCTGGCCATCCCCCACCTGCCGGACGGCGAAGGCCAACTGGTCACGGTCAGCCTCGGCGTCGCCACCCGCCATGCCGACAGCACGGCCGACGCCCGCGCCCTGATCAGCGCCGCCGACCGCGCCCTGTACCAGGCCAAGCGCGACGGCCGCAACCGGGTGGCGGCGCAGGCGCTGGCTTAGCCCTCGCCCCCGAAAATATGCATAAAATATGCATATCTAAAGTGCGGCTTATATCCGCACGCAAAGCCAGTCGGGGCGAAGCGGAGCAATATCATGCATAAAGAATTTGATTTCAGCAAAGGCAAGCGTGGCGCCGTCTTGTCCTCCACAGGGAAGACGCGTATCACCATCATGCTCGACGAGGAAATACTTGAATATTTCCGCAAACATGCCGAGGCGCAAGGTGGCGGCTACCAGACCATGATCAATGCCGCACTGCGGCAGTTCATCTTCGATCAGAGCAAACCGGACAACCAGCCAGTGACGGAAGCGACGCTGCGCAGGGTACTGCGTGAAGAACTGCATACATCCTGACGCAACGTTACCGCCGGGCCTGTGTGCACCGTCAATTGTGGAACGCGTCCAGCGGCAGCGTCACCGTGAACACGGTGCCCTTGCCCACCTCGCTGTGCACGGCGATGCGGCCATCGAGCACGCCATGCACCAGGTTGTAGACGATGTTGAGCCCCAGGCCCGAACCGCCCTTGCCCAGCTTGGTCGTAAAGAACGGATCATAGATGCGCCCCAGGTGTTCCGGCGCGATGCCGGCGCCATCGTCGCGCACTTCCAGCTCGACCCAGCCGCTTTCGCGCGGGCGGGCGCGCACGGCCACGCAACCGCCGGGGATGCCGTCAAAGCCGTGGACGACGGCGTTATTGACCAGGTTGGTCAGCACCTGCCCCACCGCGCCCGGATAGCTGCGCATGCGGATGCCGGCCGGGATCTCATGCGTGATGGCGACTCCGCAGTTCTTCAGCGATGGCCACAAGGTCAGCATGATTTCCGTGACCACCTCGTCGAGCAGGAACTGGCGTCCCTGTGAACTGGCCCGGTCCACCGCCACCTGCTTGAAACTGGCCACCAGGTCCACCGCCCGGTTCAGGTTGCGCAGCATGATCTCGGCGGCCTGGTGCACCTCCGCCAGGTGCGCGTCGAGCGCCGACTTGCGCAGGCCGGCGGCCGTCTCGTGCTCAAACAGGCGCACATGGTCGGCCAGCGCGCTGGCCGCCAGCAGGCCATTGCCGATCGGGGTATTCAGTTCGTGCGCCACGCCCGCCACCAGTGCGCCCAGCGCGGCCAGCTTCTCGCTGCGCACCAGGTCATCCTGCGTCATCTTCAGCGATTCGAGCGACTGCTCCAGTTCGGCGTTGGTCTCCTGCAGCGCGAAGCTGCGCTCCTCCAGGCGGTCGCGCATGACCTTCATCGCATACAGCAGGCTGGCGCGGTCGCGCGGCGCGATGGCGATCTCGATATCCATCTGGTCGGCGGCGATCTGGCGCGCGATGGCCGTCGCATAATCGGGCTCACCACCCAGTTGCCGCAGCAGCGAGCGCGTGATGCCGAAGGTGATGGCGACACTGAGCGCCGCCGCGAAACCGCTGAGCGCCAGCAGGACGACGCGGGCCCGCTGGTACGACGAACTGATCGCGCGCCTGGCCTGCTCCATCAGCGCGCTTTCATGCTGCCGCAGCTTGCCCAGCGCGCGAAAGTAATCGCTCTGGTAGGGGTCCAGGTCGACCAGCAGCAGGTTCTTGGCCTCGCCCTGGCGCCCGTCGGCCAACAGTGCAATGAATTCCTCCTGGTTGAAGGTGTAGGCCGAGCGGATGATCTCGATCTCCTGCAGGATGTCCCTGCCCGGCGCGTCGCGCACATTCCCGTTCAGCTGGTTCATCAGCGCCGCCACGCGCCGCTTGGCGCGCGCGATATCGGCCAGCTGTGTCCTGACCTGGTCCGGCTCTGTCATGATGAGCGTATTGCGCATGGCGCGCGCGATGGCGCCCAGTTCACCGATGACTTCATTGACCAGCAGCGTGTTCGGATAGGTGTCCCGCAGCGCCTCATCGGTCGTGCGGCTCAACGCGCCCAGCCTGGCGATGCCCACCAGCGTCATCGCGATCAGCAGCACGATCACAAAGCCGTAGCCGAACGCCAGGCGCTGGCCTATCTTCAGGTGCGGGAGGCGCATGGCCACAGTGGTTTCTGTCTATCTGGCGTCGATGCCAAACACCGTCTTGTTCGCAACGGGCATCAAATGATCGATGTTCCTGCTGGTGGCCACCAGGATAGGCACCATGATCTGCTTGGCCGGCACCTTGCCGTGCAGGCTCTCCACCAGCGCCTCGGCCGATTTCACCCCCATCAGGTAAGGCTGCTGCATGCCGCACGCCACCAGCGGCCCGGCCTTGAGCAGCGCCGCCACTTCCGGCATGGCGTCGAACGAACCGATCAACATCTCGTTCTGTTTTTTCGCGGCCTTGATGGCATGCAGCGCGCCCATCGTGGGCTGGTCAGTTTCGACGAAGATGCTGCGTAGCCGGGGCGTGGCCGCCAACAGGCTTGTGACAAAACCACTGGTCTCGTCGGCCGAGTAGTTCTGCATCTGGCGCAGTCCCCCTTCGTGCGTGATGCCCGCATCCTTCATCGCGTCGCGAAAACCGTTGGAGCGGTCCTGGCCGTTCTTGCGCGCCAGCGAAATGGTCACCAGCGCGTAAGGATCGTGCTGCCAGCCCTTTTCCTTGAGCGCGGCCGCCACCGCAGTACCCACCTCGTAGGCGCCACGATAATTGTCCGACTTGATGTAGGAGACGTACTGTCCGCTGTTAGTGCCGATATCGGCGATCACCACGGGCACGCCCGCCTTGCGTGCCAGTTCCAGCGTATCGGGTGCGCTCTGGCTGTCGACCGGCGAAATGACGATGCCGGCCACGCCACGGGCGATGGCCTCGCGCGCGTGCTGCAATTGCGTCTGTGCATTAAGCTGGCTGTCCATCACGCGGTAGGTATAGCCGTTGGCCAGCGCCACCGACTCCACCCCCTTGCCCATCGTGCCCCAGAACGGCAAGTCCAGCTTGGCAGTGATATACACGATTTCCCTGGTGGCTGCGGCGGCCTGGCCACACCAGAACCAGGCGCCGGCCGCCATGACGCACGCCAGGCCACGCTGCAGGAACGGGCGACGCTTCATCTCTGCTCTCTCTTGGGTAGTGCCAACAGCAAGGTTTTCACGGCGCCGCTCCCCTGCGAAGAAAGTTCACGTGTGCAAGTACTGTTTTACTCCCGGCATGGGTGGCCGTCAAACAAAAATTCAGCGCTGTGGATGAAGATCGACATGCGCGATCCGCCCTTGCGCACTGATGGGGAATCACTGGCGGGCATGTCCACTTGCCGGAACTGGCCCCGCCAGTCACCGCCGGGCAAAATAGCGCTTGAAAACGAATATATATTCGCTTAAACTGCGCATATGAAACCGAAAGACGAGAAAAAACTGGCCGCCATCGCCGCCGCCACCTATACCCTGGTGGGCGAACGGGGACTGGCCGGGCTGACCCTGGCCGACATCGCCCGCCGTGCCGGCGTGGCCACCAGCACGCTCTACGTCTATTACGATTCCCGGGAAACCCTGCTCGACACGCTGTACCACAACGCCAAGCAGCTGACCTTCCAGCGCTGGCTGGAGCACGACGATGCGGGCGCCCCATTCAAGGCCAGGGTGCGCGGCATCTGGCACAACATGCTGCAGCACCGCCTGGAGCGGTACGCGGAATTGCAATTCCAGGAACAGTACCATGTGTCGCAGATGGCCAGCCCCGCCAACCGGGAGCTGAGCGCCCGTTTCGGCCAGTTCTATATTGATTTCCTGGCGCTGGGCCAGCGCAGCGAGGTGCTCAAGGCCGTCCCCGCCCCGTTCCTGATCGCCAGCATCACCGGCTCGGTCAAGGAGACGGCCAACCAGATC
Source organism: Rugamonas sp. FW305-51 (assembly GCF_058786935.1). Classification (NCBI taxonomy): domain Bacteria; kingdom Pseudomonadati; phylum Pseudomonadota; class Betaproteobacteria; order Burkholderiales; family Oxalobacteraceae; genus Rugamonas; species Rugamonas sp. FW305-51. The sequence continues at coordinate 8,881 of NZ_JBYSZG010000046.1, forward strand.
CGCGCCGGCGCCCTGCCGGACGACGAGACCACGCGCAGTACCGCATTCACGCTGTGCTGGGATGCGATCAAGGCTTGATCGCGTTTTTTTTAACCTTTAACCGAATAAATATTCGCTAAAAATCATGAAAAAAGTCATCCTCATCACCGGTTGTTCCAGCGGCATCGGCCGCGCCAGCGCCCGGCTGTTCGCGGCCCAGGGCTGGCAAGTGGTGGCCACCATGCGCGACCCGGCCCAGGCCGGCGACCTGGCCGGCCAGCCCAACATCGACCTGCAGGCGCTCGACGTGACCGACCGCGCGTCGATCGCCGCCGCCTTCGCCGCCATCGCAAGCCGCCATGGCCGGCTGGATGCCGTCGTCAACAACGCCGGCTTCGGCGCCTTCGGGCCGTTCGAGACGGCCGACAGCGCGCTGATCGAGCGCCAGCTGGCCACCAACCTGACCGGCGTGATGGACGTGACCCGCGCCGCCCTGCCCCTGATGCGCGCCCAGCGCAGCGGCACCATCGTCAACGTCGCCTCGGTCGGCGGGCTGGTGACGATGCCGTTCAACGCCATCTACCATGCCACCAAGTTTGCCGTGGTGGGCTTTACGGAAGGGCTGAACTACGAGCTGGCGCCGTTCCATATCCGTGCCCGCTACGTGGCGCCGGGCGGGGTGAGCACCGACTTCATGGGCCGCTCGCTCAGCACCACCTTCGAGGGTAACGATCACCCCTACGCCGACGCCGTCGGCAAGGTGATACAGGCATTCGGCCAGCGCGTGGCCAACTACTCCACGCCGGAGCAGATTGCGCAGACGGTGCTGCGCGCCGTCACGGACGACGGCGCGCAAGTGGGCTACGTGGCAGGCGCCGACGCCGAAGCCCTGCTGGCCGCCCGCGCGCAACTGGGTGAGCAAGGCTACCTGGAGATGATGACGCAGCGCTTCGGTCTGCAGGAACAGGACGCCGGCTAAAGGCCCTGGACCATCAGCCGCACTGCAACGGCGCACCGCCCATGGCAGGTGCGCCGCCATGGGAAAACCTCTCCGGCATGTCATGCCGCCAAATCTACGTTCTTCCCCGATGAGCGGGAGACAGCACGGGGCCTGAGGTACCGGCCTTCGTTTTTGCCCCCGCTGTCTAATTCGGTCGAAACTATGCGAATGCCGGCTAATGGCGTCCAGAATTTCCGGCACGCCAAATTCTGTAGACTGCAATCGACTCCACAAAGCAACCCCGGGACCGTATTAGACTTTTCGCCATCTCGGCTTAGACCGACTTGGAAAGCCAACGGCAACTTTTAGCCTGCGTAGACTATCGAAGCTGGTTTTTTCGGGGTTGTATGGCCCCCAAGGTTCCCGCCTCGAATCGCGATTGCGCTCCCCTTCAACATCCGGCCGCGCCGAACACCAGGATGGAAATCCAGGTTTGGCTACGCCTTGCGCCGCACATCGCCGACGCGGGTATCGCTGCTGATGGGCTCGGAGCCAGTATTCGGTGCGCTGTTTGCAGTATATTGGCTGAACGAGTCGCTCAGTTGGGTCGGCTGGGTCGGCGGTACGATGATCGTCATCGCCTCGCTATGGGCTGCGTTCAAATCACATTGACTCGGGGCCGGGTTCGGCGCGGTCAAATCAAGGACGTGCGGAGCATTCACATCCGCCCATTGGAGATCGGAAACCACCTCCATATTGCAGTTGGTTTTTGAGACCGCAATGAGTCTACAAATTGGACAGTGGAATCGAAAGCTGGTTCGCTTTAGACTTTCACGGCAAAAGAAGCGACCAGATTAGACTCGGGGCCCAGATTTCATGGACAGTTTTGGACTGGCGCTTGGAAATTTCAGGCTGAATTAGCCGCAACCGGCTCGAACTGGACCGAATTAGACCCTAGGGTAAATCGGGAACGTCACCCACCTATACCCCCGCAAGCTTTCCCGATCGTCCGCATTGCACCGAATTTAATGCCTGCTACACCTCCTGACATAGCCGGCTTGGGAGAGCCCCCATATTGATAGTAGGAGTGCAGTCCCAAACCGGCGGCATCTGCGTCAGTACGGCTTATTCGGCAGGAACTTGCCGTCCAGCGTGATGACGGCCCGTTCGCCACCCTCGGGATCGGCCACCTTCTTTATGTCCAGCTTGAAGTTGATGGCGCTGATGATGCCGTCGCCGAACTGCTCGTGCACCAGGGCCTTGAGGGTGGTGCCGTAGATCTGGATCATCTCGTAGAACCGGTAGATGGTGGGATCGGTAGGGGTGCCGCCGGCGATGCTGCCGCGCAGCGGAATGGCCGTCAGCGTCGCGGCGTCCGCGCTGCCGAGCGCCAGGCGCAGGCACACCAGGTCGGCCGCCGCGCGCGGCAAGGCGTGCTGGCCCAGGATGGCGGCCGTCACATACGGCACGCTCAGGCCAGTGTCCTGGGCCAGCTCGGCCCAGGACAGGTCGGCCATGGCTTTGGCGGTCAGGGCGCGTTCGGTCAGGGCGATACGGGCATCCTGGTAGACGTGGGATTGTTGCATGATGACTCCTTGAGTGAAGTGAAGTAAGAGGTCAGGCGACCATGGCGCCACGCTGGCCTGGCGTGGCGAGGGTTTGCGGGAAATCGGCCAGTGAAACAAAGCGGTGGCTGGCGCCGTCGAGGGCGATGATGGTGCCGGTCTCGATGTCGTACACCCAGCCATGCAGGTTGAGGCGCCCCTGTTCCAGCGCCAGCGCGACGGAGGGGTGGGTCTTGAGGTTCATCAGCTGGGCAATGACGTTCTCGCGCACCATCGACGTCAGGCGGGCCGCGTCCGACGCATGCTGGCGGGCCGCGTTGACCACCTTGGCCGAATCGGCGTGGCGCAGCCAGCTGGCCACGGCCGGCAGGTGGTCCAGGCATTTGCAGCTGGAGATGGCCGTCATCGCGCCGCAGTCGGAGTGGCCGCAGACGACGATGTCGGTCACGCCCAGCACGGCCACCGCATATTCGACGGTAGCGGTTACCCCGCCCGGCTCGGAACTGTAGGACGGCACGATATTGCCGGCATTGCGGATCACGAAGATATCGCCCGGATTCTGCTGGGTCAGCAGTTCCGGCACCACGCGGCTGTCGGAACAGGTGATGAACAAGGCGCTCGGGTTCTGCGTGGTGGCAAGCTGCTTGAACAGGGCCGACAGCCGGGGAAAGGCGTGCCGCTGGAACTTGAGTGCTCCTTCAACGATGGACTGCATGGCATTCTCCTGGTGGGTTGCGGGTAGTGATGCCATGATGCAGTGGATGAACTATAGTGTCCAAGACCGATATACAATCGAGTCTATAAGTAAATCCTATAGTTATCGCGCCATGCTGCTACGCCATATCCAGTACCTGATCGCCGTGGTCGACCACGGCAACTTCACCCGCGCCGCGCAGGCCCTGCACGTATCGCAACCGACCTTGTCGCAGCAGATCCGCCAGCTGGAAGATCGCCTGGGCGCGCAGCTACTGGACCGTTCCGGCCGCGCCGTGCGCCCCACCGACGCCGGCCTGGCCTACCTGGCCCATGCCCGCCGCGCGCTGACCGACCTGGCCGCCGCCGAGCGCGCCGTGCACGACGTGCACGACCTGTCGCGCGGCAGCCTGCGGCTGGCCATGACGCCCACCTTCACCGCCTACCTGGTCGGTCCCGCCATCGCCCTGTTCCGCGCGCGCTATCCGGCGCTCACGGTGCACATCCACGAGATGGCGCTGGACGCGATCGGCGCCGCGCTGGCGGACGATGTGGTCGACCTGGGCATCGCCTTCAGCCCGCTCGATGCGGACGACGTCAGCTGCCAGGAACTGTTTTCGGAAAAGCTCAGTGTGATGGTGGGCAGCGGCCATCCGCTGGCGCGCCGCAAGCAGGCCATGACCTGCGCCGAACTGGAACGCGAGCCGCTGGCGCTGCTGGCGCCCGGCTTTGCTACACGCGATTTTGTGGATGGGTACTTGCAGGCGCAGGGGATACGCCCGTCTATCGTGGTCGAAGCGAACACCATCAATGCGCTGGTGGAGATCGTGCGCCGTGGCAGCATGGCCACCATCCTGCCGGACGCCATCACACGCGACCATCCTGCCTTGCGCAGTGTCGCGCTGACACCGGCCCTGCCCCAGCGCACGGTGGCGCTGTTATGGCGCAAGGAAAGTTACCAGAGCGCGGCCGCCAGGGCCTTCGCCGGCCTGATGGACGAACTGGTGCGCCAGTTGCCGCAACCCGCCTGAGGGAAGGGCGGCGGCACGACGGTATGCCGCGCGCATCGCCGCTGTATGGCCGCCGCTGCACGGCCAGCGCCGCGGCGATGCCGCCGCAGCGTGGCGGCGTTACTGCTTAACGCAGGCTGCTGGCAGCCTTGGCCAGGTCCGTGATGCGGTCCCAGTTGCCGGCGGCGATGGCGTCTTTCGGCGTGAGCCAGGAGCCGCCCACGCAGGCCACGTTTTTCAGCGCCAGGAACTGCGACGCCGTTTCCTGCGAAATGCCGCCCGTGGGGCAGAACGTCACGTCCGGCAGCGGACCGCCGATGGCGCTCAGCATGCCCACGCCGCCGGCCGGCACGGCCGGGAACAGCTTGAGCTGCTGGAAGCCATGCTCGCGCGCGGCCATCACTTCCGACGGCGTCATCACGCCCGGCAGCAGCGGCAGGCCGCTGCTCTTGGCGGCGGCGATCAGGGCCGGCGTCAGGCCGGGCGAGACGCCGAACACGGCGCCCGCGTCGCGCGCGGCGGCGAATTCCTCGGGCTGGGTCAGCGTGCCGACGCCGACGATGGCACCTTCCACGGCCGACATGGCGCGGATCGCGGCCAGGCCATGCTTGGTGCGCAGCGTCACTTCCAGCACGCGGATGCCGCCGGCCACCAGCGCGCGCGCCAGCGGTACGGCATGGTCAGGATCGTCGATCGCAATCACGGGGATCACGGCCGAAGTACGCATAATGTCGAGCAGAGTCATGGTCATGGCTTAGGCTTCTTTCTTCATCGAGAAATCTTCATCGGAACCGGGCACGGTATTGCCTACCGGGTCGGCGTCATGCAGGCCGACCGTGGTCGGAATCGGGGACGGCAGCGGGAACGTGGTGGCGCCCTGCTCCGCCGCGCTCACGCTGGCGCGGAACATGGCGAACAGCTCGCGCCCCATGCCCACGTTGTTGGGCGACAGGTCGGCCGTGGCCAGCGCGCGCGCGCACCACACGTCCGACGGCACCAGCGCTTCGAGCGCGCCGGTGGCCGCGTCCAGGCGGATCATGTCGCCGTCGCGCACCAGGCCCAGCGGACCGCCGGCCAGGATTTCCGGCGACACGTGGATCGCCGCCGGCACCTTGCCCGAGGCGCCCGACATGCGGCCGTCCGTCACCAGCGCCACGCGGCGGCCGGCATCCTGCAGGTTGGCCAGCGCCGGGGTCAGCGCGTGCAGTTCCGGCATGCCGTTGGCACGCGGGCCCTGGAAGCGCAGCACGGCCACGAAGTCGCGATCGAGCGTGCCGGCCTTGTAGGCGGCCATGAATTCTTCCTGCGAATTGAACACCAGCGCCGGCGCTTCGACCGTGCGGTGCTGCGGCTTGACGGCCGATACCTTCATCACGGCGCGGCCCAGGTTGCCCTTGACCAGCACCATGCCGCCGTCGGCCGAGAATGGCGCGCTGGCCTTGCGCAGCACGGCCTCGTCGCCCGACTCCAGCGGCGCCGCCTGCCAGACCACGCCCTTGCCGTCTTCCGACAGGAACGGTTCGCCGCAGTGGGCGCGCAGGCCCTTGCCCAGGATGGTGGTGACGTCGTCGTGCAGCAGGCCCGCGTCCAGCAGTTCGCGGATCACGAAACCGGTGCCGCCGGCGGCGTGGAAGTGGTTCACGTCCGCTTCGCCGTTCGGGTAGATGCGCGTCAGCAGCGGCACCACGGCCGACAGCTCGTTGAAGTCGTCCCAGTCGATCACGATGCCGGCCGCCTTGGCGATGGCCACCAGGTGCAGCGTGTGGTTGGTCGAGCCGCCCGTGGTCAGCAGGCCGACGATGGCGTTGACGATGCATTTCTCGTCGACGATGTGGCCCACCGGCAGATACTGCTCGCTCTGCGCCGTGATCTGGGCCGCGCGCTTGCCGGCGGCCGCCGTCAGCGCGTCGCGCAGCGGGGTGTTGGGGCTGATGAAGGCGGCGCCCGGCAGGTGCAGGCCCATCACTTCCATCAGCATCTGGTTGCTGTTGGCGGTGCCGTAGAAGGTGCAGGTGCCGGCGCCGTGGTAGGACTTGGCCTCGCCTTCCAGCAGCTCCTCGCGGGTGGCCTTGCCTTGCGCGTACAGCTGGCGCACCTTGGCCTTGTCGGAGTTGGACAGCCCGCTCGTCATGGGGCCGGCCGGCACGAACACGGCCGGCAGGTGGCCGAAGTGCAGCGCGCCGATCAGCAGGCCCGGCACGATCTTGTCGCACACGCCCAGGTAGACGGCCGAGTCGAACATATTGTGGGACAGCGCCACGGCCGTGCCCATGGCGATGGCGTCGCGCGAGAACAGCGACAGCTCCATGCCGGGCTGGCCCTGGGTCACGCCGTCGCACATGGCCGGCACGCCGCCGGCGAACTGCGCCACGGCGCCCACTTCGCGCACGGCATCCTTGATGATGCGGGGGAAGCTCTCGAACGGCTGGTGCGCCGACAGCATGTCGTTGTAGGCCGAGACGATGGCCACGGAAGGCTTCTTCACTTCCTTCAGCACCAGCTTGTCATTGGCCGGGAAGGCGGCAAAGCCGTGCGCCAGGTTGGTACACGACAGCGCGCCGCGCTGCACGCCCTTGACGCGGGCCGCCTCCAGGTGGGCCAGGTAGGCGCCGCGCGAAGGTTTGCTGCGCGCGATAATCCGCGCCGTTACGGTTTCAAGTACAGGATGCACCGCCATGATCGTTCCTTATGAATGAATTCGGTGAAATTTTACTACAAAAATTTACGTCATCCGATCTTTTATTGCATCTTTTTTGCCATAACCGTGCAAAAACCACCCGATCCGACAGGGGGCGTGGATCGAGGAAACCGGTACTGCGTATGGCGGCGCACGAAATTGTAGTGAATTTACCTGTTTTTCATGTATTATTAGACATCCGCACCGCAGCGCGCCGCTGCGGGACGCTCTTTCCAACCCAGCCAGACTACGCCGCCGACCAATTATGCGCCAGCCCGCCCTCACCGCCACCGCCAGCTTCCAGGCCCTCGAATCCCATGCCGCCACGGCCCGCCAGTGGCAATTGCGCGAGCTGTTCGCGCAAGACCCGCAGCGTTTTCCCAAGCTGACCGTGGACGCGGCCGGCCTGTTCCTGGATTATTCCAAGAACCGCCTGGACGCCACCACCGTGGCGCTGCTGCTGGCGCTGGCGCGCGAGCGCGGCGTGGAGCGCCAGCGCGATGCCATGTTCGCGGGCGAGAAAATCAATCTTACCGAACAACGTGCCGTACTGCACACGGCCTTGCGTATGCCGCGCGGCAAGACGCTGGTGGTCGACGGCCAGGACGTGGGCCATGACGTGCACGCCGTCCTGGACCGCATCAAGGACTTCACGGACCGCGTGCGCAGCGGCGCCTGGGTCGGCTACACGGGCAAGCCCATCACGGACGTGGTCAACATCGGTATCGGCGGCTCGGACCTGGGCCCGAAAATGGTGTGCCTGGCGCTGCGCTCATACTCGCACCCACGCCTGCAGATGCACTTCGTCTCCAACGTGGACGGCCACGACATGGACGCCGTGCTGGGCCAGGTCGATCCCGAGACGACGCTGTTCATCGTCGCCTCCAAGACCTTCGTCACGGCCGAGACCATGCTCAACGCGCAGACGGCGCGCAGCTGGTTCCTGCAAAGCGCCACGGAGGACGACCTGGCGCGCCATTTCGTGGCCGTGTCCACCAACAAGGAGGCGATCAAGGCCTTCGGCATCGACCCGGCCAATATGTTCCCGTTCTGGGACTGGGTGGGCGGCCGCTATTCCGTGTGGTCGTCGATCGGCCTGGCCGTGGCGCTGTCGGTGGGCTTTGGCTACTTCAGCGACTTCCTGGCCGGCGCCCACGCGCTGGACGAACATTTCCGCACCGCGCCACTGGCCGAGAACATGCCGGTGCTGCTGGCGTTGGTGGGCTTCTGGAACCGCCAGTTCCTCGATTGCGCCTCGCTGTCGATCGCGCCCTACCACCAGGACCTGAGCCGCTTCCCGGCCTACCTGCAGCAGCTCGACATGGAGAGCAACGGCAAGCGCGTCACGCGCAACGGCGCCGACGTCGGCGTGCCGACCTGCCCCGTGGTGTGGGGCGAGTGCGGCACCAACGCGCAACACGCCTACTTCCAGCTGCTGCACCAGGGCACGGACGTGACGCCGATCGACTTCATCGCCGCGCTGCGCCCCACCCATGACCTGGCGGGCCACCACGACTCGCTGCTGGCGAACTGCTTCGCCCAGTCGGAAGCCTTCATGACCGGCAAGACGGGCGATGAAGTGCGCGCCGACCTGCGCCAGCAAAAACTGGACGAGGCGCAGATCGAAGCACTGGTGCCGCACAAGACCTTCCCCGGCAACCGCCCCAGCAACACCATCCTCATGGACCAGCTCACGCCGCCGCTGCTGGGCGCCCTGATCGCGCTGTACGAGCACAAGACCTTCGTGCAGGGCGTGCTGTGGGACGTCAACAGCTTCGACCAGTGGGGTGTGGAACTGGGCAAGGTACTGGCCAAGAACATCCACGCGGAACTGACGGGCGAGGTCGCGCCCGAGCGCCACGACAGCTCGACCAATGGCCTGATCGTCATGGCCAAGGCCGCGCAGCACCTGTAAAGCGAAACCACACCATGAGCGACGCTGCAAATAGATACCACATCACTCCCGCCTTCGACGCCGTCATGCAGGTGGGCGAATGCCCGCTGTGGCATCCGGAAGAACAGGCCCTGTACTGGGTCGACATCGAAGGCTTCGCCATCCACCGGCTGGTGCCGGCCACCGGCGCGCACCGCAAGTGGCCGATGGCGAGCGAGCCTTCCGCGCTGGCGCGCAATGAAAACGGTGGCCTGATCGTCGCCCTGCGCCGCGGCTTCGTGCATTTGAACACGGACAGCGGCGAGCTGACCGACATCGCCCCCGCGCCGTACGACACGGCCACCACCCGCTTCAACGACGGCCGCGCCGACGCGGCGGGCCGCTTCTGGGTCGGCACCATCTACGAGCCGCGCGACCGCCAGGCGGCCGAGATGTACGTGCTGGAGCGGGGCCAGGTCCGCAAGGTCTGGTCGGGCGGCATGACGGTGTCCAACGGCCTCGGTTTCAGCCCCGACCAGCACACCCTGTACCACAGCGACACGACGGCCCACCGCATCACCCGCTACGCCTACGACCTGGCCAGCGGCAGCGTGTCCGAGCCGCGCACGCTGATGCAGTTTTCGACCGACAAGAGCCACAACTACGGCGGCCGTCCCGACGGCGCCGCCGTCGACTGCGAGGGCAACTACTGGTGCGCCATGTTCGAAGGCGCCCGCGTGCTCAAGCTGTCCCCGGACGGCATCATCCTCGACGAAATTCCCCTGCCCGCCCGCTGCCCCACGATGGTGGCGTTCGGCGGCGCCGACCTGCGCACGCTGTACATCACCAGCGCCAGCTACAAGCGTCCCGCCGGCGAGGCGGAGCAGTATCCCCACACGGGCCGCCTGCTGGCGGTGCGGGTGGACGTGGCAGGCCGGGTCGAACCGGCCTACATCGAATAGACTGTACAGGCGGCGCCGCAACGCGCCGCCCAATTTGTAGTAAATTTTCTTGCATTGGTGCTTTTCATGTAGTAAATTTACATAGAGGCAGCACCATTCCGGCACCTACACTTTTGCGATCACACACATATTATGGCTCTTACCGATTTTGACCTGGTTCTGTTTGGCGGCAGCGGCGATCTGGCAATGCGCAAACTGCTGCCCGCGATGTACGCGCGCGACGTCGCCAAGGACTTGCCGCCAACCGCGCGCATCATCTGCGTAGGCCGCCAGGACTGCGGCCAGGACGAATTCCTGCGTACGGTGGAAACCACCTCCCGTCCGCACATCAAATCGCCGGCCGTCACGGCCGAGGCGTGGGCCCGCTTCACGGCGCGCATCGTCTACGTCTCGCTCAGCGCCACGGAAGTGGAAAGCTACGGCCCGCTGGTCAGCGCGCTGCGCACCGACCCGGCCCTGACCCGCGTCTACTACCTGGCCACGCCGCCGCACCTGTTCTCGCAGATCTGCGACAACCTGGCCGCCAACGACCTGGTCACGGCCAACTCGCGCGTGGTGCTGGAAAAGCCGCTGGGCCGCGACCTGGCCTCGGCCAAGCAGATCAACGCCGAAGTGGGCAAGGTGTTCGCCGAATCGCAGATCTACCGTATCGACCACTACCTGGGCAAGGAGACGGTGCAGAACCTGCTGGCCCTGCGCTTCGGTAACATCCTGTTCGAGCCGCTGTGGCGCCGCGAATGGATTTCGGACGTGCAGATCACCATCGCCGAGAAGCTGGGCGTGGGCAACCGCATGGGCTACTACGACACCTCGGGCGCGCTGCGCGACATGCTGCAGAACCACCTGCTGCAGCTGCTGTGTATCGTGGCCATGGAACCGCCCACCTCGATCGCGCCGGACGCCGTGCGCGACGCCAAGCTGCAGGTGCTGCGCTCGCTGAAGAAATTCACCCCGACCACGCTGGCGCAGAACATCGTGCGCGGCCAGTACCGCGCCGGCCACGTGGACGGCAAGGCCGTGCCGAGCTACCGGGACGAACCGGATGCGCCGGAGCAGTCGCGCACCGAAACCTTCGTCGCCATGAAGGCGGAAATCGACACCTGGCGCTGGGCCGGCGTGCCGTTCTACCTGCGCACCGGCAAGCGCATGGCCGACAGCCTGGCCGAGATCGTGGTGCGCTTCAAGCACATCCCCCATTCGATCTTCCACCAGCCCACGTCGAGCTTCCAGCCCAATTCGCTGGTGATCCGCCTGCAGCCGGACGAAGGCCTGCGCATGAACCTGATGGCCAAGACGCCCGGCGATGGCATGCGTTTGAAGCCGGCCGAGCTGGAACTGGACTTCCGCGAGTCGTTCAAATCGCCCCGCATGGACGCCTACGAGCGCCTGCTGCTGGACGTGCTGCGCGGCCAGCTGACCCTGTTCATGCGCGGCGACGAGCTGGAAGCGGCGTGGGAATGGGTCGAGCCTATCCTCGACAACTGGGAGCAGGACGACACCATGCCGATACCATACGCCGCCGGCACCTGGGGCCCGGCCGCCGCCTCCGCCCTGATCGGCCGCGACGGCCTGCAGTGGCGCGAAGAAGCCCTGCCCGAGGACTAAAATTGGCAGGGCAAGGAGCCTGGCCATGCATGGCCAGGCCGTTACGCAGGCGCGGAGCATGCTCCGCGAAACCCCTGCTTCACCGCTTCCAGAAAACTAAACCAATGCTGCTCGATTCCATCCGCACCCAGCTCGACTCGCTCTCCAAGTCCGAGCGCAAGGTCGCGCTGGCCGTGCTGGACCAGCCGGCGCAGACGGTCAACCAGAACATCACGGCGCTGGCCAAGAGCGCCCAGGTGTCCGAGCCGACCGTGGTGCGCTTCTGCCGCACGCTGGGCTACGACGGCTGGCATGAGTTCAAGCTCAAGCTGGCCCAGGGCCTGGCCCTGGCCCTGCCCGGCCTGAATGAACAGCCGGCGCAGGACGACCTGGCGGCCGACCTGGTCAACAAGATCTGCAGCCGCTCCATCAACACCCTGCTCGACCTGCGCAACAACCTGGACCCGGAAGCGATCCAGAAGGCGCTCGACATCCTGTCCAAGGCCAACAAGATCGAGTTCTACGGCCAAGGCACGTCCGGCATCGTGGCGGCCGACGCGCAGCACAAGTTCTTCCGCTCCGGCGTGCCGACGGTGGCCTATGCCGACCCGGCCATCCACAGCATCGCCGCCGCCCTGCTGCGCGCCGGCGACGCGGTGGTGGCCATTTCCCAGCGCGGCAACAGCCCGCCGCTGGTGCGCTCGGCCAAGCTGGCGCGCCGCGGCGGCGCGGACGTGATCGTGATGGCGCCATCGGGCACCCCTCTGGCCGAGGAAGCGACGGTACTGATCCCGATCGACCTGATCTTCAACACCGATCCCTACACGCCCATTTCGGCACGCCTGGCCTACCTGGTGGTGATCGACGTGCTGGCGGTGGGACTGGCGCTGCAACGCGGCCCGGAATTCCGCAAGAAGATGCAGAACGCGCAAAAAGCGCTGCAGGAATTCGACCTGCAATTCGACTCCTTCATCGGCTGACACGCCGGCGCCGGCGTGCGCCCCCGCGCCGCGCTTTTGCGCCCCCGCGCGCCCGGCTACGCGCGCTGCGCAATCACCGTATCGAACACCTTCACCGTGCCGCCCGGCGCGGGGAAGCTGCGCTGCTCATGGCCCAGGATGCGCCAACCGTCGAACTGCGCCAGCAGCTCACCGGGTGCGAACAGACAATGCCCTTCCGGCGAAAACATATCCATGTAAGTCGTCCCTTCCGTCAGCACGTTGACCACCGCCACGCCGCCCGGCCGCAACAGCGACTGTAAATGCGCCAGCTGGCGCAAGGCCGTAGGACACTCGAAGAACATCAGCAGGCCGATGCAGATCACGGTGTCGAATTGTTCATGCAATTGCGTCGTACGCAGGTCCGCCACGGCGGCCTGCAGCGGCAACGCCTCGTCGCGCGCCACCTGTTGCAGGTGGGCGATGGCGGCCGGACTGGCGTCGTAGGCCTGCACCTCATGCCCGGCCCGCGCCGCATGCACGGCCAGGTTGCCCATGCCACAGCCAAAGTCCAACACCCGTCCGCGCAAATGGGGCAAGGCAGCTTGCTCGAAAGGGTTGAGCGCGAAGTCGTGCTGCGCGATCTGGCGCTGGAACTGGGTATCGAAAAACTCGACGCTGGTGTGCATGTTCATCGCGGTCCTCTATCAGGATGGCTGGTCGCCGAATACTATACCAGCGCTCGCGCCCAACGGCTTGGCGAAGCACAGCGCCAGCGGATTACCGGCGTACTTGCCGTAGTTTTCCATCGGCCGGTAGCCGGCCGCCGTGTAGAAGTTCACGGCGCGCCGGTTGACTTCGCGCGTCTCCAGCCACAGCGCGCGGTAGCCGCGGGCCACCGCCTCCCGTTCCAGGAAGGCGAGGATGGCGCGACCCGTACCCGCGTTGCCGGGCCGCGCGTACATGCGCTTGACCTCGGCCACGCCCGGCTGCAAGGGCCGGAACGCGCCACAGCCTATTGGCACGCCCTGCAGGTTGCGCGCCACGGCAAAACAGGCCGTATCGCCCTTCACGTCGGCCACGTCGAACGAGGCCTTGCCGCTGCTGCCCGTGATCCCAGCCAGCACGCCGGACAGCTCGTCCATCAGCAACTGGGCGTCGGCCGTCTCCGGGTCTTCCTGCGCGATCGAGATCTGGTTGCCCAGCTGCTCCATCAGGAAGGCGATGAACAGCTTGGTGCGGGCCGGCAGGTGGCGCGTGTCCGTGATTGCATGCACATGGGTCGGTTCCAGTTGCCAGTCCGGCAGCACCCGCACCAGCCGCCCCGCTTCCACGTCCTGGCGCACGATGCGCGGATCGAGGCCGGCGATGCCGATGCCGCTGGCGGCCATGGCCCGGTTCACCTCCGCGCTGTTGCTCACGAAGCGCGAGCCGCCCATCACTTCCACCGTCTCGCCGCCCCGGTGGAGGCGGCGCCAGATGTCCGTCTCGCGCGCCGCGCCCCGGCCCACGCACAGCGAGTGGTGGGCCAGGTCGCTGGCATGGACCAGCCGCGGCGCCCGCGCCAGGTAATCCGGCGCGGCGTACAGGTAGCGCGGCAGCGTCGCGATCTGGCGCACCACCAGCGAGTTGGGGCCGGCCGGCGGACGACCCATGCGGATGGCCAGGTCGATCGGCTCCGTCTGCAGGTCGACCGGCCGCACCGTGATGTCGAAATTGAACTTGATCTGCGGGTAGATGCGGGCAAACTCGCCCAGGATGGGCGCCAGGTAGCCGATGGCGAAGTCGGACGTCATCGACACCCGCAGCGTGCCGATGGGGCGCTCCGACACGTCGCGCAGCGCCTGGTGGGCCGACAGCGCCTCCTCGACGATGCTCTGGCAACGCTTGAAATACACCTCGCCGGCCGCCGTCAGCTCCACCTTGCGGGTGGACCGGTGCAGCAGGCGCAGGCCGATGATCTTTTCCAGTTCCGCGATATTGCGCGACAGCGTGGAATTGGGCATGTCCATCGCATCGGCGGCGCCCCGGAAGCTCTTGCGCCTGGCCACTTCCACGAACAGCCGCATGTAGTTCAGCACGTCCAATCATTGCTCCATTTTTGGAATACTCAATTCGATTATACGTATTTATCCCACCGAAGGAACAGTACAAAATAGACAAATCAAATCGATAAGGAGTTCAAGATGGCAACACTGCTCAGCGCGAACCACACTCCGGCGGCCGGCGTCCCCGCTGCCGGCTGCTCCCACGGCGCCCGGCATGCCGCCGTCCAGCGCCCGCCAGCGCCGGCCCCGCAACCATCGGACTTCGTGCGGGAGCTGTGCAACATACTGGCCGCCCTGACCCACAGATAGCCGCAAGGACTACGCGCAGCGTGACATCACGCTGCGCACATTTAGCATTTGACCAAGGGTGAGTACAATAAGCTAAGATACCAATCGCAATTCCGCTTACCTCATTTGGCCCCGCACATGAACCAACTCGAACAGCTCAAGCAATTCACCACCGTCGTTGCCGACACCGGCGATTTCCAGTCGATGAAGGCCTACACCCCGCGCGACGCCACCACCAACCCGTCGCTGATCCTGAAGGCGGTGCAGAAGGACGAGTACAAGCCGCTGCTGGAAAAGGCCGTGCGCGACAACCCCAACGCCGCCACCGGCGACGTGATCGATCACCTGCTGATCGCCTTCGGCGGCGAGATCCTGAAAATCGTCTCGGGCCGCGTCTCGACCGAGATCGACGCCCGCCTGTCGTTCGACGTGGAAGGCTCGGTGGCCAAGGCCCGTGAACTGATCCACCTGTACGAGACGGCCGGCTTCGACCGCGAGCGCGTGCTGATCAAGATGGCCGCCACCTGGGAAGGCATCCGCGCGGCGGAAATCCTGGAGCAGGAGTGCATCCACTGCAACATGACGCTGCTGTTCTCGCTGGGCCAGGCCATCGCCTGCGCGGAAGCGGGCGCCCAGCTCATTTCGCCGTTCGTGGGCCGCATCTACGACTGGTACAAGAAGTCGACCGGCATCGAGTATGAAGCGGCCGACGATCCGGGCGTGCAGTCGGTCAAGCGCATCTACAACTACTACCGCAAGTTCGGCTACCAGACCGAGGTGATGGGCGCCAGCTTCCGCAACACGGGCCAGATCCTGGAACTGGCCGGCTGCGACCTGCTCACCATCAGCCCCGACCTGCTGCAGCAGCTGGCCAGCAGCGACGCCCCCGTCGCGCGCAAGCTGTCGGCCGACGCCGCGCCGGGCGCCGCCATGGTCAAGATGTCGCTCGATGAAAAGTCGTTCCGCTTCATGCTCAACGAAGACGCCATGGCCACCGAAAAGCTGGCCGAAGGCATCCGCGCCTTCTGCGCCGACTCCGGCAAGCTGAAACAGATCATCTCCGGCATGCGCTGATCCGGCCCGGTCGCCATCCCACGCCAGCGGGGACGGAACACGCAGCCCGGCCACCTGGCCGGGCACGGGTTCCGTCCCCGTGCGCATTTCCGGCCCGGCGGTCTTGTCGCATACAAAACGTTACATCAATTGCTGTATTACAATGCTGCAACCATTTCTGCCCACACCAGGCGGCAGGAAAAAGTACCGCCCACCATCTACAATTTACGAGACATCCATGAGATCAGTCCCGCGCTGCGCGCCCGTCGCCATCACTATTCTGACCTTGGCCGCGCTGGCCGCCTGCGGCGACAAGAGCGCCGGCAACGGCGCTCCGCCGCCTGCGCCCACCGTTGCCGTCATCACCGTCGCACCCGCCGCCGTCACGCTGAGCAGCGAGCTGCCGGGCCGGCTGGAAGCGTCGCGCGTGGCGCAGGTGCGGGCCCGTACGGCCGGCATCGTGCTGCAGCGGGTCTATACGGAAGGCAGCGACGTCAAGGCCGGCCAGGTGCTGTTCCGGATCGACCCGGCCAGCTTCCAGGCGTCCTACGACAGCGCCCAGGCAGCCGTGGCCAAGGCCGAGGCCAACCTGGCCCAGGCCGAACTGAAAGTGAAGCGCTACAAGCCGCTGCTGGCCGCGCAGGCCGTCAGCCAGCAGGAATACGACGACGCGGCCACGGCCCAGAAACAGGCCGCCGCCGACCTGGCCACGGCCAGGTCGCCACGCCAGAACGCCGGCCTGACGCTGGGTTATGCCACCGTCACCGCTCCCATCGCCGGCCGCGTGGGCCGCGCCCTCGTCACCGAAGGCGCGCTGGTGGGCCAGGGCGAGGCGACCCCGATGGCCACCGTGCAGCAGCTGGACCCGATCTACGTCACCATCACCCAATCGTCCACCGAGCTGCTGCGGCTGCAGCAGGCCCTGGCCAGCGGCAAGCTGACCAGCGCCGGCAAGGGCCAGGCCCGGGTCACGCTGGTAACCGAGGATGGCCAGCCCTACCCGCTGCCGGGCAAGCTGCTGTTCTCCGACGTGTCGGTCGACGAGAGCACAGGCGCCGTCTCGATGCGGGCCGAATTCCCCAACCCGCAGCACACACTGCTGCCGGGCATGTACGTGCGCGCACGCCTGGAACAGGGCGTGCGCGAGGCCGCCATCATCGTGCCGCAGCAGGCCGTGGTGCGCGGGCCGGACGGCGCCTCCGTGATGGTGGTCGGCGCCGACGACAAGGTGCTGTCGCAGCCCGTGGTGGCCGACAACGTCCAGGGCCAGAACTGGGTCATCAGCTCCGGCCTCAAAGGCGGCGAACGCATCGTCGTGGAAGGCTTCCAGAAGGCCAAGCCGGGCACCCAGGTCAAGCCGCAGCCGTGGCAGGGGCCGGGCGCAGGGTCGGCTTCGGCATCGGCGTCCGCCTCCGCCGCCGCGCCGGCGACAGCCAAATAAGCGCGGGGAGCACAGATGCCTAAGTTCTTCATCGATCGCCCCGTCTTCGCATGGGTGATTGCGCTGTTCATCCTATTGGGCGGCGCGCTGGCCATCACGGTGCTGCCGGTGGCCCAGTATCCGACCATCGCCCCGCCGTCCATCGTCATCACGGCCAACTATCCGGGCGCCACGGCGCAGGTGCTGGACGACGCCGTCACCAGCGTGATCGAGCAGGAAATGAACGGCGCCGACGGCCTGCAATACGTCGAGTCCCAGAGTGAGGCCAATGGCGCCGTCACCATCACCGTCACCTTCCAGCCCGGCACCAATCCCGACCTGGCCGCAGTGGACGTGCAGAACCGCATCAAGCGGGTCGAGTCGCGCCTGCCGGCCGCCGTGACCCAGCAGGGCGTGCAGGTCAACAAGGCGCGCAGCAACATCCTGATGTTCGTCGGCCTGTCTTCCACCGACGGCCGGCTCGATCCGACGGCGCTGGGCGACTACCTGGCGCGCAACGTGGTCAACGAAATCAAGCGCATTCCCGGCGTGGGCCAGGCCCAGTTGTTCGGCACCGAGCGCGCCATGCGGATCTGGATCGCCCCGGACAAGCTGGTGGGCCTGAAGATGACCATGGCCGACGTGACGGCCGCCATCAAGGCGCAGAACGCCCAGGTGGCCTCCGGCACGCTGGGCGACCTGCCCAGCCCCGCCAGGCAGACTTATTCCGCACCCATCGTCGTCACCGGCCAGCTGGCCTCGACGGACGAATTCGGCCGCGTCGTGTTGCGCGCCAATCCCAACGGCTCGCTGGTGCGGCTGTCGGACGTGGCCCGCATCGAGATGGGCGGCGCCAGCTACAGCATCAACGCACGCCTGAACGGCGCGCCGTTCTCGGCCATCGGCGTCCAGCTGTCCCTGTCGGGCAACGCGCTGCAGACGGCAACGGCAGTGCGCAACAAGATGGACCAGCTGGCCAAATACTTCCCGCCCGGCGTCAAGTACACGGTGCCGTACGATACCTCGCTGTTCGTCAAGATCTCGATCGAGGAAGTGGTCAAGACCCTGGTCGAGGCGGTGATCCTGGTGTTCCTCGTGATGTACCTGTTCCTGCAGAACATACGCTACACCCTGATCCCCACCATCGTGGTGCCGGTGGCATTGATGGGCACCTTCGCCACCATGCAGATGTTCGGCTTCTCGATCAACGTGCTCACCATGTTCGGCATGGTGCTGGCGATCGGCATCCTGGTCGACGACGCCATCGTGGTGGTGGAAAACGTCGAGCGCATCATGAGCGAGGAAGGCCTGTCGCCGCGCGACGCCACCCGCAAGGCCATGCAGCAGATCACCGGCGCCATCATCGGCATCACGCTGGTGCTGATCGCCGTGTTCATCCCGATGGCCTTCTTCGGCGGCGCCGTGGGCGCCATCTACCGCCAGTTCTCGCTGTCGATGGTGTCGGCCATGGTGTTCTCGGCCCTGATGGCACTGTCGCTCACGCCGGCCCTGTGCGCCACCATCCTGCAGCCGGTGGAAGCGGGCCATCATCATGAAAAGCGCGGCTTCTTCGGCTGGTTCAACCGCCGCTTCGCCGTCACCGCCACCGGCTACCAGGGCATGATCGCCAGGATCCTGACCCGCACCGGCCGCTACCTGGTGGTGTTCGCAGTGATCCTGGGCCTGGTGGGCTGGCTGTACGCGCGCCTGCCCTCGTCCTTCCTGCCCAATGAAGACCAGGGCTACCTGATCACCAACGTGCAGCTGCCGGCCGGCGCCTCCACCAGCCGCACGGCCGCCGTGCTGGCCAGGGTGGACGCCTACTTCCGCCAGCAGCCCGGCGTGGCGCGCACCATCGCGGTGGCCGGCTTCAGCTTCTCGGGCAACGGCCAGAACGCGGGCCTGGTGTTCGTGCCGCTCAAGGACTGGGACGAACGGCCGGCCAGCCAGTCGGCCACGGCCATCGCGCAGCGTGCCTTTGGCGCCCTGTCGAGCATTCCGGACGCCGTCGTGTTCCCGCTCAGCCCGCCCCCCATCCGCGAACTGGGCAACGCCACCGGCATCACGGCGCGCCTGCAGGACCGCAGCGCCCAGGGCCACGCCGCCCTGCTGGCGGCCCGCAACCAGCTGCTGGAACTGGCCGGCAAGAGCAAGGTGCTGAAAGGCGTGCGCCCCGAAGGACTGGAAGACGCGCCCCAGCTGCAGCTCGACATCGACCGCGAAAAAGCCAATGCGCTGGGCGTGGCCTTCGCCGACATCAACAGCATGCTGTCGATCTCGCTCGGCTCGTCGTACGTGAACGACTTCGCCAGCGCCGGCCGCCAGCAGCGCGTGATCGTGCAGGCCGACGCGCCGCAGCGCTTGCAGCCGGAAGACATCCTCAAGCTCAACGTGCGCAGCGCCAGCGGCGCCATGGTGCCGTTCGCCTCGTTCGCCCGCTCGCACTGGATCAACGGTCCCGTGCAGCTGGTGCGCTACAACGGCTACCCCGCCATCAAGCTGACCGGCGACGCCGCCCCGGGCCGCTCCACCGGCGAAGCGATGGCCGAACTGGAACGGCTGGCCGCGCAGCTGCCACCCGGCTTCGGCATCGAATGGACTGGCCAGTCGCTGGAAGAAAAGACCTCCGGCTCGCAGGCGCCGGCCCTGTTCGCGCTGTCGCTGCTGGCCGCCTTCCTGGTGCTGGCCGCGCTGTACGAGAGCGAATCGATCCCGGTGGCGGTGCTGCTGGTGGTGCCGCTGGGCGTGCTGGGCGCGCTGCTGGGCGCCACCCTGCGCGGCTTGCCCAACGACGTCTACTTCAAGGTCGGCCTGATCGCCATCATCGGCCTGTCGGCCAAGAACGCGATCCTGATCATCGAGTTCGCCAAGGACCTGCAGGCGCAGGGCAAGGGCCTGATCGAATCGACGCTGGAAGCGGTGCACCTGCGCTTCCGCCCCATCATCATGACCTCGCTGGCCTTCATCCTCGGCGTGCTGCCGCTGGTGGTGGCCAGCGGCGCCGGCTCGGCCAGCCAGCGCGCCATCGGCACCGGCGTGATGGGCGGCATGATCACGGCCACCGTGCTGGCCGTGTTCCTGGTGCCCGTATTCTTCGTCGTGATCCGCAAGATATTCAAGGGCAGCGAACGCCAGCGCCGTCTGGCCGCACATGAACTGGACCTGCCCGTGGAGAAAAAACATGACTAAATCCGGCCACACCCTGCTGACCGCCCTGATGGCGGCGGGCCTGCTGTCGGCCTGCTCGCTGGCGCCCACCTGGCAGCGCCCGGCCGCGCCGGTGGCCGCCACCTGGCCCGAAGCGTCGGCCGCCGACAGCGCCGCCGACGGCAAGGCCGCCGTCGACACGGGCTGGCGCGACTACTTCGCCGACGCCCGCCTGCAGCAATTGATCGCCGCCGCGCTGGAGCACAACCGCGACCTGCGCACGGCCGCCCTGCGCATGGAAGAAGCACGCGCCCAGTACGGCATCCAGTCCGCCGACCGGCTGCCGAACGTGAACGCCAGCGCCGCAGATACCCGCGCCAGGACGCCCGCCTTCCTCACCTCCAGCGGCCAGAGCACCATCGGCAAGCGCTACGACGTGGGCCTGTCCATGCCCGCTTTCGAGCTGGACTTCTTTGGCCGCGTGAAAAGCCTGAACGACGCCGCCCTGGCCGCCTACCTGGCCACGGACGAAGCGCGCCAGGCGGCGCAGATCGGCCTGGTGGCCGATGTGGCCAAGGCCTACTACACGGAACGGGCCTATGCCGAGCAGTACGCGCTGGCCCAGCAGACGTTCGAGACGCGCCAGCGCACCTACGCGCTGACGCGCCAGCGCGCCGACGTGGGCGCCTCGTCGCGGCTGGACCTGCGCACCAGCGAGACGCTGATGGAAACGGCACGCGCCGCCGCGCTCACGCTGGCGCGCCAGCGCGCGCAGGCGGAAAACGCGCTGACGCTGCTGGTGGGCCAGCCGCCGGCGCCGGCGGCTACGGCTACTCCAGTCGCGCCAGCCAACGCCGCCGCTGCCAACGCGATCAGCGCCACCAACGGTGCGCAAACCACCGCCGCCAACGACGTCAATGGCGGCGCCACAACCGCCGCCCTGGCCAGCGATGCCCAGATCGACGCCATGAGCGCGCTGCCGGCCGGCCTGCCGTCGGACCTGCTCACGCGCCGGCCCGACATCCGCGCCGCCGAACAGCGCCTCAAGTCGGCCAACGCCAACATCGGCGCCGCGCGGGCCGCCTTCTTCCCCCGCGTGAGCCTGACGGCGGCCGTGGGCAGCAGCAGCCCTTCGCTGGGCGGCCTGTTCGACAGCGGCTCGGGCAGCTGGTCGTTCGCGCCGCAACTGGTGCTGCCCATTTTCGATGCAGGCCGCAACCGCGCCAACCTGACGTTAAGCGAAGTGCGCAAGAACCTGGCCGTGGCCGACTACGAGAAGACCATCCAGACCGCCTTCCGCGAAGTAGCCGACGCGCTGGCCGCGCGCAGCTACCTGGGCGACCAGGTGACGGCGCAGCGCGCCATCCAGGATGCCCAGGCCGACCGCCTGCAGCTGCTGGAACTGCGCTTTGCCAACGGCGTGGCCAGCTCGCTCGACGTGCTCGACGCCCAGCGCGAACTGTTCGCCAGCCAGCAGGCGCTGGTGCAGGCGCGCCTGCTGCGCACCACCAGTGCCATCGATTTGTACCGGGCCCTGGGCGGCGGCCTGAAGTAACCCGGGCCGGGCCGGGCCGGCGCCAACGCCGCCGTCCGCATCGCGGCGGTGGCATGGCCGGGCCGGCCAACCGCGCCCGCTCTTACACCTGCGCCCGCAACCGCATCCGAACTTGCAACGCCAGTTGACCATCACAAGCCGAGCCGCCATGTCTTCACCTATCACCATCCGCCTGGGCCAGCGCGCCCGCCAGCGCATCGCCGCCGACGGCCTGCAACCGGCCGACATCGCCATCGTCCCCGCCGCGGCCGGCGGCCCCAAGGGCCTGATCCTGAACGGCATCGATTGCTGGATGTCCGGTTCCTGGCTGCCGCGGGCGCCGCGCCAGCGCACGCTGGTGGGCGCCTCGATCGGCGCCTGGCGCATGGCGGCATCCGCCTTCCACGACCCGGTGGCCGCGCACCGCCGGCTGGCTCGCCTGTACGCGGGCCAGCGCTACCCGGCCAAGGTCGATGCGGCCTACGTCAGCCGCACCTGCCGCGCCCTGCTGGACGAAGTGCTGGACGGACGCGCCGCCGAAGTACTGAACCATCCCGGCCACCGCCTGGCCGTGCTGACCGTGCGCGGCGCCGGCCCGCTGGCCGGCACGGGCGGCGCCCGCTGGCGCGAAATGGCCGGCTTCCTGCTGGCCGCCGCCAACAACGCCGTGGCGCGCCGTCGCCTGGCCGGCTCGATGGAACGGGTGGTGTTCCATGACGGGCGCGATGGCGCCGACTGGCTGCGCCAGCCCTTCGACGCCTTCGCCGGCCATTTCGTCGGCCTGTCCGAGGCCAACCTGCGCGACGCGCTGCTGGCCTCCGGCTCCATCCCGCTGGTGCTGGAAGCGGTGTCGGGCATCGCCGGCGCCCCGCCTGGCGACTACTGGGACGGCGGCCTGATCGACTACCACTTGCACCTGCCCTACCGGCGCGATCCGGGCCTGGTGCTGTACCCGCACTTTGCCGACTACATCGTGCCCGGCTGGCTGGACAAGTCCATGCCCTGGCGCCGCGCGCGCGACGCCGCGCTGGAGAACGTGATCCTGATTTCGCCCTCGCCGTCGTTCGTGGCCAGCCTCCCCAACGGCAAGCTGCCGGACCGGCGCGACTTCAAGTTCTACGGCCAGGACCACGCGGCCCGCACGCGCGACTGGAGCCGCGCCATCGCCGAAAGCGAGCGCATGGCCGAGGCGCTGGCGCGCTGGTGCGAACGGCCCGACCTGCAGCTGGCGCAGACGTTCTGACGGCGGTGCCCGGTGCTTCCGGGATGAAATATTGTTTCGAAAAAGCAACGAATTCGACAGAAAATTTCATGTCGGACGGCGGCGCTTGGGCGCATACTTACAGCGCCGCCAGCCCCAAATCCGCCTGTGGCACGCCGGCCTTCCAGGGAGACCACACCATGAAATTCCTGTCGCACCTGCGCATCCGCACCCGCCTCTCGATCGGCTTTGCCATCGTCCTGCTGATGTCCGTGTTTGCCACCTCGGTGGCACTGGTCAACGAACGCGCCAACGGCGAAGCGACCAAACAGATGATGGCCAAGCCACTGGCCAAGGAACGCATCGTCTCCGATTGGTATGTGCTGATCTACTCGGCCATCGCCCGCACCGAACTGATCGCCCGCAGCACGGACGACACGCTGGCCGCCACCTTCGCCGACGTCATCGCCGACAGCGTCAAGCAAGGTACGGCGCTACTGAACAGCATCAAGGAACTGCTGGTCAACCCGGACGAGAAAGCCATTTACGACCAGGCCATCGCCCTGCGCAACAAGTACCAGGCGTCCAAGAACGCCGTCAGCGCGGCCCGCAAGAGCGGCGACGCGGCGAGCGCCGAGCGCATCTATCAACAGGAGTTCATGCCGGCGGCCACGGCCTACCAGAACAAGGTCAAGGAACTGCTGGCGTTCCAGCGCAAGGCCATCGACGACACGGCGCTGGCCATCGAGGCGGCCAACGAGCGCGGCACCATGCTGCAGACCATACTGTCGGTATTGCTGATTGCCGTCGGCAGCCTGGCCGCCTGGGTCATCTCGCGCAGCATCACGGCGCCGCTGCAGTCGGCGGTCGACATCGCCGGCACCGTCGCCACCGGCGACCTGACCACCGAATTCGCCGCCGAGACCTCGCGTGACGAGATCGGCGACCTGATGAAAGCCCTGCATGGCATGAACGACTCGCTGCGCAACGTCGTCAGCCAGGTGCAGCAAGGCACGCACACCATCGCCACCGCATCAAGCCAGATCGCGGCCGGCAACCAGGACCTGTCCTCGCGCACGGAGCAGCAGGCCGGCTCGCTGGAAGAGACGGCATCGTCGATGGAGGAACTGACCTCCACCGTGCGCCAGAATGCCGAGAACGCGCGCCAGGCCAACCAGCTGGCGCAGGCCGCGTCGGACGTGGCGGAAAAAGGCGGCGCCATCGTCGGCCAGGTGGTCGACACCATGGGCTCGATCGACGCCTCGGCCAAGAAGATCGTCGACATCATCGGCGTGATCGACGGTATCGCCTTCCAGACCAACATCCTGGCCCTGAACGCAGCGGTGGAAGCGGCACGCGCCGGCGAGCAGGGCCGCGGCTTCGCCGTGGTGGCGTCCGAAGTACGCAACCTGGCCCAGCGCAGCGCCGGCGCGGCCAAGGAAATCAAGGCCCTGATCGGCGACTCGGTGGAACAGGTGGACCTGGGGGCGCGGCTGGTGCAGCAGGCCGGCAGCACGATGCAGGAAGTGGTGGCCAGCGTCAAGCGCGTGACCGACATCATGGGAGAAATCACCTCGGCCAGCAGCGAACAAAGTACGGGCATCGACCAGGTCAACACGGCGATCGCGCAAATGGACCAGGTCACGCAGCAGAATGCGGCGCTGGTGGAAGAAGCGGCGGCAGCGGCGGCCAGCATGCAGGAACAGGCGGCGCGGCTGGCCGAAGTGGCGGCCTGCTTCAAGCTCGGTAACGAAGGCATGCTGGCGGCGCCGGCACGGGTCGCGCCCGCGCGCCGTCCCGTCGCGGCGGCAGCTGCCGCGCCGAAGAAGGTAGCGCGCGCTCCAGCGCCAGCGGCCCGGCGCCTGGAAGCCGTCCCCGCGCCCGCCGCAGCCAAGGCCAGCCCACGCAAACCGGCCACCGTCGGCGGCGACCAGGACTGGGAAGAGTTCTAACAGCCCCGGGGGTTATGCCTGCAGGAACATCTGCTGCAGGTCGTTGAGGAAGCGCTGGCCCAGCTCGGTCGGGCGGATGACCAGGTGGTCGCGGTACAGCAGGCCCTTGGCTTCGGCGGCGTTGAGCGTCTTGTCGATCGCGTTCAGGCTCATGCCGGTGCGTTCGGCGAACAGGTTGGGCGAGAAGCCGCCGTGCAGCCGCAAGGTGTTGAGCATGAATTCGAAGCCCATGTCCTCACGCGCGATCTCGTATTCCTCCTGCACCGGCGTACCGTTGCGTACCTGCTCCATGTAGCTCCTGGGCTGCTTGTAGCGGGCCTGGCGCAGCACCCGATGCGGGAACGACAGCTTGGCATGCGCGCCGGCGCCAATGCCGAGGTAGTCGCCAAATTCCCAGTAGTTCAGGTTGTGGCGCGCCTGCCGGCCCGGCTGGGCATAGGCCGACACTTCATACTGGCCATAACCGTGCGCCGCCGTCAGCTCCGCGATCATGTCCTGCATGTCGGCGCTGGCGTCGTCGTCCGGCAGCGTGGGCGGATACTTGGCGAAGACCGTGTTCGGCTCCATCGTCAGGTGGTACAGCGACAGGTGCGGCGGCTGGTACGACATGGCCGTCTCCACATCGAGCCGCGCCTGTTCCAGCGTCTGCGACGGCAGCGCGTACATCAGGTCCAGGTTGAAGTTGTCGAAGTTGGCCCGCGCGATTTCCACCGCGCGGCGCGCCTCGTCGCCGTCATGGATGCGGCCCAGCGATTTCAGGTGGTCCGCGTTGAAGCTCTGGATGCCGATCGACAGGCGGTTGATGCCGCTGGCGCGATAGGAGCGGAATTTCTCCGCTTCGAACGTGCCGGGGTTCGCTTCCATCGTGATTTCGGCATCGCCGTCCAGCGGCAGCAGCGTGCGCAGGTCCGACAGCAGCCGGTCCAGCCCTGCCGCCGACATCAGGCTGGGCGTGCCGCCGCCGATGAAAACGGTATAAATCTTTCTGCCCCAGATCAGCGGCAGCGCCATCTCCAGGTCGGCGCGCAGCGCGTCCAGGTATTCCTTTTCGGGGAAGGCGCCGCCCTGGGCTTCATGCGAGTTGAAGTCGCAATAGGGACACTTGCGCACGCACCACGGGAAATGCACGTACAGCGACAGCGGCGGCAGCGCCTGCAGGTTCAGGGCGCCCGGCTGCAGGTACTTGACGGCGGCGCCGGCCGCATCGGCGGTGGCCATGGCCGGCTTGGATGCGGCGCCCGCGACTTTGATCGGGATCATCGCAGCTTCTCGACCAGTGCGCGCAGGGCCTGGCCGCGGTGCGACAGCGCGTTCTTCTCGTCAGGCGTGAGCTCGGCGGCGCATTTGCCCAGCGCCGGGATATAGAAATGCGGATCGTAGCCGAAGCCGCCATTGCCGCGCGGGGTGGCGATCATTTCGCCGTTCCAGCGGCCGTCCGCGATCACCGGCTGCGGATCGTCGGCGTGACGCACGTAGACCAGCACGCAGTAGTAATAAGCCGACTTGTCGGCATGGGGCGCCAGGTCGGCGATCAGCTTCGCGTTGTTGGCGGCGTCGGACTTGGGCTCGCCCGCGTAGCGCGCGGAATACACGCCCGGCGCGCCGCCCAGCGCGTTGACGCACACGCCGGAATCGTCGGCCAGCGCCGGCAGGCCGGTCAGGCGCGAAGCATGGCGCGCCTTTTCCAGCGCGTTCTCGACGAAAGTGATGTGCGGTTCGTCCGCTTCGGGCACGTCGTATTCGCCCTGGGCGTGGACCGAAAAGCCGACGGCGGACAGCAGTTCGTTGAATTCCTTGAGCTTGCCCGCGTTGTTGGAGGCAAGGATGAGACGTTGGGTCATGGGTAATCTGGCTATAGTGGCAATGCGCCCCGCATGCGCGGGGCTGGAAGTGCCGCCATTGTAAACCGATTTGGCCGCGCCGCCTTTCGGCACGCCGGCCGAGGGCCACGCGTCGCCGTCCAGCTGCTGCGCGGCCACTCCCCAACGTCAGCCCTGCGCCGCCACCTGCAGCACCAGCTTGCCGTTGTTGCTGCCGTCGAACAGCTTCTGGAACGTTTCGGGGAACGACGCCAGGCCCTGCACCACGTCCTCGCGGGTCTTGAGCTTGCCGGCGGCGATCCAGCCGCCCATGGCGACGATCGCCTCCATGGCGCGCGGATAGTAGTCCGCCACCATGATGCCCTTCATCGTGGCGCGCTTGACCAGCAGTTGCAGGTAGTTGGCCGGCCCCTGCACGGCAGTCGTGTTGTTGTACTGTGAGATGGCGCCGCAGATCACGATGCGCGCATGGAGCGCCAGGCGGTTCAGCACCGCGTCGAGGATCTGGCCGCCCACGTTATCGAAATACACATCGACGCCTTGCGGGCAATGCCGGCGCAGCGCCTCGGCCACATCCTCGTTCTTGTAGTCGATGGCCGCGTCGAAGCCCAGCTGCTCGACCAGGTAGCGGCACTTGTCCGCGCCGCCGGCGATGCCAACCACGCGCGCGCCCTTGATCCTGGCGATCTGCCCCACCACGGCGCCCACGGCACCGGCCGCGCCGGACACCACCACCGTCTCGCCAGCCTTGGGCTGGCCCACGTCGAGCAGGCCGAAATAGGCGGTCAGCCCCGGCATGCCCAGCGCGCCCAGGTACAGCGGCAACGGCGCCAGCTTGGGATCGACCTTGGTCAGGCCCTGGCCAGTGGAGACGGCATATTCCTGCACGCCCAGCAGGCCGGTGACGTAATCGCCGGCCGCAAAGCCGGCGTGGCGCGATTCGACCACCTGGCCGACGGCGATGGCGCGCATCACCTCGCCGATGGCCACCGGCGGCATGTAGGAGTCTTCGCTGGCGTTCATCCAGCCGCGCATGGCCGGGTCGAGCGAGATGTATTCCAGCTTGATGAGGATTTCGCCTTCGGCAGGCGTCCGCACGGGCGCGGCAGCGTACTCGAAGTCGCTGCGCTGGATGGCGCCCACGGGACGGCGGGCCAGGAGGAATTGGTGATTGGTGGTGGACATGGTGGTCTCTGCTCGCAAAATGGTAGATAACGAACAGCAGTATAGGCGCCTGGACTATGCTTGATTAGTCATCAATTTGGCATTACATTGTTGCCCATATGACGACAATCACCACTCCCCTACCCGCCTACAACGGCGCCGCCCTCAATCCGCAACGGCTGGCCATCTTTGCCGCCATCGTGCGGGCCGGCAGCATCAGCGCGGCCGCCATCCAGCTCGGCTGCGGCAAGTCGGTGGTGTCGCGCCAGCTGGCGCGGCTGGAGCTCGACCTGGGCGCACGCCTGATCCAGCGCTCCACCCGGCGCCTGGCGCTGACCGAGATCGGCGCGCTGGTGCTGCAACAGGCGCAGCAGATCGAGCAGGCGCTGGAGCGCATCGGCGAGATCACCGACAAGTACCAGCAGCAGGTGCGCGGCCTGCTGCGCGTATCGTGCTCGATCGCCGCGCGCCGCCCGCTGGCGCCGCTGCTGGCCGAGTTCACCGCGCTGTACCCGCAGGTCAAGGTGTCGCTGCAGCTCGAGGACAGGCTGGTCGACCTGATCGCCGAGCAGATCGACGTGGCCATCCGCACCTCCTACCTGGTCGATTCCACGCTGGTGGCGCGCAAGCTGGCCGACAACGCCAGCATCATCGTGGCCGCTCCCGCCTACCTGGCGCGCGCCGGCGTGCCGGCTACGCCGCACGAGCTGCGCGCGCATGCCTGCCTGCTGTACGCCAACGGCGGCAGGGTCTATGACGAATGGACGTTTATCGGCGACGACGGGCCGTATGTGGTGCGGGTGGACGGCCCGCTGCAGATCAACGATGGCGGCTCGCTGGTGACGGCGGCCGTGGCCGGCGCCGGCATCCTGCGCATCCCGCAGGTGCTCGCGCGTGAGGAGCTGGCGCGCGGCGAACTGGTGCCCGTGCTGGCCCACTGCCGGCTGCCGCCGGCGCCGGCCAGCTACGCCGTCTATCCGGCGCGCGATTTCCTGGCGCTGAAGACGGTAGCCTTTGTCGACTTCCTGCAGCAGCGCATGAGCGAGGAAGCGGCCGGCGCGGACACCGCCACGCCAGCGCCGGCACACTGATGCGCCGGGCCGCCAACGGGGACGCGACGGCCCCTGGTGGCGATCACGATGACAAAATGAAGCGGCTCAGTCCAGCAGCCCCAGCGCCCGCTTCTGCATCTTGATCAGGTCCGCAATGCCGCCCTGGGCCAGGTCCAGCAGGCGGTTCATGCTGGCGCGGTCGAAGGCGGCGCCTTCGGCCGTGCCCTGCACTTCGATGAAGTGGCCGGCGTCGGTCATCACCACGTTCATGTCGGTGTCGCAGCCCGAGTCTTCCACGTAGTCCAGGTCCAGCACCGGCATGCCCTGGTACACGCCAACCGAGATGGCGGCCACGAAGTGCTTGAGCGGGATGGCCGGCACGGCGCCGCGCGCCACCAGCTTGGAGAAGGCGTCGTAGGCCGCCACCATGGCGCCCGTGATGGAGGCGGTGCGAGTGCCGCCGTCGGCCTGGATCACGTCGCAATCGAGGTGCAGCGTGCGCTCGCCGATCGCTTCCAGGTCGAACGCGGCGCGCAGCGAGCGGCCGATCAAACGCTGGATTTCCTGGGTACGGCCGGACTGCTTGCCGCGCGCGGCCTCGCGGTCCATGCGGGTGTGGGTGGAACGGGGCAGCATGCCGTATTCGGCCGTCATCCAGCCCTGGCCTTTGCCCTTCAGGAAGCCGGGCACCTTTTCCTCGATGCTGGCGGTGCAGATCACCTTGGTGTCGCCGCATTCGATCAGCACCGAACCCTCGGCATGCTTGGTGTAATCGCGGGTCAGGCGCAGGGTGCGCAGCGCATCGACGGCGCGGCCGCTGGGGCGGGATACAAAAGTCATCAAGTTTCCTATGTCGGTCTATTTCAGTATTTGGGAGGACTTTTCGATCGCCCCGCGGATTTCCGCGATGGCGCGTTCAATTTCGTCGTCGTTGAAGGCGTCCATTTCCGGTTCCGCTTCGGCGGCCGGTTCGGCTTCCGTCGGCGCGCTGCCGTGGATGGTGGTGCTGTGCAGGTCCTGCGGCAGCGCCTCGGTCGAAATCACGGTGGACATGTCGGGCGCCGTCACGGTGGCGATGCCGTCGGTGACGGAGCCGCCCTGCCACATGATGGCCAGCGCCGTCACGTTGTCGCTGCCCTGGCCGGCCTTGGCCAGCGCCGTGCTCACCAGGTCCGGCACGGCCCGCACCACCGTCTGCGTCTGCAGGCGGTGCGCCAATTCTTCGTCCGGCAGCATAGACCACAAACCGTCGGAGCACAACAGCAGCTGGTCGCCCGGCAGCAGGCTGGCGCGGCCCGACAGCTCGATGCGCGGCACCACGCCCGCGCCCAGGCAGTTATACAGCTTGTTGCGGTCCGGATGGGTGGCGCGCGCCGACGGCGGCACCACGCCGCGCGCGATCAGGCTTTCCACATGCGAGTGGTCGCGCGTGCGCGCCAGGATCTGGCCGCCGCGCAGCCAGTACAGGCGTGAATCGCCCACGTGGGCCCAGATCGCCGTGTTGTGCTGGATCAGGCACACCACCACCGTGGTGCGTGGCGTGTCCGGCAGGTTGTTGGCGGCGCAGTAGCGGTGGATGTCGTGGTGCGCCGCCATGCAGGCCAGCTCCAGGAAGCGCTCCGGCTTTTTCACGTAGGGCGAGGCCTGCTGCTGGAACATGGTGGAAATGGTCTGCAGCGCGATGGTGGCGGCCACCTCGCCGCGCAGGTGGCCGCCCATGCCGTCGGCCAGCACCAGCAGCAGCGCGTCGCGCGTGAAGCTGTAGCCCATGCGGTCCTGGTTGACCTTGCGGCCGCCGATGTGGCTTTCCTGATACACGGAGAATTGCATGGTTATGCCTTGTGTCGGTTAATGGCGCCGTTATTGCTGCGTATCGGGTCCGGCCTTGTCCCTGGCCCGCCCCAGGCCGCCCAGGCGGCCCACCAGGCCGCGCAGGCTGCCGCCCAGCTTTTCCAACGTGCCCTGGGGCGCCGGCGCGGGCGCCTCGGGGGCGGCCGTCTGCAGCACCTTCTGCAGCGCGAACAGGCTTTGCGGGCGGGCCAGCGGATCGAGCGCCAGGCACCAGCGCACCAGCTTGACCAGTTCTTCCGAATACAGGCCGTCGAGCTTCTGGAAATGCGCCTCCATTTTATCCTCAGTCTTGCGCTGGTCGGCCGGTTGTGGCGGCGATCCGACCATGCAGGCGAACATCGAGGCGCCGATACTGTAGACGTCCGTCCACGGCCCCAGCGTGGCGTTGCGCGTGTACAGTTCGGGCGGCGCGAAGCCGGGTGTGTACATGGGTGTGAGCTTGGGCAGGTCGGTGTTGACGGTCTGGCGCGCGGCGCCAAAGTCGAGCAGCATGGGGGTGCCGTCCGTGCGCAGGTAGATGTTGGCCGGCTTGAGGTCCAGGTGCAGCAGCTTGTTGGCATGCACCTCGCGCAGCCCGCGCAGCACCTGGGTGAAGATCTGGCGGATGAAGGCCTCGTTGGGGCGGCTGCCCTTGGCTTTCAGGCGCTGGATGTGCTCCTGCAGCGAGTGGCCCGACTCGTAGGCCATCACCATATAGACCGTGTCGTTGGCGCGGAAAAAGTTGAGCACGCTCACCACGTTGGGATGGGCGATGCGCGCCAGCGCCCGCCCCTCCTCGAAAAAGCACTTGAGACCGATGCGGAACACGGGCAAGTTGGCCTTGGAAATGGCCGGCACCAGCTCGCCCGGCTGCCGTAACGCCAGCGAACTGGGCAGATATTCCTTGATCGCCACCGTATTCCCGTCTGCGTCATACGCCAGATAAACAATACTGAACCCACCGGACGCAATTTTCTTTACAATGCGATATCCAGCAATTTCCAGGCCATCCGGTAACGGGGCGTTGTTTTGTGCAGCCATAAGTTTCCTCGCCTCAACAAACGGATTGTGTGGATAAATCACTGTTTTGTAAAGATTAAATCGGGGACATCCATTGAGCATTTCCAGCATGACAGGCTACGCGGTTGCCACCAGCGAGAGCGCGGCGGGAACACTGACGATAGAAATCAAGAGCGTCAATTCGCGCTTTCTTGACCTACAGTTTCGAATAAACGACGATTTGCGCGCCCTCGAACCCGATTTGCGTGCTGCCATTATGGCCGCCATTACCCGTGGCAAGGTCGAAATTCGTCTCAGTTTCGGACGCAAGGCGGCCACCACCGGCACCACGGCGCTGAACATGGCGCTGCTCGGCGAGTTGCAACGATTGCAACTCGAGGTGGGCAAGCACTTCGCCGGCGCCCCCGCCATGACGGTGGCCGAACTGTTGCGCTGGCCTGGCGTGATCGAGGAAGCCCAGATCGGCCAGGAATCGCTGCAGGCCGATGTGGCCGCCCTCACGGCCCGCACCGTGGCCGCCTTCGTCACCAGCCGCCAGCGCGAAGGCGCGGCGCTGGAAACGATGCTGACCACCCGCATCGACGCCATGGAAGCGATCGTCAAGCGCATCACGCCCCTGATCCCGCAGGTGGTGGCCGCCTTCCAACAGAAGGCCGTGGAACGCATGCAGGACGCGCTGGGCCTGGCCTGCCAGGGTTCCAACTCGGCCCTGTCGCGCCAGGACGCGCTCGAGCGCATCCGCCAGGAAGTGATCCTGTACGGCATCCGCATCGACGTGGCCGAGGAACTGGGCCGCCTGTCGGCCCACCTGACGGAAACCCGCCACATCCTGAAAAAAGGCGGCCAGGTCGGCAAGCGCCTCGATTTCATGATGCAGGAACTGAACCGCGAAGCGAACACGCTGGGCGCCAAGGCTTCCGTCAAGGAACTGGCCGACGCCTCGATGGAACTGAAGCTGCTGATCGAGCAGATGCGCGAGCAGGTGCAGAACCTGGAGTAGCCCGCCTCAAACAGGACGTGGCGTCGTGGTCGTGGCCCGCCGTGCAGCGGCATTGTCTTCGGCGCGGCGGCGGGAGTGGCGGCATTTCGTTGCCCTTGGTAAAATACGCCTTTGGGCGACGCCCACGTTTGGAAAGATCAACATGAGCCAACCTTCCGCCTTCTCCGGCAGCCTGTTCATGGTGGTGGCGCCGTCCGGCGCCGGCAAATCGACCCTGGTCAACGCGCTGCTGGCGCAGGAACCGGCCATCAAGCTGTCGATTTCCACCACCACCCGCGCCCCCCGTCCGGGCGAGACCCACGGCAAGGAATACTACTTCACCAGCGCGGAAGACTTCGTCGCCCGCGCCCAGGCCGGCGAATTCCTGGAGTGGGCCGAAGTGCACGGTAATTACTACGGCACCTCGCGCATCATGGTGGAACAGCAGATGCAGACCGGCACCGACATCCTGCTCGAGATCGACTGGCAGGGCGCGCGCCAGGTCAAGAAGCAGTTCCCGCAGGCGGCCGGCATCTTCATCCTGCCGCCTTCGATCGACGCGCTGGAAGAGCGCCTCAACAAGCGCGCCACCGACGCGCCCCACGTGATCACGCGCCGCCTGCTGGCGGCTGGCGGCGAAATCGCCCACGCGCCCGAGTTCGAGTATGTTATTATCAACGAAGAATTCCCGGTCGCCCTGTCCGAGCTGAGCGCGATCGTCCGAGCGGCCCGTTGCCGTTTTGCGCAACAAGCGGCCCGCAACGCATCGTTGTTCGCCCAGCTGGGCATCCACGCAGAATAAATACACCCGCTTTTAGGAGTTAAGATGGCCCGCATCACGATTGAAGATTGTCTGAAGAATATCCCTAACCGCTTCCAGCTGACCCTGGCCGCGACCTATCGCGCGCGCCAGCTGCTGCAAGGCCACACCCCCAAGGTGGAAGCCAAGGACAAGCCGACCGTCGTCGCCCTGCGCGAAATCGCCGCCGGCAAAGTCGGTCTGGAAATGCTGAAAAAGGTTCCCATGTAAGTGGAACCCGCGTTCCCGCACAGTGAGGATGGTCAGGACTTGGGCAGTTCTGCAATAATGCAGCCAGCGTTTAGACCATTCCACTGCGACGGATCGCACACAAGATGAACCTGACTCCTGCCGACACCGTCACCACCGGCACCCGCGCCAAGACCCCGCCCACGGCGGCTGGCGCCAGCGTCGCCACGTCCGCAGCATCGGCCGCGCCCTCCTCGTCGCCCTTGGCCGCGCCCACCGTCACGGCCGGCGTCGCCTCCGTCACCCACCTGACGGAAAAGCTGGCCGAATACCTGAGTCCCGCCGACCTGAAAAAAGTCAAGGAAGCCTACCGCTTCTCGGACGAGATGCACCTGGGCCAGGTGCGCAAATCGGGCGAGCCCTACATTTCGCACCCGATTGCCGTGGCCGAGATCTGCGCCGACTGGAAGCTGGACGCGCAAGCCATCATGGCCGCCCTGCTGCACGACGTGATGGAAGACCAGGACGTCAAGAAGGATGAACTGATCGAGCGCTTCGGCGCCCCCGTGGCCAGCCTGGTGGACGGCCTGTCCAAGCTGGAAAAGATCGAGTTCCAGAGCCAGATCGAGGCGCAGGCGGAAAACTTCCGCAAGATGCTGCTGGCCATGGCCTCGGACGTGCGCGTCATCCTCATCAAGCTGGCCGACCGGCTGCACAACATGCGCACGCTGGAAGTGATGGCGCCGGCCAAGAAGGCCCGCATCGCCAGCGAGACGATGGAAGTGTATGTGCCCATCGCCCACCGCCTGGGCCTGAACAACATCTACCGCGAACTGCAGGACCTGTCGTTCTCGCACCTGTACCCGCTGCGCTACCGCACCCTGTCCAAGGCCGTCAAGGCGGCCCGCGGCAACCGGCGCGAAGTGGTCAAGAAGATCCTGGAAGCGGTCAAGAACACGCTGGCCATGGCCAACATCGAGGCCGAAGTGTACGGCCGCGAAAAGACGCTGTACGGCATCTACAAGAAGATGCGCAGCAAGCGCCTGTCGTTCTCGCAGGTGCTCGACGTGTACGGCTTCCGCGTGGTGGTCGACAGCTTCCCCAACTGCTACGTGGCGCTGGGCACGCTGCACTCGCTGTACAAGCCCATGCCGGGCAAGTTCAAGGATTACATCGCCATTCGCAAGCTCAATGGCTACCAGTCGCTGCACACGACCTTGATCGGCCCCTACGGCACGCCGGTGGAATTCCAGATCCGCACCCAGGAAATGCACCGCACGGCCGAATCGGGCGTGGCGGCCCACTGGCTGTACAAGAACGGCGACTCCAACCTGTCGGACCTGCAGCAGCGCACCCATGCGTGGCTGCAGTCGCTGCTCGACATCCAGCAGCAGACGGGCGACTCGGCCGAATTCCTGGAACACGTCAAGGTCGACCTGTTCCCCGATTCCGTCTATGTATTTACGCCCAAGTCCAAGATCATCGCCCTGCCGCGCGGCGCCACGGCCATCGACTTCGCCTATTCCATCCATACGGGCATCGGCGACCATACGGTGTCGGTCACCATCAACAACGAAGCGGCCTCGCTGCGCACGGAACTGCGCAACGGCGACATCGTCGAAATCGTCACCGATGCCAGTTCGCGGCCCAGCCCCACCTGGCTGTCGTTCGTGCGCACCGGCAAGGCCCGTTCGGCCATCCGCCACCACCTGCGCACCATCAACCTGCCGGAATCGATCTCGCTGGGCAAGCAGCTGCTGGCCCAGGCCCTGACCCACCTGGGCATCGACCCGTCGATGGAAGACCAGCTGGTCGAGCGGCTGCTCAACGAATCGAGCGCCAAGTCGCTCGACGAACTGTATGCCGACATCGGCATCGGCAAGCGCATGGCGGCGCTGGTGGCGCGCCACATCTTCGGCCTCAAGGGCGGCGAATCGGCCAGCGCGCCGATCGACCACAACAGCGCGGCCGAGCTGGACCCCGTCACCATCTGCGGCAGCGAAGGCGTGTCCGTGCAGCTGGCCCAGTGCTGCCTGCCGATCCCGGGCGACGCCATCATCGGCCAGCTGCGGCGCGACCAGGGCTTGCTAGTGCACACCAGCGACTGCACGCTGGCCAAGCGCCAGAAAGGCAAGGAGCCGGACCGCTGGATCGCCGTCAAGTGGGGCACCGAGCTGAACCGGCGCTTCGACTGCCGCATCAAGCTGCTGATTAATAACGAAAAAGGCATCCTGGCCCGGGTGGCGGCCGAGATCGGCGAATCGGACGCCAACATCACCTACGTGGGCATGGACGAGGACAAGGAACACATCCTGCACCAGTTGCGCTTCACGATCCAGGTCAAGGACCGAGTGCACCTGGCCGGCTTGCTGCGCAACGTGCGCCGCGTGGCCGGCGTCAACCGCATCCTGCGCGAGCGCAGCTAACCCGAAAAAATGGGGACGTACCCCATATTTCAAAAAAAATGGGGTACGTCCCCATTTATTTGAGCTCAGTCGTTGGCCGGCGCCGGATAACGCACTTCCAGGATCTCCAGCTCTTCCAGCCCATGCGGGGCCTGGAAGCTGACCACGTCCCCCACCCGCGCCTTGGTCAGCGCACGCGCCACCGGCGCCACCCAGCTGATCTTGCCTTTCAGCGGGTCGAGTTCGTCGATGCCGACGATGGTGATGGTGCGCTCCTCGCCCGTCTGGTTGCAGTAGGTGACGCTGGCGCCAAAGAACACCTGGTCGCTGCCATGGTGCACGCTGGGGTCGACGATGGCGGCCGAATCCATGCGCTTGGTCAGGAAGCGGATGCGGCGGTCGATTTCCCGCAGCCGCCGCTTGCCGTAGATATAGTCGCCATTCTCCGAGCGGTCGCCGTTGGAGGCGGCCCAGTGCACGATGCGCACCACTTCCGGCCGGTCGACGTCGATCAGCTGCAGCAGCTCGTCCTTGATGCGCTGGTAACCGGCCGGCGTGATGTAGTTCTTCGACCCGGCGGGAATGGCCAGCGCCAGCGCGGCCGCTTCCTCATCGTCGTCATGGTCCGATTCTTTGACAAAGGCTTTGTTCATGTCCACATTGTAGCGGCTGACCGCGCCCTGCGCAGCGGCCATTTTTTCACGTATCATCTGGCGATGCGCCCCTTTGCCCTGCCGGCCGCGCCGGCATGAAACTTTCGCCCACCGTGCGGCGCCGGCTGACGGCGCCCCTGGTCTACCTGGCCGCCCTGTTCCTGCTGCTGGAGGACTGGCTGTGGGACCTGGGCGCGGCCCTGATGGCCTACCTGGCCCGCTGGCCGCCCCTGCGCCGGCTCGAGGCCTGGCTGCAGGGCTTGCGTCCGGGTGCCGCCCTGGCCGTGTTCGTGCTGCCGGCCCTGCTGCTGTTTCCCGTCAAGCTGCTGGCCCTGTTCGCCATGGCGCACGGCCACGCCGTCATGGGCCTGGCCGTGATCGTGACGGCCAAGGTGGCCGGCGCGGCGGCGGTGGCGCGGCTGTACGCGTTGACCCGGGCCACGCTGCTGACCATCGCCTGGTTCGCCCGCCTGCTGGCCTGGTTCCTGGCCCTCAAGCAGCGCTGGATCGCGCGCTTGCAGGCCAGCGCGCCGTGGCGCGAAGTGCAGGCCCTGCTTGCCGCCGTGCGGCGCTGGCGCCACCGCCTGCCGCGCCGGCGCTGGTGGCCCACCCGGGTGCTGCGCCGTTACGCAGCCCGCTGGCGTGCGCGCCGCCGTTAACATACCGGCAAGCGCACCTTTTCCGACCAACCCAGATAATGCAGGCATCTGCCCGACGACCGCCCCGCCTGATGCCCCGCCCGATGACCAAGCC
>NZ_JBYSZG010000047.1:0-46399 GCF_058786935.1 Rugamonas sp. FW305-51
GGGGTCTACTGGCCGGGGGCGGCAGTTCCGGCATTCAGGCACTGGCTCAGCCGCAAGAACGCTTGCGGTTGAGTCTGTGTCTTGATGCCGGAACTGACCCCGCTGGATGGAATTACTGGGCGCGCAGGGCTTGCAGCACGGGTTGCAGGATGGACTTGCCCAGCTCGGCGCTGCGGGCGCCACTCCAGCCCGCTTCAGGGTCGGGGTCGTTGGCGTTGTCCTTGAACGGCATTTCCAGCGTCAGCGACAGGCAGCCGAAGGCGTGGGTGACGTAGGGCGATCCCATGGTCAGCGTCTCGGCCGTGAAGGGGGTGGCGCCGTAGCCGTGCTCGTCCTGGAAGTCCGGGCTGGCGACCTTGAAGTCGGCGATGAACTGCTGCTGGGCCGCCGCCTGCCCGGCCGTGAACCCGGGCAGCGATTCGCTGCCGGCCACGAACACATAGGGCAGACCTTCGTCGCCGTGGACGTCGAGGAACAGGTCGCAACCGACTTCGTGCATCTTTTCGCGCACCAGGAACACTTCCGGGCTGCGCGCCATGGTCGGCGTCATCCACTCGCGGTTCAGGTTGGCGCCGGCCGCGTTGGTGCGCAGGTTGCCGCGCACGGAACCGTCCGGATTCATGTTCGGCACCACGTAGAACTCCGCTTCCGTCAGGCACTGGCGGCCGAACGGGTTGGCCGGGTCCAGCAGCGCTTCCACCATGCCTTCGACGAACCATTCGGCCATCGTCTCGCCCGGATGCTGGCGGGCGATGACCCATACCTTTTTCTCGGCGGCCGGGTTGCCGATCACCAGCATATTGAGGTCGCGGCCGTCGACGGTGCTGCCCAGGTCCACCAGCTGCACCAGCGGCGACAATTGCGCGCTGTCGAGCAGGGCCAGGTGGCGTTCCCACGAGTAGGGTTCGAAGTAGGCGTAGTACACGCTGTCGTGGTCCGGCGTGTGCTCGATCGTCATCACCTGGCCGTCGAAGCTGGTGGGCACGCGGAACCACGTTTCGCGGTCGTAGCTGGCCACGGCCTCGTAATCCTTCCAGCCGTCCGGATAGGCGCTCTGGCCGGCGTTCAGGAAGCGCATGGTGAGCGTGCTCTCGCGCGCGCCTTGCACGCGAAAGTAGAACCACTGGGTGATGGCGGCGTGCGAGTCCTTGCGGATATTGAGCTCGATGGCGGACGGGTCGTCCGCGCGCAGCACGTCGATCGCGCCGGCATCGAATTGATGGCTGATTTTGATAGGCATTACGAAAGTCCTGTTGAATTCAGAGTGGTGGTTGACTGCACTTGTGGCGCAATTGTCGCAATGATACTAGCTTTGGCCTGATTTTGGCCTGCTGCGGCCCGCAAACGGGGGGCGCCCGATTGCCCGTCTGGCAAGATGGTTCTACACTGAACGGCCCGCTTGTTGTTTCAACGAAACCTTAATCTGGAGTCCAGTCCATGCAGCGTCGTTCCTTCCTGACCAAATCCGCCGCCGGCGCCACGGCCGCCGCGCTGGCCGCGCCGGCCCTGGCGCAAAGCCTGCCCGCCGTCAGCTGGCGCCTCACGTCCAGCTTCCCCAAGACGCTCGACACCATCTTCGGCGCCTGCGACAAGTTCACCAAACGGGTGGCCGAGCTCACGGGCGGCAAATTCGTGATCCGCAATTTCGCGGCCGGTGAAATCGTGCCCGGCTTCCAGGTACTCGACGCGGTGCAGGCCGGCACGGTGGAGATGGGCCACACGCCGTCCTACTATTACTTCGGCAAGGACCCCACGTTCGCGTTCGACTGCGCGGTGCCGTTCGGCCTCACGTCGCGCCAGCAGACGGCCTGGTACGACCAGGGCGGCGGGCGCGAACTGATGCGCGAATTCTTCAAGGGCTACGGCATCGTCAACTTCATGGCCGGTAACACGGGCACCCAGATGGGCGGCTTTTACCGCAAGGAAATCCGCTCCGTGGCCGACATGAAGGGCTTGAAGATGCGGGTGGCCGGTTTCGCCGGCCGCGTGATGGAGCGCATGGGCGTGGTGCCGCAGCAGATCCCGGCCGGCGACCTGTACGCGGCGCTGGAAAAGGGCACCATCGACGCGGCCGAGTGGGTGGGGCCGTACGACGACGAGAAACTGGGCCTGTCGCGCGTGGCGCCGCACTACTACGCGCCGGGCTGGTGGGAGGCGGGGCCGCAGCTGTCGTTCTACATCAACCACAAGGAGTGGGACAAGCTGCCCAAGGAATACCAGGCCGCCATCGAGGCGGCCAGCTATGAGTGCCACGTGGTGATGCAGGCCGAGTACGACGCCAAGAACCCGGCCGCGCTGGCGCGCCTGCTCAAGGGCGGCGTCAAGCTGCACACCTTCGCCAAGGAGATCATGGACGAAGCCTACAAGGTCACCCAGCAGGTGATGGAGGAGGAGGCGGCCAAGAATGCCAAATTCAAGAAGATCTACGAACCGTGGAAGCGCTTCCGCCAGGACCAGAACCAGTGGGCCTCGGTGGCCGAAGCGACCATGCAGAACTATCTGATCAGCATGGGCCGCAAGTAGCCGCGCCGCGGGCCGCCCGCGCCCCATGCGCGGTCCGGCCCGCCCGCCGGGCGCTTGCCGGCGGCCCGTTCCCCCGCGACTTGCAAGTCGCGCACAATTGAACTTTCCCTAACATTGTCGCTCCGGCTTTGCTAAGTTGGTAGAGGCCACGCGATCCCGCGCGGCTCCACTCACCAGGAGATTGCCATGGACTACAAAAGCGATAACCACGTCAAGGAGTTGGAGAAAAAAATCACCGCGCTCAGCGACGCGCTGGCCCATCTGGGCAAGGGCACCAGCATGCACGAACTGCTGAAAATCATCCGCTTCCCCGGCTACACCACGCCGGCCGAGTTCATCTTCAACGTCGCCATCCTCGACTCG
Source organism: Rugamonas sp. FW305-51 (assembly GCF_058786935.1). NCBI lineage: Bacteria > Pseudomonadati > Pseudomonadota > Betaproteobacteria > Burkholderiales > Oxalobacteraceae > Rugamonas > Rugamonas sp. FW305-51. The sequence continues at coordinate 2,887 of NZ_JBYSZG010000047.1, forward strand.
ATGCAGATCCAGGTGCAGCAGCTGGAGAAACTGGGCAACGATTTATTGGCCGGCGCCAAGCAGGTGGTGCAGAAATAGCGGTGCCTGTATCAACGTCAAACCGCTGATCTGAGCGCCGCGGCGGCGCAACGCTGCCCCAGCCAGTCGCTGACCAGCGGCCACAGGATGGTTTCCTGCTCGCGCCGGAAAAAGCCGAAGTGGCCGATGCGTTTCAGGCCGAACTGGCCGGGGCTCAGCACGCGGTAGTCGACTTCGGCGTCGCGGTAGGCGTCGTGCAGCATCTTCGATCCCGCTTCCAGCAGCAGCTCATCATCACTGAACGTCAGGCCCAGCACGGGCAGGCGCACGCGCGCATACGCGTCGCGCGCGCCCGGCTCGCCCTGCAGCAGGTATTCCGGCTGCAGGCACCAGCGCCGCCACTGGTACATGGCGCGGCGCGGGATGTCGCCCACCACGCCGATGCGGGTGCCGGGGAAGTAGCCGAACACGGGACACAGCAGGGGCGTGAACACGTGCCACAGCAGCGGGGCCATGCGGCGCACGCCGGGCTGGTTGTGGCGCAGCGCGCCGCTGCCGACGGCGATGTTGATCACGCCGCTCACCTTGTCGATCGATGGCAGCAGCGGCACCGTCTGCCCGCCCAGGCTGTGGCCGAGCACGAACAGGGGCAGGCCGTCCCGCGCGGCGCTGGCGTGGTGCAGCACGGCGTCGTAATCCTGCGTGATCCAGTCCGTGATGTTGGCACTGCAGGCGCGCCGCGGGCCGCGCCGCGATTCGCCCATGCCCCGGTAGTCGAAGGTCCATACCCGGTAGCCCTGGCCGGCCAGGAAGGCGGCGAAGTCGGCGTAGAACGATTGCGGTACGGCCATCGCGGGGCCGATCACGAGGTGGGCGCGGGCCGCGTGCGCCGGCTCGTGGCAGTAGGCCGTCAGGGCGTGGCCGTCATGGGCGGCGAGGGTGTGGCGGGTGCGTGTCATGCGCGGGGCTCCTGGTGGTCGGCGTGGTCAGTGCCGGAAAGGGTGGCGGCCAGTGCGGCGTCCGTGGCCAGGCTGCGCCAGGCGGCGGCGCTCAGTTCTGCGATGGCGTCGCGCGGGTCGTGCTGCAGCCGTCCGCCCAGCCAGTGGCGCGCCAGCTCCTGCGCGGGACCGAGCAGCAGCGGGGCGTACAGCTCGGGCGCGACCCGGCGCAATATCCCTTGCTGGAACCAGGGTTTGAGCAGGGCCAGCATGGTCTTGAAGTGCTCGCCCGTCTGCTGGCGGATCGCCTGTTCATGGGCGGGGCTCACGGCCTGTCGCCGGGCGAACAGGAAGCGCGCCAGCTCGGGCCGCGTCGCGATCCAGTCCAGGTGGGTGGCCAGCAGGGTGTGGATGGCCGCGCGCGCGTCACCGGCGTCGCGCACGCCGGCCAGCAGCCGGGTCCAGTAGTCGTCCAGCCCTTGCGCGAACAGGGCGGCGGCGATGTTTTCCTTGGTGCCGAAGTGGTGGTAGATGCTGCCCACCGAGGCCTGGCTGCGCTGGCGGATGTCGTCGATGGTGGCCGCTTCGATGCCTCTTTCGGCGAATACGGCCAGGGCGGCGGCCAGGATGGCGCTTTTGCGGTCGAGCGGAAGGGCGGTGGCGTCGGGTGTCTTCATGGCTAGAATATTGTTCTAGAATTTTATTCTAGTCAAGCCAAAACGCGGGTGCAGGGGTGGTGGGACCGCCGGGACGGGCTTTTTCTAGATGACGCTATGCGGTGCGGAAGCACGCGGGATCGCACTATCGCTTACTAAAATGACTTTGGCGGCAATACTAAAACGTACTAGGCGGCGCTATAGCGTCTAGTAGGTTTTAGTAAGGAATAGTGAAGCCATCAGGCAAAAACAGGATGAAATAGTGGCGTCGAGAGCGAATTAGTATGGAATCCTATGGTTTAGAAAAACCGGGAAAAATCGCACTACCCCCATGTATGCCGCCGGTGGCGCGGCTTAGCGCAGCCCGCCGAAACGCTGGTAGAAGCTGTCGTCGGCCTCGGGCGCGCCCTCGTCCTCGCGGCGCAGGGTGGCCATGATGAACTGTTCGGCCTCGGCGAACACGAGCCGGTAGATGTCGCGCGCCAGTTCATAGGCCTGGGCCCCCGGCCACGGGACCGGCAGCAATTCCACCGGCAGCTGGGGATCGTGCAGTTGCACGCGGCGATAAGCGTGGATCAGCAGGCTGCGCACGACAAACGCCTGCGTCGTGGTGATGGCTGGCTGCGCGCGCAGCAAGTCCAGCAGCGGCGCGAACTGCGTCATGAATTTGCCGTAGCCCGCCTCCACGTCGGACAAGTCCCAGCCTTCGGCCACCAGGTCGCTCAGCGGGCGCGCGCTGACCTGCGGCAGGGTGCTGGCGCGGCACACGTACAGCTTGCCTTGCACGCCCACCCGGCCCAGCAACTCTTCCAGCACGTCGGCCTCGGCGGCCGGATGACCGAAGATGCCGGGCGCGATCATACTGTAGCCTTGCCACAACAGTTCCTTGCGCAAGGCCCCCCGTTCGGCCGGCGTGATGTTGCCGCCGGCGCTCAATAACAGGGTCCAGTTGCCGTCCCAGTGCGTCTGCAGCGGGGCATAAATGCGGCGGTAGGCGCGGCTGAAGCGGGCCATGGCGTCGGCCGGAATGGCGTAGGAACTGCGGCGGCCGTCGCGCTGCGCGCCCAGCCAGCCTTCCTGCGCCAGCCGGAACACGGAGGTGCGCAGCAGCCGGTCGTTGACGCCGAACGGCTCCAGCAGATTGATCAAGCTGCCCAGCCACACCATGCCGCCGTGGGGCACGATGGCGTCGCCGAAGATGGTCACCACCAGCGACTTGGAGCGGGGCGGATCGGTGGCCAGGAATTGGGCTATCCAGTCGTTGCAGGTCATCGTAGTCGTCATGGGCAAGATCTATTTCCGCAATTTTAATGATTCAATCCAGGCAGCAGTTTACTTTGCCCCGGCTTGGGCGCAGCATTATTTTGATACTTGCAGATGACAAGATACGAAATTTTAATGTGACTCAAAAAAAACGTAGCCAAACAAAATTACGTATCGTATGATGAATTCTTCGCACTTGGAGATCGATCATGTACGCACAGATGGTAGAAACCGGCCTGAAGCAAGTTCGCAACCTTGATGACATGGGCGCGGAGGAACGCGCCTTCCAGGAGCGCATCGACGCCGGGGTCAAGATCGAGGCCAAGGACTGGATGCCGGACGCCTACCGCAAGACGCTGGTGCGCCAGATCTCCCAGCACGCCCACTCCGAAATCGTCGGCCAGCTACCCGAAGGCAACTGGGTGACGCGCGCCCCCACGCTCAAGCGCAAGTCCATCCTGCTGGCCAAGATCCAGGACGAGGCGGGCCACGGCCTGTACCTGTACAGCGCGGCCGAAACGCTGGGCGTGTCGCGCGACGACCTGCTGGCCGCCCTGCACGCGGGCAAGGCCAAGTATTCGAGCATCTTCAATTACCCCACGCTGTCGTGGGCCGACATGGGCGCCATCGGATGGCTGGTGGACGGCTCGGCCATCATCAACCAGATTCCCCTGTGCCGCTGCTCCTACGGCCCGTACTCGCGGGCCATGATCCGCGTCTGCAAGGAAGAGTCGTTCCACGCCCGCCAGGGCTACGACATCATGATGTCGCTGGCCAAGGGCACGCCGGAGCAGAAGGCCATGGCGCAGGATGCGCTCAACCGCTGGTGGTGGCCGTCGCTGATGATGTTCGGCCCGTCGGACGCGGAGTCGGTCAACAGCGCGCAGTCGGCCCAGTGGCGCATCAAGCTGTTCTCCAACGACGAACTGCGCCAGCGCATGGTGGACCAGACCGTACCCCAGGCCGAATACCTGGGCCTGACCATTCCCGATCCGGACCTGAAGTTCAATGCCGAAACGGGCCACTACGAATTCGGCGAAATCGACTGGAGCGAGTTCCAGGCCGTCCTGAAGGGCAACGGCCCCTGCAACCGCGAACGCCTGGCCACCCGCGTCAAGGCCTACGAGGATGGCCAGTGGTTCCGCGATGCGCTGACGGCCTACGCCGACAAGCACGCCACCGTCAAAGCGGCCGCTTAAGTGCCGTCATGCTGGCGCTGCGCCGCTGCTGCTGCGCCACCATCGTTCGCAGCAGGCACCGGGCACCGGGCGGTTATCAGCCGGCGGCCCGCAGCCAGCGACATGCCCGCCCGCGCGGGAACGATTAAACAGAGGAGAATGAAATGAGCAAAGAGTGGCCATTGTGGGAAGTGTTTATCCGCAGCCAGCACGGCCTGGCGCACAAGCACGTGGGCAGCCTGCACGCTTCCGACGCCGAGATGGCGGTCAACAACGCGCGCGACGTCTACACCCGCCGCAACGAGGGCGTGAGCATCTGGGTGGTGCGCGCGGCCGACATCGTCGCCAGCAGCCCGTCCGACAAGGGCGCCCTGTTCGAGCCTTCCAACAGCAAGGTATATCGCCACCCGACCTTCTTCCCCATGCCGGAAGAAGTCAAGAACCTGTAAGCGGGAGCGCACAACGTGGATGACAACAAGTTCGACTACCTGCTGCGCCTGGGCGACAACGCCCTGGTGCTGAGCCAGCGCCTCTCCGAATTGTGCGGCAAGGGCCCGGCGCTGGAAGAGGATATGGCCCTCACCAACGTCTCGCTCGACCTGCTGGGCCAGACCCGTTTGTGGTTCAGCTACGCGGGCGAACTGGAAGGGGCGGGCCGCGACGAGGACCGCCTGGCCTTCCACCGCGACGCGCACCAGTTCCGCAATTGCCTGCTGGTGGAGCAGCGCAACGGCAACTACGCCGACACCATGATGCGCCAGTTCTACTTCGACACCTGGCATTACTTCCTGATCGGCGCGCTGACCAGGTCGTCGGACGCGCGCATCGCCGGCATCGCGGAAAAGTCGCTCAAGGAAGTGACCTACCACCTGCGCCGCAGCGGCGACCTGGTGGTGCGCCTGGGCGACGGCACCGCCGAGAGCCACGCCAAGACCCAGGCCGCGGCCGACGCGCTGTGGATGTACACGGGCGAGATGTTCAACTACGACGCCGTCGACCTGGCCATGGTGGCCGCCGGCGTGGCGCCGGCCGCCGAACCGCTGCGGGTCCAGTGGCTGGAGCACGTGGCCGCCATCTTCGCCGAGGCCACGCTCGTGATGCCGGCGCCGGACGCCTGGATGCAGAAGGGCGGCAAGCAGGGCGTGCACAGCGAACACCTGGGCTACCTGCTGGCCGAGATGCAGTTCCTGCAGCGCGCCTATCCCGGCGCGGAGTGGTAGATGCAAGCCGCCGCCGTCACCGCCGAACAAGTGTGGGCCTGGCTGGCCGAGGTGGCCGACCCTGAGATCCCCGTGATCTCGGTGGTGGACCTGGGCGTCGTGCGCGCGGTCGAAGTGGCCGCCGACGGTGCCTGCACCGTCACCATCACGCCCACCTATTCCGGCTGCCCCGCCATGCAGGTGATCGCCGACGCCGTCACCGGGGTGCTGCATGTGCACGGCGTGGCCGAAGTGCGGCTGGTCAACCAGCTGTCGCCGGCCTGGACCACGGACTGGATGAGCGAGTCGGGAAAGGCCAAGCTGCGCGGCTACGGCATCGCGCCGCCCGTGCAGCAGGCGATCGACATCAGCGGCCTGCGCGACCCTGGCGTCAGAAACAGCGTCAAGCGGGGAGCCTTGCCGGGCTTGGGCGCGCAACCGATTGTCGCCTGTCCGCAGTGCGGCTCCACCCATACGGAACTCACCAGCCAGTTCGGCTCCACGCCGTGCAAGGCGCTCTACAAGTGCCTGGACTGCCGCGAGCCTTTCGACTACTTCAAGTGCCACTGACCACCATGAGCAAATTCTATCCGCTGTCCGTATCGCAGGTGCGCAACGAAACGCGCGACACCATCGCCGTCACCTTCGCCGTGCCGCCGGAACTGCAGGACAGCTTCGCGTTCCAGCAGGGCCAGCACCTCACGCTGCGCACCCACATCAACGGCGAGGACGTGCGCCGCTCCTATTCGATCTGCTCGGCGGTGCAGGACGGCACGCTGCGCGTGGCCATCAAGCGCACCCCCGGCGGCCTGTTCTCCAGCTGGGCCAACGAAACGCTCAAGGCCGGCGCCACGCTGGACGTGATGCCGCCCATGGGCCACTTCAACGTGCCGCTCGATCCGCAGAGCCGGCGCCGCTACGTGGCTTTTGCGGCCGGCAGCGGCATCACGCCCATCCTGTCCATCATCAAGACCACGCTGATGGCCGAACCGGGCAGCAGCTTCACCCTGTTCTACGGCAACCGCGCCTCCTCGTCCGTGATCTTCAAGGAGGAGCTGACGGACCTCAAGGACCTCTACCTGGAACGCCTCAACCTGGCCTACGTGATGAGCCGCGAGCAGCAGGACATTGACCTGTTCAACGGCCGCATCACCAAGCAAAAGTGCCAGCAGTTCCTGCAGCACTGGATAGACATCAGGGACTACGACGTGGCCTTCATCTGCGGCCCGGAGGACATGATGCACGGCGTGTCGGAAGCGCTGCAGGAAGCGGGCATGCCCAAGGCGCACATCAAGATCGAGCTGTTCGCCGCCAGCATCCCCAAGCACCAGCACAAGCCGCGCGCGCTGGACCCGGCTGCCGCGCGCCACGAGACGGAAGTGACCGTCATCATGGACGGCAACCACACCACCTTCACCATGGACAAAGACAAGGAGTCGGTGCTGGACGCGGGCCTGCGGGCCGGCATCGACATGCGCTACTCCTGCAAGGGCGGAGTGTGCTCCACCTGCCGCTGCAAGGTGGTGGACGGCAAGGTCGACATGGACGCCAACTACGCGCTGGAAGACTACGAGATCGCGCGCGGTTTCGTGCTGAGCTGCCAGAGCTTCCCCGTGACGGACAAGCTGGTGGTCGATTTCGACCAGGCCGAATAAACGACATCCACAGAACAACCAACCGCGAGACGCCATGAACTACGAAAATATCCTGTTCGAGATCAAAGACGGCATAGCCCAGCTCACCCTGAACCGCCCGGACAAGCTCAATAGCTTCACCCAGGCCATGCATGACGAAGTGCGCCACGCGATGCACCGCGTCAACGGCGACAAGAGCGTGCGCGTGTTCGTGCTGACGGGCGCCGGACGCGGTTTCTGTGCCGGCCAGGATTTGTCGGACCGCGCCGTGGAGCCGGGCGCGCGGGCCGTCGACCTGGGCGACTCGGTGGAGAAGAACTACGCGCCGCTGGTGCTGTCGCTGCGCGCGCTGCCCATGCCCGTGATCTGCGCCGTCAACGGCGTGGCCGCCGGCGCCGGCGCCAACCTGGCGCTGGCCTGCGACATCGTGCTGGCGGCCAAATCGGCCAGCTTCGTGGAACTGTTCTGCAAGCTGGGCCTGATCCCGGACACGGGCGGCACCTATTTCCTGCCGCGGCTGGTGGGTACGGCGCGCGCCATGGGCATGGCCATGCTGGGCGAAAAGCTCAGCGCCGAACAGGCCGAAGCCTGGGGCCTGATCTGGAAGTGCGTGCCGGACGAGGAACTGGCGCAGCAGACGGCCGCCATGGCCAAGCACTTCGCCAGCGCGCCCACCAAGGGCCTGGCCTTCACCAAGCAGGCGCTGTACGCCAGCCCCGCCAACACCTTGCAGCAGCAGCTCACGCTCGAATGCGGCATGATGAGCGAACTCGGTAACAGCGACGACTACCGCGAGGGCGTGGCCGCCTTCATGGCCAAGCGCGCCCCGCAATTCCAGGGGCGTTAAGCATGGCGGCCCTTTCGACTTCGCGCATAGTGGCCGTGATCGGCAGCGGCGCCATGGGCAGCGGCATCGCCCAGGTGGCGGCCGCCGCCGGCTACACCGTCAAGCTGTACGACGCCCGGCCGGAAGCCGTGGCCAAGGCCATCGCCGGCATCATCGGCATGTTCAACAAGCTGGTGGACAAGGAGCGCATGAGCGCGGCCGATGCGGCCGCCGCCGGCGCCCGCCTGCAGGCCGCCGCCGCGCTGGCCGACGTGGCCGACGCCGGCCTGGTGGTGGAAGCCATCGTGGAAGACCTGGACGCCAAGCGTGCCCTGTTCACGCAGCTGGAAGCCATCGTCGGCGACGACTGCATCCTGGCCACCAATACCTCGTCCATTTCCGTCACGGCCATCGCCGCTCCGTTGCGCCGGCCGCAGCGCCTGGTGGGCATGCACTTCTTCAATCCCGTGCCGCTGATGGCGCTGGTGGAAGTGGTGAGCGGCCTGGCCACGGACGCTGCCGTGGCGGCCACCGTGTTCGATACGGCCGCCGCCTGGGGCAAGAGCCCGGTGCACGCGAAATCCACGCCGGGCTTCATCGTCAACCGGGTGGCCCGTCCGTTCTATGCGGAAGGCTGGCGCCTGCTCAACGAGCAGGCCGCCGACGCGGCCACCATCGACGCCGTGCTGCGCGAGGCGGGCGGCTTTCGCATGGGGCCTTTCGAGCTGATGGACCTGATCGGGCATGACGTGAATTTTTCCGTCACCCAGTCCGTGTTCCAGGCTTATTTCAACGATCCCCGCTTCACGCCGTCCGTGCAGCAGCAGGAACTGGTCAACGCCGGCTTCCTGGGCCGCAAGTCGGGCCGCGGTTGCTATCCCTACGGCGAGGGCGCGGCTGCGCCGCAGCCGCGCGCCGAGGCGCCGCAGCCCCGGCCTGAGTACGTGAGCTATGCGGCCGAACCGGGCGCGCACTGCGCCGCGACCGAGGCCATGGCGGCCCGCCTGCAGGCTGCCGGCATCGCCGTGGCGCAGCGTCATGCGCCGGAGGGCCACGGCGGCGGCGAGGCGCCGGCCTTCCACTGCAACGGCGCCGCCGTCTACCTGACGGACGGCCGCACGGCCACCGCCCGCGCGCGCGACAACCGCCATCCCGACACGGTGCTGTTCGACCTGGTGCTCGATTATGCGACGACCAAACGCGTCGCCGTGGCCTGCGCCGACCAGTGCAGCCCCGCCGCCTTCAACGCCGTCGTCGGCCTGTTCCAGGCGGCCGGCTTTACCGTCACCCGGCTCGATGATGTGCCGGGGCTGGCCGTGATGCGCACCGTGGCCATGCTGGCCAACGAAGCGGCCGACGCCGTGCACCAGGGCGTGTGCAGCGCGCAGGCGGCCGACATCGCCATGCAGAAGGGCGTGAACTATCCGCGCGGCCCGCTGGCCTGGGCCGACGCCGTGGGCGTGGACCACGTCGTCACCGTGCTGCAGCACCTGGCCGCCGGCTACGGCGAGGACCGCTACCGCGTGTCGCCGCTGCTGCGCCGCCGGCAGGCGGCGGGAGTGGCCATCCATGCATAAGGACATCCTCAAGGACACCCATGTCCAGCGGGCCGCGCTGACGCCGGAACTGGCGGCGGCGCAGGCGCAGGCGCTGGCCGAAGCAGCCGGCGCCGCCATGTTCGCGCGCGACCGCGCCAGCCAGGCGCTGGGCATGACACTCGATTCCATCCGTCCCGGCTATGCGCGCATGAGCATGCCGGTACGGGACGATATGCTGAACGGGCACCAGACTTGCCACGGCGGCTTTATCTTCGCGTTGGCCGACAGCGCCTTCGCGTTTGCGTGCAACAGCCACAACCAAAACACGGTGGGCGCGGGCTGCACGATCGAATACCTGGCCCCGGGCCGGCTGGGCGACGTGCTGACCGCGGAAGCGGTGGAGCAGGCGCTGGCCGGCAAGAGCGGGGTCTACGACATCCGGGTCAGCGACCAGGGCGGGCGGGTGCTGGCGCTCATGCGCGGCAAGTCGCACCGCGTGAGCGGCGAAGTGGTGCCGCAGCCGCCACAACCGCCGTCACTGGGCTGATCCGCCGCAAATTGCAGCAAGGGCGCCCAGGCGCCCTCGAGGAGAGAGCAATGGTAAACCGTATTCCCGGCCCCGACGATCTGGAGCCGATCGAACGCGCCAGCAAGGATGAACTGCAGGCGCTGCAGCTGCAACGGCTGCAATGGTCGCTGCGCCACGCCTACGACAACGTACCGCACTACAAGGCCGCGTTCGACGCGGCCGGGGTCCACCCGGACGACCTGAAGACGCTGGCCGACCTGGCCCGCTTCCCGTTCACGGGCAAGAAGGAGCTGCGCGAGAACTACCCGTTCGGCATGTTCGCCGTGCCGCAGGAGCGGGTGGTGCGGGTGCACGCCTCCAGCGGCACCACCGGCAAGCCGACCGTGGTGGGCTACACCCAGAACGACATCGACACCTGGGCCGGCGTGGTGGCGCGCTCGATCCGCGCGGCCGGCGGCCGGCGCGGCGACATGGTGCACATCGCCTACGGCTACGGCCTGTTCACGGGCGGGCTGGGCGCGCACTACGGCGCCGAGCGGCTCGGCTGCACCGTCATCCCCATGTCCGGCGGCCAGACCGAAAAGCAGGTGCAGCTGATCCAGGACTTCAAGCCGTCCATCATCATGGTCACGCCGTCCTACATGCTCAACATCGTCGAGGAATTCCAGCGCCAGGGCCTGGACGCGGCGGCCAGCTCGCTCAAGGTCGGCATCTTCGGCGCCGAACCGTGGACCGACGCCATGCGCACCGAGATCGAACGCCGCGCCGGCATCGACGCGGTCGACATCTATGGCCTGTCCGAAGTGATGGGCCCGGGCGTGGCCAGCGAGTGCATCGAGAGCAAGGACGGTCCCGTGATCTGGGAAGACCATTTCTATCCCGAGATCATCGACCCGGACACGGGCGAGGTGCTGCCCGACGGCAGCGACGGCGAGCTGGTATTCACCTCGCTGACCAAGGAAGCGCTGCCCGTGATCCGCTACCGCACGCGCGACCTCACGCGCCTGCTGCCGCCCACCTCGCGCTCCATGCGCCGCATCGGCAAGATCACGGGCCGCTCGGACGACATGCTGATCATCCGCGGCGTGAACGTGTTCCCCAGCCAGATCGAGGAACTGGTGCTCAAGATGCCCAAGCTGGCGCCCGTGTACCAGCTGGTGGTGTCGCGCGAGGGCCACCTGGACAAGCTGGACGTGATCGGCGAGCTGCGCCCTGAAGTGTCGGGCCGGCTGACGGAGCTGGAGACGGAAGCGCTGTCGCGCGAACTGGAACACCACATCAAGACCTACGTGGGCGTGAGCACCAAGGTGCGCCTGCTGGCGGCCAACAGCATCGAACGCACGCTGACGGGCAAGGCCAAGCGCGTGGTCGACAAGCGCCCCAAGCCGTGACGCGCCGCCGCATGCCCGATCCGAACGCTATCCCCATCGCCTATCCATCCCCTATCCATCCTATTGAGGAGCCCAAGTGAACGACGCTTTTATCTGTGACGCCATCCGCACCCCCTTCGGCCGCTACGGCGGCGCCCTGGCCGGCGTGCGCGCCGACGACCTGGCCGCGCTGCCCATCGCCGCCCTGATGGCGCGCAACCCCGGCGTCGACTGGAGCGCCGTGGACGACGTCTACTACGGCTGCGCCAACGGCGCCGGCGAGGACAACCGCAACGTGGGCCGCATGGCCGCGCTGCTGGCCGGCCTGCCGGTGGAGGTGCCGGCCAACACCATCAACCGCCTGTGCGGCTCCAGCCTGGACGCGGTGGGCATCGCGGCCCGCGCCATCAAGGCCGGCGAGGCGCAGTTGGTGATCGCCGGCGGCGTCGAGAGCATGACGCGCGCCCCGTTTGTGATGGGCAAGGCCGACAGCGCCTTTTCGCGCGCGGCCAAGATCGAGGACACCACCATCGGCTGGCGCTTCGTCAACCCGCTGATGAAGGCCCGCTACGGCATCGACAGCATGCCCGAGACGGCCGAGAACGTGGCCAATGAATTCAACATCAGCCGCGCCGACCAGGATGCCTTCGCCGTGCGCAGCCAGCAGCGCTGGGCCGCCGCCCACGCGGCCGGCGTGTTCCTCGACGAGATCGTGCCCGTCACGCTGGCACAAAGCCGACGCGCAGCGGCGGCGGGCGAGTCAAAAATTATGGACACGGACGAACATCCCCGTCCCGACACCACGCTCGCCATGCTGGCCAAGCTGAAAGGCGTGGTCCGGCCGGACGGCAGCGTCACCGCCGGCAACGCTTCGGGCGTGAACGACGGCGCCTGCGCCATCCTGCTGGCCTCGGCCGCCGCCGCTGCGCAGTACGGCCTGAAGCAGCGGGCCCGCGTGGTGGGCATGGCCACGGCCGGCCTGGCGCCGCGCATCATGGGCTTTGGCCCATCGCCGGCCACCAGGAAGGTGCTGGCGCAGACCGGGCTGACCATCGGCCAGATGGACGTGATCGAACTGAACGAGGCGTTCGCCGCCCAGGGCCTGGCCGTCACGCGCGACCTCGGATTGGCCGACGACGCGCCCCATGTGAATCCGAACGGCGGCGCCATCGCCATCGGCCATCCGCTGGGCGCATCCGGCGCGCGGCTGGTGCTGGCGGCGCTCAACCAGCTGGAACGGACGGGCGGGCGCTATGGCCTGTGCACCATGTGCATCGGCGTGGGCCAGGGCATCGCCCTCATTATCGAACGCGTGTAAGGCGCAGGGGAGCGGCGGCATGGTCAAAGTCTACGAAATCAATGGCGTCACGCCGGTGGTCCATCCGACCGCCTACGTGCATCCGAGCGCGGTGCTGATCGGCGACGTGATCGTCGGACCCCGTTGCTACATCGGGCCGCTGGCGGCGCTGCGGGGCGACTTCGGCCGCCTGATCCTGGAGGAGGGCGCCAACCTGCAGGACACCTGCGTCATGCACGGCTTTCCCGGCTGCGACACGGTGGTGGAGGCGGACGGCCACATCGGCCACGGCGCCGTGCTGCACGGCTGCCGCATCGGGCGCAACGCGCTGGTGGGCATGAACGCGGTGGTGATGGACAAGGCCGAAGTGGGCGCCGACAGCATCGTGGCGGCCATGGCCTTCGTCAAGGCCGGCATGGTGGTGCCGCCGCGCAGCATGGCCGTGGGCTCGCCCGCGCGCGTGCTGCGCACCCTGAGCGACGACGAGATCCGCTGGAAGAGCGACGGCACGGCGCAGTACCAGGAACTGGCCGTGCGCTCGATGCAGACCATGCGCGAGGTGGAGGCGCTGACCCAGGTGGAGCCCGGCCGCAAGCGCATCGAGTGGGAAACGTCGCTGCCGCTGCACCTGCACAAGAACACGGCGCCCTGACGCTTGCGCGCGGCGCCAACGCACATCGAACTAACCTGTACCAAATAACGGAGACCCCAGTATGGCCCACACCACTACCCTGCAAAGCCTGATCGGCGGCCGCTGGCTCGGCGCCGAGGCGGCCGTGCCGCTGCACAGCGCCCTGACCAATGCCGTGATCTACCACACCCACGCCGAGCGGATCGACTTCGACGAAGCGGTAACCTACGCCCGCCGCACCGGCGTGCCGGCCCTGATGGCGATGGACTTCCAGCAGCGCGCCGCGCGCCTGAAGGCGCTGGCGCTGTACCTGGCCAGCCGCAAGGAAGAGCTGTACGCCATCTCGCACCTGACCGGCGCCACCCGCGCCGACAGCTGGGTCGATATCGAGGGCGGCACCGGCACCCTGTTTGCCTACGCCAGCATGGGCAGCCGCGAGCTGCCGTCGTCGAACGTGCTGCACGAAGGGCCGGCCATGGCGCTGGGCAAGAACGGCGGCTTCGCCGGCACCCACATCCTGGTGCCGCGTGGCGGCCTGGCGGTGCACATCAACGCCTTCAACTTCCCCATCTGGGGCTTGCTGGAAAAGTTCGCGCCCAGCTTCCTGGCCGCCATGCCCTGCATCGGCAAGCCGGCCACGGCCACCAGCTACCTGACCGAGGCCGTGGTGCGCATGATGCATGAATCGGGTTTGCTGCCGGAAGGTGCGCTGCAGCTGGTGATCGGCGGTACGGGCGACCTGCTGGAGCGCCTGACGGGCGCCGACGTGGTGACCTTCACCGGGTCGGCCGACACGGCCGCGCGCCTGCGCGTGACCCCCAACCTGGTGGCCAACTCGGTGCCCTTCACGGCCGAGGCGGACTCGCTCAACTGCGCCATCCTGGCGCCGGACGTGACGCCGGACGATCCCGAGTTCGACCTGTTCGTCAAGGAAGTGGCGCGCGAGATGACGGGCAAGGCGGGCCAGAAGTGCACGGCCATCCGCCGCATCATCGTGCCGCGGCAGCAGGTGCAGGCCGTGGGCGAGCGCCTGCGCGAACGGCTGGCCAAGGTCCGCGTGGGCGACCCGTCCGTCGAGGGCGTGCGCATGGGCGCGCTGGCCTCGAAGGACCAGCAGCGCGACGTGGCCGAGCGGGTGGCCCTGCTGGCCCGGGGCAACGAGATCGTGTTCGGCGCCGGCGACGGCTTCCAGCCGGTGGGCGAGGGCGTGGCCGACGGCGCCTTCTTCGCGCCCACCCTGCTGTTGTGCCGCGACGGCCTGCGCAACGACGCCGTGCACGACGTGGAAGCATTCGGTCCTGTCAGCACCATCATCGCCTACGACGGCATGGACGAAGCGCTGGCGCTGGCCGCGCGCGGCAAGGGCAGCCTGGTGTCGACGCTGGTGACCAAGGACCCGCGCACGGCGGCGTATGCCGTGCCGGTGGCGGCCGCCTCGCACGGCCGGGTGCTGATCCTGGAGCGCGAGGCGGCCGTCGACTCCACCGGCCACGGCTCGCCCCTGCCGCAGCTCAAGCACGGCGGTCCGGGCCGGGCCGGCGGCGGCGAGGAACTGGGCGGCATCCGCGCCGTGCGCCACTTCCTGCAGCGCGCCGCGATCCAGGGCTCGCCCACCATGCTGGCCGCCGTCACGGGCGAATATGTGCGCGGCGCGGCCGTGCGCGAGAGCGAGCAGCACCCGTTCCGCAAGTATTTCGAGGATCTGCAGACGGGCGACTCGCTGCTGACCCACCGCCGTACCGTGAGCGAAGCCGATATCGTCAACTTCGGCGGCGTGTCGGGCGACTACTTCTACATGCACTTCGACGAGATCGCCGCGCGCGACACCCAGTTCGGCAAGCGCATCGCGCACGGCTACTTCGTGCTGTCGGCGGCGGCCGGGCTGTTCGTGTCGCCGGCGCCGGGGCCGGTGCTGGCCAACTATGGCCTCGACAACCTGCGCTTCATCACGCCGGTGGCGATCGGCGACACCATCCGCGCGCGCCTGACCTGCAAGCGCAAGGTGGACCGCAACCGCACCGACGACAAGGGCGTGGGCCAGGGTGTGGTGGCGTGGGACGTGCAGGTGACCAACCAGCACGAGGAGCTGGTGGCCAGCTACGACATCCTGACGCTGGTGATGAAGCGCGGCTGAGCGGCGCGCCTGCGAGCGCGGACCGGGCCAGGCCCGCCCGCCTCACAGGCGCGCGCGCACGAAGCTTGCAAAGCGCTCGGCCGTCAGCGGCCGGCTGTAGTAGTAACCCTGGATTTCGTCGCAACCCTGTTCGCGCAGCAGGGCCAGCTGCTGTTCCGTTTCCACCCCTTCCGAGATGGTGCTCAGGCCCAGGCCGCGCGCCATGCTGACGATGGCCGCCACGATGGCCTGGTCTTCCGGATTGCTGTCGATGTCGCGCACGAACGAACGGTCGATCTTGAGCTTGTAGATCTTGAACTGCTTGAGGTAGCTGAGCGACGAGAAGCCGGTGCCGAAGTCGTCGATCGACATGCGCACGCCCCGCTCGTGCAGGCTGTTCATGGTGAGCACGGCGCCATGGGGATCGTGCATGGCCACCCCTTCCGTCAACTCCAGTTCCAGGTATTCGGGCGCCAGCCGCTCCTCGCGCAGGATGCGGCTGACCAGTTCCGGCAGGTCGGGATGGCGGAACTGCACCGCCGACAGGTTGACGGCCACCTTCAGCGGCGGCAGGCCCTCGTCGATCCAGGCGCGCGCCTGGCGCGCGGCCTGGCGCAGCACCCATTCGCCCAGCGGCAGGATCAGGCCACTGTGTTCGGCCGCCGGAATGAATTCGACCGGCGCCACGGCGCCCAGCTCGGGATGTTGCCAGCGCAGCAGCGCTTCCGCGCCCACCACGGCACCGCTGTGCAGCGCCACCTGCGGCTGGTACACCACCTGCAGCTGGTCGCTGCCGAGCGCCTGGCGCAGCGCGCCCACCAGCTGCAGCTGGCGCGCGAACTGTTCCTGCATCCGCGGCGCGAACAGCCGGTAGCCGTTGCGGCCGGCGTGCTTGGCGCTGTACATGGCCATGTCGGCCCGCTGCAGCAACAGGTCCAGGTCGGCGCCGTCGTCGGGATAGATGGCCACCCCGATCGATGCCGACAGGTTCAGGTCGTACTGCTCGATGCGGCAAGGGGCGGCGACGGCGGCCAGCAGCCGCTGCGCCCGCGTGGTCGCTTCGGCCGCGTCTACGCCGCACAGCAGCAGGATGAATTCGTCGCCGCCCAGACGGCAGGCCAGGTCCTGTGGACTCAGCTGGGCGCGCAGCCGGTGCGCCAGTTCGGCCAGCACGGCGTCGCCCACGCTGTGGGCCAGCGCATCGTTGATGTCCTTGAAGTTGTCCAGGTCGAGGAACAGCAGCGCCACCGGGTGGGCGGCCCGGCCCGCGGCGGCAAACGCCAGCGGCGCCAGTTCGCTCATGCGGGTGCGGTTGAGCAGGCCGGTGAGCGGATCGAAATGGGCCAGGAAGCGCACCTGCTGCTCGGCCTTGGCGCGGTGCGCGTCGCTGGCGGCCAGCGAGGCGCGGGTGGCGGCCAGCCAGCCCTGGACGCTGTCTTCCAGCCCCGGGATGACCGCGATCGGGGTGGTGAAATCGCCCCCGCCCAGCCGCGCGATGCTGGCATGCAGCACCCCGACGGTGGCGCCCAGCGTGTTGCGCAACACCCGCAGCACCCGCAGCAGCAGCGCCACCACCAGCGCGCCGGCCAGCAGGAAGAGCAGGCGGGTCCACCGCGCGTGCCGCTCGGCGTCCCGCACGCTGGCCCCGGTGCGCTGCTCGAGCTGGAACTGGAACTGCATGATGGGGCGCATGACGGCAGCCTTGGCCTGGTGGTAGGCGGCGTCGTTGAGCATGCGGCTGGCCTGGGCCCGCGCCGCCGCGTCCGCGCCCGGCCCGGCCAGCGCCATGGCTGCGTGCTCGATGGCCGCCAGGCGGTCGGAATTGGTCTTCGATTGCTGCAGCAGCGCCAGTTCGGGCGCCGTCATGCCGGCCCGGCGCATCAGCTCGAGCAGTGCCACGGCCGGGCCGTCGGCGCGCGGCGGGCGGCCGTCGGCCGGCACCAGGTCCCAGTAGACGACATGGTAGTCGAGCGGTCGGGGGCGCTTGCCGTCGCGGATGGCGAGGATGGCGTCGTAATGGCGGCGAAAGGCCGGTTCGCCGGTGGCCACATAGCTGCGCGCCATGTGGCTCAGGTCGTCCGACGTCTGGCGCAGTTCCGCCGCCAGCAACATGCTGTCATGGCGTACCTCGTTGGCGCGGCCGATCTGTTTTTCGCTCCACACATAGGGCCAGAAGGTGGCGCAAAACAGCAGCGACAGGCCGGCGGTGAGCCAGCCGTAGCGCGCAAAGCCGTGAGCGTCGGTCGTTGCCATGGGGAGTCGGGGGAGCGGGTGCGCCGCGCGGTCCGGCGGGCCCGGCAGGGCGCATCATCCTTGATGACTATAGCACCGCGCCCGTTTTTTGCCTGCATTTTTGGCCCCCATGCAAGCGCAGTGTCGCCTTGCTTTGACTTCGCTCAGAGCGCGCCGGGGGCGCCCGCGCCGCCAGGTCTGTTGCGGGCATGCCGCACGCTGCTTGTCGCGCGCCGGCAATCGTGGCAGCATGGTCAGCTTGTTCATTCCACGAAACGGGGGATAGCATGGGCAAGACGTGGCTGGCCGCCATGGCGGCGTGGTGTGCAGTGCAGGGCGCGCTGGCGGCGCCACCGGGCGCGCTGCTTGCGCGTGGAAAATACCTGATGGAAGGGGTAGTGGCCTGCGGCAACTGTCATGCCGTACGCGACGAGCAGGGTGCCGTGATCGCCGCGCGCGGGCTGGCCGGCGGCCGGCTGTTCGACGAGCCCGCGTTCCAGGCCTATGCGGCCAACATCACCCCCGACCGGGCCACCGGCATCGGCGCCTGGAGCGACGCCCAGCTGGGCCGGGCGATCCGCGAAGGCATCCGGCCGGACGGCAGCCTGATCGGCCCGCCCATGCCCGTGACCTACTACAGCAAACTGTCGGACCAGGACCTGGCGGCCATCGTGGCCTGGCTGCGGGCGCAGCCGCCGGTGGCCAACCAGGTTGCCAGGTCCGTCTACCATATGCCGCTGCCGCCGGCCTGGGGACCGCCCGTGGGGCGGGTCAAGGCGCCGCCGGCCAGCGATACGCTGCGCTACGGCCAGTACCTGGCCAATATCGGCCACTGCCTGGAGTGCCACACGCCGCGCCAGCCCGACGGCATGCTCGACATGGCGCACCCGGGCGCGGGCGGGCAGGTGTTCAAGGGGCCGTGGGGCGAGAGCACGTCGCGCAACCTGACGCCGCACGAGACGGGGCTCAAGGGATGGAGCGACGCCCAGATCGCCCAGGCGCTGCGCACCGGCACCGACCGCAAGGGCGCCCACTACAAGCCGCCCATGGCTTTCGACTGGTACCGCAACATCAGCGACGCCGACGTGCGCGCGCTGACGGCCTATCTGCGTTCGCTGGCGCCGCAGCCGTTCGGCGGCAAGGCGGCGCCGTAGCGGGCGACGGTTATTTGCGCTGCAGGCGGAACGGGTCGTCGATGCTGTAGGCCGGTTGCGTGAACCATTTTGGACCGTGCTCCGTCATGTAGAAGTGGTCTTCATGGCGCACGCCGAATTCGCCGGGGATGCAGATCATGGGTTCGTTCGAGAAGCACATGCCCACGTCCAGTGCCGTCTCGTCGCCGCCCACCAGGTAGGGCCACTCGTGGATGTCGAGACCGATGCCGTGGCCGGTGCGGTGGGGCAGGCCGGGCAGCTTGTAGCCGGGACCGTAGCCATCCTCCTCCAGCGCGCGGCGCGCGGCGCGGTCCACGTCCTCGCACGGCACGCCCAGCTGCGCCGCGTTGAAGGCGGCCAGTTGCGCCTTCTGCTCGCTGTTCCACACGGCCCGCTGGCGTTCGCTGGGCTGGCCGAACACATAGGTGCGGGTGATGTCGGAGATGTAGTTGTGCAGCTTGCAGCCGGTGTCGATCAGCACCGTGTCGCCCTGCTTGAGGGTCTGCACGTAGCTTACCCCATGCGGATAGGCGGTCGCCTCGCCGAACAGCACGATGCAGAAATAGGAGCCGGAGGCGCCCACCTTGCGGTGCGCGCGCTGGATGAATTCCTCCACTTCCACCGTCGTGATGCCCTCGCGCAGCATGCTGGCGGTGGCCACGTGCACGGCCAGCGTCATGTCCTTGGCGCGCTGCATCAGGGCGATTTCATTGGCCGACTTGCGGCTGCGGCACCAGGCCGTCACGCTGCGGGCGTTCTCCAGGGTGTAGCCGGCCGCCAGCGGGGCGATGCCGTCGGCGATGAAGTAGGCGGCGCTTTCGCACATGCCGATGCGGGGCGGGCGGTCCGCGTCCGCGCCTATGCCCATGCGCTGCAGGGTGGCGATGAACAGGCGGTACGGGCTTTCATGCTCCTGCCAGCAGTTGACGTGGCCTTCGACCAGCATGAAGTCCTTGAGCGTGCTTTCCTCGAAGGCGGGGGCGATGTATTCGAGCGCGCCATGGGCCGGCAGGATGGCGCCCACCATCCGTTCGCTGGCCGACCAGCGGGTGCCGGTGAAGTAGGTCAGGTTGGCGCCGGCGTTGAGGTAGATGGCCGCGATGCCGCGGTCGCGCATGTGCGCTTGCGCCTTCAGGATGCGTTGCCGGTGCTCGTCCGGGCCGATCGGGACGGCGCCCGCCGTCATGTCGGACAGGGTGGCCAGTGCTTGTTCGATGGTGTTGCCGCCTATGGTCATGTTGGTCTCCAGTTGTGGTTCCGTGGCAGCGCGGATCAGTGTGTCTGCGCTGCGCCGATGATAGCAGTTCCGGCCGCCGAACCGGCCGCCGGCGGGCGCCCAAAATGCAAGCATGTAGTGGAAGATGTACAATTGCCCCTCTGGCGCCCGCGCGCCTTGCCAAAGATGCATCTCCGTCAACTTGCCATCCCTACCTGTATGACCACTGCCAATTACCCCAACTACTACTCCGAAACTGTGACCCAGGTCCACCACTGGAACGAAACGCTGTTCAGCTTTAAAACCACGCGCAGCGCGGGTCTGCGTTTCCTGTCCGGCCAGTTTGTGATGATGGGGCTGGAAGTGGAAGGCCGTCCGCTGGTGCGCGCCTACAGCATCGTGAGCCCCCACTACGACGAGGACCTGGAGTTCTACAGCATCAAGGTGCCGAACGGTCCCCTGACGTCGCGCCTGCAGCACCTGAAGGTGGGCGACACTGTCCTGGTGGGCAAGAAGCCGACCGGCACGCTGATCAAGGATAACCTGAAACCGGGCCGCAACCTGTACCTGCTGAGCACCGGCACGGGCCTTGCGCCGTTCATGAGCATCATCCGCGACCCCGAGTACTACGACGACTACGAGCACATCGTGCTGGTGCACGGCGTGCGCTTCGTGAGCGAATTCGGCTACAAGGAATTCATCGAGGCCGAGCTGCACGACCATGAATACCTGGGCGAGCTGATCAAGGACAAGCTGATCTACTGCCCCGTGGCCAGCCGCGAACCGTTCGTGCGCTCCGGCCGCATCCCCGAGCTGCTGGAGACGGGCGCGCTGGCGGCCGAATTCGGCCTGGACCAGCTGGACCCGGAACAGGACCGCGTGATGATTTGCGGCAACCCTGCGATGCTGCACGACCTGTCGGCCATGCTCAAAGCCAAGGGCTTTACCGAAGGCAACATGAACAACCAGGGCAGCTACGTGGTGGAACGGGCCTTCGTCGAGAAGTAAATTTTTGAACGACTCCCAAGCGTTCAGCTCGCGCCGCGCTCCTGCAGCCGGCGCAACTGGGCGGCCTGATAGGCGCCGAAGGCGTCGTTGAACAGGCAGCGGATCAGGGGATCGTCCACCAGCTCCGCCGTCTGGATCTCCGCCTCGGTGGCCGCGTCGAACACGGTGTCGTTGATGCGCAGGTACATCGACGTGAGCGACTCGCCCAGTGCCAGTGCCGCATGGCATTTGGCCAGCGGCACTTCCGTGGTCCAGCCCAGCGGACTGGCATCGTCGTCCGGCAGCAGCGCGATGCTGTCTTTCTCTACCCGGTAGCGGAACTGCGTGACGGCGCCCGCGTGGTCGTACAGCGACAGGCGCCAGACGCGCGCCTGCTCGAAATAGCTGTCCTCCGGCAGCTCCATCCCCGCATACTTTTCCAGCAAGCCCGCGCGGCAATAGTCGAGCACCGATTGCGCCTGCTGCGCCGTGAGCGGCGCGAAATGGCGTGCGATGTCGGCCGTGGAGGGCGGCGCAGCATGGCCGTCGTACTGGTAATCGACGTTCTGTTCACCCACCGGGATCACCCACGGCAGCGGCGCCGCGGGCACCAGCGCGCGCGCGTCCAGCGTCACCGACACGGACGGATCGAGGCGCACCACCTGCGCCTGCGGCAGCGCCGCCGCCACCGCCTGCCCGAACAGCCGGTAGGTGAGCGGGAAGAAGGCCCGGTTGTACCACGACCACGGCTCCTGCTGGAACTGGCAGGAACTGGGCACGACGTAGCGGGGCTTGAGTACCCGCAGCTGCTCGAGCCACTCGGCGGGAATCTCCACCGGATCGATCTCGGCCCGGGACGGCATCAGCACCTCCACCTCGCGCATGGTCTGGAACGGCCACAGCACCATATCCCACGGCGCGTCCTGCGCCAGTTCGGCCAGCGTGACGGGGGCGATCCAGGCGTCGACCACGTTGAGCACATTCAGCCCTTCGGCCCGGACCTGGAACATGGCATCGACGTCGGCGTCGAGCGCCTCGCGCGGGATCACCTCCATCGTCCCCACGGTCACCGGCACGTTGAGCCGCAGCGCATGCACGTGGCGAAAGCCCAGCTCCCGCAGCATGGCGAACAGTTCGTCGAACAGGCAGTAGAGGTAGAGCGGCGTGTCGCGGTCCAGCAGGTCCAGGCTTTCGAGCGAACAGTGGTCGTCGTGGAAGTGCGAAATGAAGACGGCGTCGAAGCGCTGCCGGCGGATCTGCTCCAGGTCGAAGCGTACGTCGGGAAAGGCGTGGCAGTTGCGGCTGAACGGATTTTCGAAGATGGTATCGAAGGCGATGCGCGTGGCGCCGCATTCGAAAACATAGCCGGCGTGCAGGATACGGGAAATGGTCAGGCTCATGGCGGCGCGCTGGCAGGCAGCGAAAGGATGGTTCTCAAGCCGCCATTCTATCCTCCCCGCATGGGCGAGCCTGCGGGCCGGGCGCCGGGCGCCGGGCGCGGGGGCGGCGCCGTTCTGGGGCGGGATGAACAGGTCGTGCGGATAGGTAAACACCCAGTCCGCATAGTGGGCCTTCTGCCGCAGTCCCGCGTCGTCGTCCTCGAAATGATCCTGCTTGATGGGCTGCTGGGCCGACAGCGAATGCACGCCGGCGATGCGGCCCTGTACCAGCACCGGCGCCCATTCCGCCTTGCCCGTGACGGGATCGGCATACAGCCGGCGCAGGTGGCGCGTGGCGCCGGCGAAGCGCGGGTCCTTGAGCAGCTCTTCCAGCGTCTGCGGATACTGGTTGCGCCCGCCCGCGTTGTAGTAGCGGCCGATGGCGTTACGGAACTCATGGCCCACGAACAGCAGCTCGCGTTCCTTGTCGCGCCGCGCCGCCGTGGCGTACAGGTCGCCCGCCACCGTCAGGCCCACGCCCATGAAGGCCACCAGCAGCAGCGTCCACAGGTAGGCGAAGCCGCGCGCGGGGGCGGGCCTGGCGCGGCGCCGTTCACAGCTGGCCAAAGGGCACCCCCTCGCGCGTATTGCCCTTGGCGCCGCTGCGCACGTCGGCCACGCCCGGCTTGTCCACGTCGGGCGAAGGCAGCAGCTGCCAGGTGGAAGACGATTCCGTCACCGGGTCCAGCGGCACCGTGCGGAAGTAGTGCTGCGCCACCAGGTCGGCCAGCGCGGACGGGTATTCGCCCTTGTCGGCGTAATACTTGTCGATCCCGCTGCGCAGCACCTGCAGGTTTTCCTTGAGCGCCACTTCCTTCGACTTTTCCACCGAGCCGAAATAGCGCGGCAGGGCGATGGTCAGCAGCAACGAGATGATGGCCAGTACCACCAGCAGTTCGATCAGCGTGAAGCCGCCCCGCGCGCGCCTGTGCATGGCCGTCACCATTGTTTGAGCGGCACGCCGTTCAGGCCCACCGCGTCCGAGCGCGAGGCCACGTCGAACACGTCCTCGCCCTCGGTGGGGTTGTCCGGCGGCGAGGCGTAGCTGCGCTTGGCCCAGCTGGCCGCCGCGCTGGTGCCGGGCGGGGCGAACGGATCGCGCGGCAGGCGGCGCAGGAAGTACATATTCTGCTTGCGCGGGCTGCGCTGGTCGGGCACGCCCTCCACCAGCTCTTCCAGCTTTTTCGGGTAGCCCGATTCGCCCAGACCCGGCTTGATGCGGCCGTTGTCGGCGGCCCGCTTGTAGGCGTCGATCGCCTCGCGCAGCTCGATCAGGGCCGCGCGCAGCTGGCGTTCCTTGTCGCGCTGCAGGGCCACCTGCGCCATCGGCACGGCCACCGTGGCCAGCGTGGCCATGATGGTGAGCGTGATCATCAGCTCGATGAAGGTGAAGCCGCGCTGGCGCGGGGGACGGGCCGCCATGCTCACTGCCCCTTCTTCGGCGCGTAGGGAATGCCGCCCGGCGGCACCGGCTTGACGGCCGGCGACGCCGGCGGGGCGTTGCCATCGCCGTCCGCACGGGCGCCGTTGTCGGCGGCCGGCTCCGTGCCCATCGCGCCGGCGGCGGCCGGCTCCGTGGGCGGCGCCAGCGGCGCGTCGGCGCCCGTCATGGGCGAACCACCGGTCATGGCCGAAGCGGCGCGCGCGGGCAGGGCAGGCTGGCCGGCGCCTGTACCTGTAACTGCGCCTGTAACTGCACCGGCCGAGGCCAGCACCAGGCCGGCCGCGCCGCGTCCGCCGATCTCGGTCTCGGTGCCGGAATTGAATTCGGCCGCGCTCATTTCCGGGCGCTGGATGGCGCGCAGCACGTGCGGCGTGATCGACAGCACGATCTCGCTGCGGGTGCTGTCGTCCTTCTGGCTGCCGAACAGGCGGTCCAGCACGGGCGCCTCGCCCAGCCCCGGCACCTTGTAGGCCGTCTTGCGGTCCTCGTCGCTGATCAGGCCCGCCAGCACCTGGGTCTCGCCGTCGTGCAGGCGCAGCACGGTGGCGGCGCTGCGGGTGCCGATCTGGTAGGCCTGGGTGCCGGACTTGCTGGTCACCTCCTTGACCACGCTGCTCACTTCCAGGTTGATCTTGATGGCCACCTCGTCGTCCAGGTAGACGTTCGGTTCCACGTCCAGTTTCAGGCCCACGTCCACGTAGTTGACGCTGTCCGAGCTCACGCCGTTGTTGGTGGTGACGGTGATGACGGGCACCCGGTCGCCGATCAGCACCTTGGCCTTGTCCTTGTTGCGCACGCGGATGCGCGGGTTGGCCAGGATGTTGCTATCGGTGTCCGTGCCGGTGGCGTTGATGGCCACCGAGCCCAGTCCCAGCGCGATGTTCTCGCCGTTGATGCGGTGCAGGTCGGCCACCTTCAGGTTGCCCGGCAGGCTGT
Organism: Rugamonas sp. FW305-51; assembly: GCF_058786935.1. NCBI lineage: Bacteria > Pseudomonadati > Pseudomonadota > Betaproteobacteria > Burkholderiales > Oxalobacteraceae > Rugamonas > Rugamonas sp. FW305-51. The sequence continues at coordinate 27,485 of NZ_JBYSZG010000047.1, forward strand.
TGCCCTGGCCGAGCAGGGTCAGGCCGGCGCCGTCGGGCCAGCGTATGCCCAGCTCCTGGCCGCGCGTGCGCTTGACCTCCAGCACCTCCACTTCCAGCATCACTTCGGGGTCGGCCACGTCCTGCACGGCGATGATGCGTTCGGCCATGCGTACCATCTCCGGCGTGTCGCGCATCATGATCATGCCGATCCGCTCGTCGGTCACGATGTCCCTGGCCTTGAGCAGGGTCTTGAGCGTGAAGGCCACCGTCTTGACGTCGGAATTGGCCAGGAAGAAGCTGCGCACCACCAGCTGCTGGTAGTCCTTCACCTTCTGTGCCGTGTTGGGGTAGATGGTGATGGCGCGCTCGCCCGTCACGCTCTGTTCCAGCCCGTTGGCGCCCAGCAGCATGGAGATGGCCTGTTCGATGCTGGCGTCGCGCACCGAGATGGTGGCGCGCAGGTTGGGATCGACGTCGCGGTCGAACACGAAGTTCAGGCCCGAGACCTTGCCGATGAAGTCGAACACGGCCCGTATCGGCGCGTCGCGAAATTCCAGGGTGACGGGCTTGCGGTAGGCCGCCGCCAGCCGGCCGCCGGCCGGGTGCAGCCGGGACTGGGCGTCGGCGATGCGCGTTTTCAGGCGCAGCACGTCGCGCTGGTTGGGGCGCTCCAGCAGCAGCGGGCGCAGCACGTCCTGGGCCTGGGCCAGGCTGGCGTCGCCGCCGCGGGCGAACAGCTGCTCCGCTTCGGCCATGATGCGGCGCTGACGCACGTCCTGCGCCAGTGCGGCCAGCCCCTGGCGCGCCACGCTGTTGGCCGGATCGATGGCCAGCGCCTGCTGGTAGCTTTGCCCGGCGCCGGCCGCATCGCCCTGCTGGCGCTGCAGGTCGGCGCGGCTGTTGTAAGCGTTGACGAGCTTCAGTTTGCGGTTCAGCAGCACCATGCGGTATTCGGCGTTGTGCGGGTCGTCGCGCACGGCCTGTTCCAGCTTGGCGAGGCCCTGGTCGATCTGGCCCGCGTCCAGCAGGGCGTTGCCTTCCTTGTAGCTGGGGCTGCCGGCGCAGCCGCACAGCAGGGCGGTCAGGGACAGGAAGGCGAGTGCGGTGTGACGGTTCAATTGTTGTCCCCTACGGCTAAGGACTGGCGCTCGTTGAGCGGCAGGTAGATGAATTGGAGCGCGCCGTGGGCGGCGCTTTCGAGCAGGTAGTTGTCGTCGATCTTTTCGCCGGGGCGGGCCACCACGTTGCGCCCGTCCGCCTGCAGGAAGTAGGCGCTCTTGCCATCCTCGACAAAGCGGCCCAGGAACTGGAACGGCAGCGGCGGCGCGCCGCCCGGCTGGGTCGCCGCGCCCGACCGCGCCGGCGGCGCCTCGGCCACTGGCGGCGGCAGCACCTTCCTGGGCGCCTCCGGCTGCCAGCTTTGCTTGGCAAACAGGTTGCCCAGTTCATCGTCGGCCACGCGCGGGTGGATCTGCAGGTCCAGCCATTGCGTGGCCGGGGCGCCGTTGGCAGCGGCCGCCGCACCGGCCACGGTTGGCGCAACGGTGGGGCCGGTGCTACCTGCGCCGTCGGCGCTTGGTGCGGCGGCCGGTTCGCGCGTGGTGGCGGCGGCCGGGCCCACCACGCCGCCATCCTGGTCGGGCGCGAACCAGGCGGCCAGCAGGGTGGCGGCGGCCGCCACGCCAAGGACGATCTTCCTCATCGCCGCCCTCCGCCGAGGCGCACCAGCAGCACGAACTGGATGCGCGCTTCCACCTCGCCGGTCTCGATCTGCTCGCGCTTGAAGGCCACCGAATCGAGCGTCAGCGCCGGCACGGCCTGCAGGGCGCCCACGATGAAGTTCTGCACGCTGGTAAATTCAGCCCGCACCGGCAGCGTGATCTGGTAGCGCAGGAACGATGCCTGGCTGTCCTGCTCCGCCTTGTATTCGGCCTTGGCCAGCGTCACGCCGCTGGCCTGGGCCACCCTGGCCAGTTCGCCGAGCTGGTCGGGAATGGTGTCGTGGCCGGGCAGGTAGGCGTAGAACGCGGCCACGCCGTCGGCCTCGGTGACCACGGGCGCGGCCGGCGTGGCGGCGGCGCGCGCGGCAACGGCCAGCTGGCGGCTCAGCGCCGCCTGGCGTTGTTCCAGTTGCGTGCCATGCCAGTACGCCAGCGCGGCCAGCGCCAGGCAGGCCGCGCCCGCGATGGCGGGCACGCCCGTGCGGCGCACGGTGCGCCGTAGCTGCCACGCGAGGCGGGCCGACAGGTTGGGCGCCAGCGTCAGCTTGGGTGCCGTCATTGATGCCATTGGGCCTCCATCTGGAAGCGGTAGGGGTGATCCGGTGCGTTCACGTTCATTTCATGCTTGACCAGGTAGACCGATTGGAACAGCGGCTGCTGGTTGAGGAAGGCCAGGTAGTTGATCATGTCCTGCATGGTTTCCGCCTCGGCCGCGATCTTCAGGGCGCCGGCCGGCGCCGCGGGCACGGCGCCGCCGTCGGCGGCCGGCTGGCTGTTCAGGTCCAGCGCCAGCAGGGCCACGCGCACGTCGCGCGGCGCCTGCACGGTCTTGATCAGGCGCGCCACGGGCAGGTTGAGCTGGCGCACGGCGGCCGCCACGGCCTTCACCTGCTGCTCCAGCGCGCGTTGCTCGGCCGGCGCGCGCGCGGGACGGGTGATGGTGCGGGGCCGGGCCTGCGCCAGCTGGCTTTCCAGCCGGGCCACGGCCTGCTGCCGGGCGTTCCAGCTGATGGCGGCCGGCGCCAGCGCCAGCAGGCCGGCCGCCAGCAGGGCCAGACGCCAGCCCGACAGGGGCACGGGCGCGGGCACGAAGCAGATGCGGCTCACATGGCCGGCGCCGGGCGGCAGCAGCCGCGCCAGTCGGCGGCGCAGGCGCGCCATGGGCGTGGCTGGCCGCGACCCGGGCGATGCGTCCAGGGGCGATCCGGACGGCGGCCCCGATGGCGGTCCCGGTGGCGACCCGGGCGGCGACCCGGGTGGCGAAGAAGGGCCGGCAGAACGGGATGAACGCGCCGCGCGCACCCGGCGGATGAAGTTCATGCCGCCTCCTGCATGTGCGCCGGCGGCAGGGGGCCGAACGGACTGTCGGCCAGCCGGAACGGCGGCGGCAGCACGTCGGCGCCGCCCGCGCGGGCCAGGCGCAGGCTGGCCCCGCTCAGGTCGACGACGGCGATGTCGGTCAGCTGCGCCAGCTCCGGCGCGCGCAGGGTCCAGCGCTGCCAGGCCTGGGCCAGTTCGCCATGCCAGCCCGTGCCGCAGGGCTGGCAGGCGATGGCGGCGATGCGGCCGCCATCGAGCGCGGCCAGCGTCAGCCGGCCCGCTTCCACCACGGCCAGCGCCTGCGGGCGCGACGCCAGCAGCGCGCGCAGCACCACGCTGACGGCCGGTTCGATGGCGCGGCAGCGGGGGCCGGCCGCCGCCTGCAGGTCGGCCAGCAGGGCCGCGTCGATGCCGCAGGCCAGGCGCGGCTGGCCGTAGGGGGCGTCGTCGGCCGCCACGTTCCAGCCGCGCGCCACTTCGCCGTACAGGGCGGCCAGCTGGGTCTGCAGGAAGCGGGCCGCGCCCGCCTCGGTGAGCAGGGCGTCGCTCCACGGCGCCACCAGCAGCTGGCACCAGCGGCCCGCCAGGCTCAGTTCCAGCGCCAGCCCGGCGCCCAGCTGGCCGGGCCGCGCCAGCCAGATGCGCAGCGCGTCCACGGCCGGCTGCCAGTGGCCGGCCGGGTTGGCGATGGCCACCCGCACGGCGCTGGCAGCCTGCGGCCGGCCGCCGCGGCACAGCACGGCCAGCAGCTGCTGGGGCGCCAGGTGCAGGCGCAGCGTGCGCATACCCAGGCGATCAGTAAGTGACACGATTGAGCTCCGTTAAAGTCGTTTCCCCTTGCCGCACCAGGTCCAGCGCCGCTTCGCGCGCGGGCCGGAACGCCATGGCCGCCGCCTCCTCCTTCATGCGTGCCACGGGGGCGCGGGTGCAGATCATTTCGCGCATGGCGTCGTTCAGCACCAGCACCTCGGCCACCGCCTTGCGGCCCTTGTAGCCGGTGCCGCGGCAGTGGCCGCAGCCGGTGCCGGCCTTGAACTGCCAGCTTGCCACCTGCTGCGCCGTCAGCCCGCTGTCGCGCAGCTCCTGCGGGTCCGGCGCCACGTCCACCGCGCAGTGCTCGCAGTTCAGGCGCAGCAGGCGCTGGGCCACGATGCCGTTCAGGGCCGCCGCGAAGCTGTACGGGTCCACCCCCATGTGCAGGAAGCGGCCCACCACGTCGAACACGTTGTTGGCGTGTACCGTGGTAAATACCAGGTGGCCCGTGAGCGACGCCTGGACGGCGATCTGCGCCGTCTCGTCGTCGCGGATCTCGCCGATCATGATCTTGTCCGGGTCGTGGCGCAGGATGGAGCGCAGGCCGCGCGCGAAGGTCAGGCCCTTCTTTTCGTTGACGGGAATCTGCAGCACCCGCGGCAGCCGGTATTCGACCGGGTCTTCGATGGTGACCACCTTGTCGCGCCCCGTGTTAATTTCCGTCAGGGCCGCGTACAGCGTGGTGGTCTTGCCCGAGCCGGTGGGGCCCGTCACCAGCAGCATGCCGTGCGGCTTGGCCGCCAGGCGCCGGATGTGGGCGATGGCATCGCCGTTCAGGCCCAGGCTTTCCAGCCGCAGCGCTTGCGCCGCCTCGGTCAGGGCGCGCCGGTCCAGCAGGCGCAGCACGGCGTCCTCGCCGAAGATGTTGGGCATGATGGAGACCCGGAAGTCGATCTCGCTGCCCTTGACCCGCACCTTGAAGCGCCCGTCCTGGGGCACGCGGCGCTCGGCGATGTCGAGGTCGGCCAGCACCTTGATGCGCGAGATCACCTGCTCGGCCATCTGCAGCCCCTGCACCTGGCCGGCCTGCACCAGCACCCCGTCCACCCGGTACTTGATGACCAGGCTGGCCACGTCGCATTCGAGGTGGATGTCGCTGGCCTGGAACTTGAGCGCGTCGTAGATGGTCGAGTTGACCAGCTTGACGACCGGGCTGCTGTCCTCGCTGATGCGGATCAGGGAAATGTCTTCCACGTCCGTGTCCGCGCCCGGCCCCGCGCCATCCTCGCCCAGCATGCCGGCCATGGCTTGCTGGGCCGATTCGAGCTGGGCCAGGTAGGCCGTCAGGTCGTCGCCGTGGGCCAGCGCCACCGTGAACGGCACGGCCACGGCAAAGCCGGCCCACTGCAGCACGTCCTCGGCCAGCGGGTCGGCGATCACCAGCACCGGCGCGCCATGGCCGCCATCGGCCCCGGCTTCGTGCAGCAGCACGCAGTCGCGCTGGGCGCAATCGGTGTAGGGCAGCAGCTCGAAGGCGGGACGGGCCGCCTGCAGCCGGGCCATGGGCCAGGCCGGGTAGCAGAACAGGGCGGCCAGCTGGCGCGTGAATTCCTCCGGCGTGAGGGCCGCCAGTTCCTGCAGCACGGCCAGCTGGGGCCGGCCCTGTTCCATGGCCGCCGCGCGCGCCGCCTGCAGCAGGGCGGGACCGAGGATGGCGCCTTCGCGGGCGTTCATGACAGGCTCCCGGCCAGTTCGAAAATGGGCATGTACATCAGCACCACCACGCCGCCGATCACCACCCCGATCACCGTCATCAGCAGCGGCTCGAGCAGGCGCGAGGCCCAGTCCACCCAGCGCGCGAATTGCTCGTCGTGGAACTTGGCCGAGCGCTCCAGCATGTCGCCCAGGCGGCCCGTGTTCTCGCCCACCTTGAGCAGCGACTGGGCCACGGGCGTGGCCAGGCCGTGCTGTTCCAGCGCGGCCGAAAACGGCAAGCCCTGTTCGACGGCGCGCCGCGCCAGGGCCAGCTGCGCCTGCTGGGCCGGCAGCAGCATGGCGTTGGTCATGGCCAGCGCCTTGGCCAGCGGGATGCCCGCGTGCAGCAGCAGGCTCAGGGCGCGGTAGCAGCGCGCCAGCCGGAATTCGGCCGCCCGCGCGGCCAGCACCGGCAGGCGCAGCACGGCCAGGATCAGGCGCGCGCGCAGCGGCGCGTGGCCCAGGCCCAGCGCCACGCCGGCCACGGCGCCGCCCAGCGCGCCCAGGCACAGCCACGGGTGGGCCGCCAGCGCGCGGCCAAAGGCCAGCAGCAGCTGCGACATCCACGGGATCTCGCGGCCCGAACTTTCATAGACGACGCTGAACTTGGGCACCACGTAGCCCAGCAAGAACAGGGTGACCAGGGTGCCCACCACCAGCAGCATGGCCGGGTAGATGGCGGCCGACACCAGCTTCTTGCGGATGGCGTCGAACTGCAGCTGGTAGGCCACGTAGCGGGCCAGCGCTTCGGGCAGGTTGCCCGAGCGTTCGGCCGCGTGCACGGTGGCCACGTAGATGTCGGGGAAGATGGCGGGCAAGCCGGCCAGGGTGTCGGAAAAGCTCTGGCCCTGCTGCAGCGCCCGTTCGATGGCGCCCAGCGTGGCGCGCGCGCCGGGACGCTCCTCCTTGTTGCGCAAGGTGGCCATGGCTTCGCCCAGGTTCAGGCCCGCCTCGAGCAGGGCCAACAGCTCCTGGCTGAACTGCAGCAGGGGGAAGGGCTGGGGCCGGGCCGTGGCCGCGCCGGCCGCGCCAGCCATGCCAGCGGTGCCGGTGGCGTGCGCGCCGCCGCCGGGGGCGATGGCCAGCACGCGCCAGCCGTGGCGGGCCGCCAGCCGTATCGCTTCCGCTTCGCTGGCCGCGTCCAGCGCCACGCTGCGGCGCGCCGCGCCGGCGCCTTGCACCTGCAACTGGAACTGCATCTCAGGTCCGGGCCCGGACGTCGGCCGACGGCAAGGGGGAGGGCACGGCGGGGAAATTCGGTGTACGCATGGTTCTATCGCATTCAAAAAATCTCAACAGTCGGGGCAGCCCTGCGCTACCTTAGACTGGCACTGCAAAAAAGGCAATGTTGCACTGCGGCCGGCGACGCCGATACAACAGCGCCGCCGGCGGCGGGACGGCTCCCGGAGGAACCGTCCGTTACGGCGCTTACTGGGTCAGCACGCTGACCTTGTCGATCACGAACGACGTCTGCAGCGACGAATCTTCCGTCTCCGAGAACGACAGCGTCACGGTCTGGCCCTTGTACGGCAACAGGTTGAAGCTGCGGATCTGGTAGCCCGCGGCCGCGTTCACGTTGCTGTAGGTGGCCAGCGTGCCGAGCGTGGTGCCGGCGCTGTTCTTCACGCTCACCGTCAGCTTGTCGTAGGCGGTGCTGCCGCTTTCGGCCGTGTCGATGTGCAGCGCGAAGCTCAGCGTGGCGCTGGTGGCCGTGGACGGGATCACCACGGCCTGGGTCAGCTTCTCGGTGACGGCGCTGCCGTTACCGCCCATCCAGGCGAACTTGGTGCCCTCGTAGGCCGTCTCGCCGCTGTAGGAGCCGATGTCGCCCGTGTTGCCGCTCCAGCCCGTGACGCCGGACTCGAAGCCGCCGTTGGTGACGCGCTCGGTGGTGCCGCCGGTGCTGCTGACGGTGAGCGTGGCGTTGCCGGAAGTGGCTGTCACGGGCGTGGCCGAGGAGTCGGTCACGGTGGCGTTGAACACGGCGCCGTTGTCCGTGCTCTGGGCCGTGAAGCTGTAGGTGGCCGCGTTGGCGCCGCTGATCAGGGCGCCGTTGCGGAACCACTTGTAGGTGTACGGCGCGGTGCCGCCGCTGGCGCCCACGGCGAACGAGGCGGTCGAACCGGCCGCCACCGTGATGCTGGCCGGCTGGGTGCTGATGCTCACCGCGCCGCCGCCGCCCACTTCATCGACGTCGCTGCCCACGTTGATGGCCGCGTAGGCGCGCTGCACGGCGATCGCTTCCTTGCTGCCCACGCCATACAGTTCCTCGGCCGAAGCGAGCACCTTGGCGCGCGCGTCGGCATAGTTGGTCGACGAGGTGAACTTGGTGGTATTGGCCTTGAACCAGATGCGCCACGCCTTGTCGTTGCCGATGCCAGTCATGGCGGCCGGGCTCTTGACCAGGTAGCGGCTGTAGTAGTCGCTCGTCGAGCTGGAATTGGAACCCTGGGACAGGAAGTAGAACATGCGGTTGTTGGGGCCAGAGCTCAGGTGCACGTCCAGGTTCTTGATGGTGCTGCTCCAGGCGTCCGGGCTGCTGCCGTCCTTGCTCGGCTTGTACATCCAGCGCAGCGGCTGGCCATCCTTGGCGATCTCGGTGCCCATCATCCAGTCGTTGCCGGTGGCCGGCACCACGGTGCCGGTGCCGCCGCCGTGGGCGTAGGCTTCGATCATCTCGCCGCCGATGTCCGAGTTCGACTCGTTCAGGCCGCCCGACTCGCCCGAGTAGGTCAGGTTGGAGGTGGCGTCCGTCACGCCGTGCGACATCTCGTGGCCGATCACGTCGATCGAGTCGAGGCTCTTGAAGCTGCTGCCGTCGCCGATGTACATGCACTTGCAGCCCGGCTCGAAGAAGGCGTTGTCGTAGGAATTGTCGACGTGGACGGCGATGTAGGTGGCCGTGTTGTTGCCGTCCAGGCTGGACCAGCCCAGCACGTTCTTCATGCCGTCGTAGGTGTTCATCAGGCCCCACAGCGAATCGACGGCGGCCGTCTGGCCGTTGGCGTTGGTGGTGCTGCCGCCGCTGTAGTTCTGGCCGTCGCCCCAGGTGTTGCTGGTGTTGGTGTAGATGCTGCCCGGGCTGGGGTTGTTGGCCGAGCTGTGGTTGGCGTTGGTGATGGCCATGCCGCCGTAGGTGCCGCCCACGCCGCGGCTGGCATCCTTCATCGAGTAGGTGCTGCCGCTCAGGGTGGTGTTGATGGGCACGGAGCCGCTGTACTGGCTGTTGCCGGTGCCGACCACGGTCTGCAGCGCCTTCCACTGGGCGATCACGGCGCCCGTCCTGGCGCTGACCACCGTGTCATGGTAGACCAGGCGGTTGCCGTCGGCCATGCGGGTGTGGACCATGTAGGCCAGCTCGTAGTGGTCGATCACGTCCACCAGGTCGAGCGCGTTGAGGGCCGATTCAGCCTTGTTGACGGCCGAGGCCACGCGCACCGATTTCATCACGGGGTAGACCAGCAGCTCCGAGGTGGGCGTCCAGCGGTGGATGCCGCGCGGCGCCACCTGCTTGACCACCAGCGCGATGGCGTCGCTGCCGCTCAGGGCCGGGGTCAGGTCGGGCGCGGCCGGCGTGGCCATGGCCACGCGGCCGTGCGCGTCGGCGACATGGGCGCCGGGGCGGCGCTCGGACACGGACTGGCTGACGATGTCGCCGGCCGCATTGGTCACGACCACGGCTTCGGAACCGAACACGCGCAAGCCTTGGTAGGTGTGGTTGACGCGCACGATCTTGGTGCCGGCCACGCCCGGATGCTGGCTGGCGATCTGGAAGCTGTGCTCCGCACCCAGGCCCAGCGTGCTGTCCTTGGCGCTCAGCTTGGCCACCAGGCTGGCGCTCTCTTGTGGAGAGACCAGGGCGACGGGCGCTGCCATCAGGGGACCGGCTGCCTGGGCAGCAGTGGACGCCACCACCGGCAGGGCGGCGATGGATGCGGCAAGTAGGGTCTTACGTAAATTCATCTCTTCTCCATGGGGTATTGTTCGTTCGATTGAAGGGTTGCCTGGCCGGGGGTAACGTGGCCAGCCCGGCGCTTCCCGCGTCCGTCCGGCGGGGTGGCCGGGCGGCGCTGGGTACGGCGGAAACAGCGGGCAGGGGCACACTATGCCGTTCGCCGGGGCCAAGTCAAAAAACTTGGAAAATTGGTCGCAGCGGGGAAGAATGTTCAAAATGGGACATTCTTGTAAGCATCACAACGGCCGCTTTTACCGCAATTTGGGGTGGGAATCGCGCACGATAGGTCGTTTTTGTGTGAAATCCGCCACGAAATAGGTGTAACACTCTAAATGCGTGACTTACGCAACACTTCGGTGGTCTTGGCGCGAGGTAAAGGTTGCGAAATTTTAATATTGCGATTTACACTAGGTCGCAACGGCGGGAATACCGTTTCGGCCGGCATACTACAAGCGCGGGGCACGACCCTCGGCACCATCGCGCACATCGGGAACCACAGGAAGAAAAACATGACTGCTCACCCACGTCTGGCAAGACGCTATCGCATGTCCCGCAACGTGCCCAGCGCAGTGCTGCCCCCTCCCACATAGCCAATTCCGGTCTGCGCCGCGCGCGCAGTCCCGGCGCCCTGCGCGCGCCCGTCCGGGCGCGGCGCGGCGTCCTGTCATTTCAGCGGATATGTTCGCCGTCGCGGGGCCTGTGCCCGGCGGGCCGGCGCGGCGACGCAAGCAGGAGAGCACTATGCTGTCGATAGCTACCAAAGTAGAGCGCATCGTCATGGAATCGGCGTTTCTGACCGAAGGGCTGGGCCGTGGCCTGATCAATTTATCGGAACTGGCGCGCCAGCTGCAGCCGCAGCTCGAGAGCGACCTGTGGAAGCCGGTCGGCCAGGCGGCCGTCGTGATGGCGCTGCGGCGCGTGTCCGAGCGCCTGCCGCCCGTGCGCGAGAGCCAGATCGTGCTGGCCCAGAAGACGGGCGAACTGACCACCCGCACCGAGCTGACGGAATTCACCTTCCGCTATTCGGAACACACCCATGAATGCCACCGCCAGCTGCTGGCGCAGACGGAACCGGTGCGCGGCGCCTTCGTGACCGTCACGCGCGGCGTCAACGAGGTGATGGTGATCTGCAGCCGGCCCTTGATCGGCGTGGTGGAGCAAGTGTTCGCCGGCGAGCGCCTGCTGGCGCGGCTCGAACACCTGAACGCGGTGACGCTGCACCTGAATCCGGAAACATGCCGCACGCCGGGCATCTACCACGCCGTGCTCAAGCAGCTGGCGTGGGACAAGATCAGCCTGGTCAACATGATCTGCACCTATACGGAGCTGACCTTGCTGCTCGAGCAGCAGCAGACGGGAGCCGCGTTTTCCGTGCTGTCGAAGATCGTGGCGCCGCCCCGGCCGGGGCTGCGCTAGCGCTTTGCTACCGGCGCCGCCGGGCGCTGGCCGCGCGGCGCGCGGCACCGTTCCCTGACCTCAAGCCATCCAGAAGAACACGGCCGTCATGCGCTTGTCGCCATGGTCGCAGCCGAAGTAGCTGCTGGCCGAGTGCACCAGGTTGGCCCGGTACAGCAGGATGCGGTTGTAGACATTGTCCACCCGCAGCTCCTCCTGCCAGGCCTGCGGCGGCAGGCTGGTCACGCCCAATGCTTCGCGCAGGTTGGCGTGCGGCAGGCTGCACACGTTGCCGCCCAGCGTGCCGTCCGGGTAGCGCAGGCGGTAGAACGAGGTGCCGGCCGCCGGCAGCGGTGCGGGCGACAGGTAGATCACGGCCGCGTAGCGGCACAACCTGGTCGAATCCGTATGCGGCCGGGCGCCCGACTCGATGCCGCCCACCAGCTGCACGTAGTTGTGATTGAGCGTGCTGCCCTGCGGCGTGGCCTCCTGCCACAGCCGTTTGGCGCCCGTCACCTGTTTCACCCACGCTTCCACCTGCGCCAGTTCGTCCGGCAGCAGGGCGCCGGCGCTGCGCATGCCGGGCCACGGCTCGGGGCGGTGCGGCGCGCCCAGTTCCCAGTCCGCCTTGGCGAAACAGCGGCGCGACACTTGGTCCGCGTTGGGCAGGATGTAATCGGCCACCCAGTAGTCGCGCCCCAGCTGCGGCTTGCGGTAGGTGAGGGCCGGCCGGCGGGCCGGGGCCTGGGGCGCGGCGCGGCTGTCGCGCATCATTTCTTGTCCGTGTCGCTCGAGAAGTTCAGCTGCGGCGCCTCCTCGTCCGGTTTCTGTTCGGTGGGCGGCGGCGCGCTCTCCTCGCTGGACGGGGTGTCGAGCTTCAGTTCCAGCTGCTCGTGCATGTCGACCTTCTTCTCGACCGAGACCAGGCGCGGGAAGCTGATGATGAGGGCCACCATGATGATCTGGATCAGCACGAACGGGATGGCGCCCCAGTAGATGTCGGACGTCTTCACTTCCTTGGAGGCCACCGAGCGCAGGTAGAACAGGGCGAAACCGAACGGCGGGTGCATGAACGAGGTCTGCATGTTCACCCCCAGCAGCACGCCGAACCAGATCAGGTCGATGCCGAGCTTGTCGGCCACCGGGCCCACCAGCGGCACCAGGATGAAGGCCAGCTCGAAGAAGTCGAGGAAGAAGGCCAGCAGGAAGAACATCAGGTTGACCACGATCAGGAAGCCGGTGCTGCCGCCGGGCAGGCTCGAGAGCAGGTGTTCCACCCACAGGTCGCCGTTCACGCCGCGGAACACGAGCGAGAACACGGTCGAGCCGATCAGGATGAAGATCACGAAGCAGGCCAGGCGCGTGGTCGAATCCATGGCCTGGCGCGTCAGGCTCCACGACAGCCGGCCGTTGAGCATGGCCAGGATGATGGCGCCCATGGCGCCCATGCCGCCGCCCTCGGTGGGCGTGGCCAGGCCGACGAAGATGGTGCCCAGCACCAGGAAGATCAGGGCCAGCGGCGGGATCATGACGAACACCACCCGCTCGGCCATGCGCGACAGCAGGCCCAGTTTCAGGTGGCGGTTGGCCAGCGCGAACAGGAACGAACCGACGATGCCCACGCCGGCCGAGAAGATGCCCAGTTCATCGGCCGCCAGGGCCGGATGGCCGGCGCCGTAGTAGCGGGCGAAGGCGAACGAGGCGGCCACGGCGCCCACCACCAGGGCCAGCAGCGAACGGGCGCCGCTGTCGCCGTTCGGTTCGCGCAGATTGCGCGCTTCCAGCGGCAGGGCCGGCACCATCTTGGGCCGGAAGATGGAGATCAGCAGCACGAAGCCGGCATACATCACCGTCAGCAGCAGGCCGGGCACGAAGGCGGCCTTGTACATGTCGCCCACCGAGCGGCCCAGCTGGTCGGCCATCACGATCAGCACCAGCGACGGCGGGATGATCTGGGCCAGCGTGCCGGAGGCGGCGATCACGCCCGAGGCCAGGCGCTTGTCGTAGCCGTAGCGCAGCATCACGGGCAGCGAGATCAGGCCCATGGAAATGACGGAGGCGGCCACCACGCCCGTGGTGGCGGCCAGCAGGGCGCCCACGAAGATCACGGCATAGGCCACGCCGCCGCGGATGGGGCCGAACAGCTGGCCTATCGTGTCGAGCAGGTCCTCGGCCATGCCGGAGCGCTCCAGTACCAGCCCCATGAAGGTGAAGAAGGGGATGGCCAGCAGCGTGTCGTTGGCCATGATGCCGAAGATGCGGTTGGGCAGGGCCTGCAGCAGTTCGATGTTGAGCAGGCCAAGCTTGATGCCCACCAGGCCGAAGAACAGGCCGTTGGCGGCCAGGGAAAACGCCACCGGGAAGCCCGATAGCAGGAAGATCACCAGGGCGCCGAACATGATCGGGGCCAGATTCGCTGTCAAGAATAATTCCATGTCTCGCGTTCCGCTCTCTTATAGGTAGGGGGGATTACTGCAGCTTGTTGGCGGCCTTGATGGCCGCGATTTCCTCTTCCGGCGTGGCCACGTGCTTGGCAAATTCGTGGCCGTCGATCTTCCCGGCCAGGAAGGCGATGCGCTTGATGATCTCGGACACGCCCTGCAGCACCATCAGCGTGAAGCCGACCGGCACCAGCAGCTTGGCCGGCCACACGATCAGGCCGCCCGCGTTGCTCGACATCTCGCCGCTGTGGATGGACACCAGCGCGAACGGCACGCCGAAATACAGGATGACCAGCGAGATCGGCATCAGGAACAGCACAAAGCCGAACAGGTCGATCCAGACCTGGGTGCGCTTGGAGAAGCGGCCGGCGATGACGTCGATGCGCACATGCTCGTCGCGCTTGAGGGTGTGGCTGGAAGCGAGCATGAACATGGCCGCGAACAGGTACCACTGGATTTCCAGCCAGGCGTTGGAGCTGGCGTTGAAGATGTAGCGCACCAGGGCGTTGACGGTGCAGATGACGACGGCCGCCAGCAGCGCATAGGCCACCGCGGACGCGATCTTTTCGTTGAGCAGGTCGATGGCCCGCGATATCGACATAAACATTCCGGTCTCCTCGTTTCGGTATAGGCGTTGCTGGCCGGGCGCTGCGTTGGCGCCCGGGGTAATGTCTTGCGTGCTGCGTGCTGCGTACTCGCGCTGCCGGCGCGGCGGGGCGGGCGGGGCGCCCCCCCTCCCCCCCGCGCGGCGGCCGTTTTGTCGCTTACTTGGCCAGCTGGGCCCGCACGCGGGCGATGGCGGCGCGCACCTGGTTGGGGGCCGTGCCGCCCACGTGGTCGCGCGCGGCCACCGAACCTTCCAGCGTCAGCACGGCGAACACGTCGTCGGCGATCAGGTCGGAGAAGGCGCGCAGCTGCTCCAGCGACAGGTCGGCCAGGTCGCAGCCCTGGTCGACACAGGCGCGCACGGCGCGCGCCACGGCTTCGTGCGCGTCGCGGAACGGCAGGCCCTTCTTGACCAGGTAGTCGGCCAGGTCGGTGGCGGTGGCGTAGCCCTGCAGGGCGGCGCTGCGCATCGCTTCCGGCTTGACGCTGATGCCGCCGGCCATGTCGGCGAAGATGCGCAGCGTGTCGACCACCGTATCGACCGTGTCGAACAGCGGTTCCTTGTCTTCCTGGTTGTCCTTGTTGTAGGCCAGCGGCTGGCCTTTCATCAGGGTCAACAGGCCCATCAGGTGGCCGTAGACGCGGCCCGTCTTGCCGCGCGCCAGTTCCGGCACGTCCGGGTTCTTCTTCTGCGGCATGATGGACGAGCCGGTGCAGAAGCGGTCGGCGATGTCGATGAAGCCCACCCGTGGGCTCATCCAGATCACCAGTTCTTCCGACATGCGCGACACGTGGGTCATGATCAGCGAGGCGGCGGCCGTGAATTCGATCGCGAAATCGCGGTCCGAGACGGCGTCCAGCGAGTTGTGGCAGACGTCGTCGAAGCCCAGCGTCTTGGCCACGCGCACGCGGTCGATGGGGAAGGTGGTGCCGGCCAGCGCGGCCGCGCCCAGCGGCAGGCGGTTGACGCGCTTGCGGCAATCGGCCATGCGCTCGGCGTCGCGTCCGAACATCTCGACGTAGGCCAGCATGTGGTGGCCGAAGGTGATCGGCTGGGCCACCTGCATGTGGGTGAAGCCGGGCAGGATGGTGTCGGCGTGGTCTTCGGCCAGGTCGGTCAGGGCGCCGCGCAGGGCCGCCAGCAGGACCAGGATGTCGTCGATGGCCGAGCGTACGTAGAGGCGGATGTCGGTGGCCACCTGGTCGTTGCGCGAGCGGCCCGTGTGCAGCCGCTTGCCGGCGTCGCCCACCAGTTCGGTCAGGCGTTTTTCGATATTGAGGTGCACGTCTTCCAGGTCCAGCAGCCATTCGAACTGGCCGGCCTCGATTTCCTGGGCGATCTGGGTCATGCCGCGCTCGATTTCGGCGCGGTCGGCGGCGCTGATGATGCCCTGGGCGGCCAGCATTTCGGCGTGCGCCAGCGAACCCTGGATGTCGGCCTTGGCCAGGCGTTTGTCGAAGAAGACCGAGGCGGTGTAGCGCTTGACCAGGTCGGAGACCGGTTCGGAGAAACGCGCAGACCAGGCTTCGCTTTTTTTGGAGAGTTGTGCTGTCATGGTGATAAGAAGGGGCTAGGTGGACCGGATGATTTGATTGATTATAAACAAGGATGGCCCGGCACAGCATAAATAGGGGCGGATCGGGCCCGATACGGGCGCGCGGCGGGGGAATTTGGCGACAATCGGGGCCGCCCGCGCCCCGAACGGCGCCCGGACGGCCCGGCGCCGGCGCCCGGGCCGCCATCCTGCGCCTGCGGGCATGAGCGGAAAAGGGGATATATTTGCGCGCTCATAAACCCCGCCGCCAAATCAGGTATATTGTCTGCTGAGGCGGGAGCATTCTGGCCCGGCCTGTTTTCCTGGATCGGACAAGATATGCGAGTGCTCAAGACTTTGCTGTTTTATCTGGGGAGCGCACTGCTGTTTTGCTGCGCGACGGGCAACTTGTACGCCGACGAGGCGGCTGCACCCAAGGGCACGCTGGTCATCATCGGCGGCGGCCTGCGGGGCGACAACGCCGAGGTCTGGCAGCGCATCGTGCAGCTGGCCGGCGGCAAGGGGGCCCGCATCGCCGTGTTCCCGTCGGCCTCGGCCTATCCCGAGCAGGCCGGCCTGTCCATCATCAGGCGTCTGGACCAGTATGGCGCCAATGCCTTCCTGGTGCCGGTGGCCGTCAAGCTGGCCGACAGCGACTTCCGCAAGGCCGCCGACGATGCCAATCTGGCCGATTCCGTACGCCGTGCCGGCGGTGTGTTCTTTGCCGGCGGCGACCAGGCCCGCATCACCCGCGCCCTGCTGCGCGAGGACGGCCAGCGCAGCGCCACGCTGGAAGCGGTGTGGGAGGTGTACCGCCGCGGTGGCGTCATCGCCGGCACCAGCGCCGGCGCCGCCATCATGAGCAGCACCATGTTCTACGAACCGAAGACGGTACTGGCCACGCTCAAGCAGGGCGTGACGGAAGGCCGCGAGATCGCGCCCGGCCTCGGCTTCATCGGCGACGACGTGTTCGTCGACCAGCACCTGCTGGTACGGGGGCGCTTCGCCCGCATGATTCCCGCCATGCTCAAGAAGGGCTACCAGATCGGGCTGGGGGTGGACGAGAACACGGCCATGGTGATCGACAGCCGGCGCGAAGTGGAAATCGTCGGTTACACGGGCGCGCTGCTGATCGACCTGTCGCGCGCCACCACGGACGATGCGGCCGCCGAATTCAACGTCAAGAACGTCGTGATCAGCTATCTGGACCATGGCGACAAATACAATCTGGCTTCGCGCCGTTATACGCCCGCGCCCGACAAGGCAGCCGGCAAGCTCGATCCCAAGCGTCCCTATTCGAAGGTGCCCGTGTTCAGCGGCGACATCCTGGGCAGCAATGCCGTGATCGACCTGATGGAAAAGCTGATCGACAACAGCCAGGAGGAGGCGCTGGGCCTGGCCCTGAGCGCGCCGGGCGAGGCCACGCCGGACCTGGGCTTCGAGTTCCGGTTCACCAAGACGGCCGACAGCGTGGGTTACCAGTCGCCCATGGCCGAGGCCTACTCGATCTACAACCTGCGCCTCGACATCCGCCCCATTCATTTGCAGCTGCCGCTGTACCAGTACAAATAGGCAGGGCGGCCGCTTCCGGCCGACCGCCTGTTGCGCCGCCCCGGCGCCCGGAACGGAATTACAATACGGCCCACTTGCCGATTGAATTCCTTACCTGGGAGCCGCCATGAAGTTTCACCTGTCCCGTTCCGCCGTGCGCCGCCGTCTGCTGGGCGCCGCGCTGGCCTGCGCCGGCGCACTGCCTGCCTATGCCACCGTCGCCGGAACGGGCGGCGCTGCGTCGCGCAGCGCGCCCATGGCCGTAGTGACGGCCGCACCCGCCGCCGCACCCGCCGCCGCATCGTCGGCCGCATCGGCACCGGCCACCATGCGGCTCGACTATCTGCACACGGGCAATGCGGCGGCCGAACAATATGCCATCGAGCGGGTGGTGATCGAACCGCTGCCGTGGCCGGGCAACATGGCGCGCACGGTGGACGACACTGACCGAGGCGTCAACAAGTTCGAGGTGGTGGACAAGGCCAGCGGCAAGCTGTTCTATTCGCGCGGCTTTTCCACCGTGTTCAACGAATGGCGCTCGACGGGCGAAGCGGAAAAGGCCAGCCGCGGTTTCGAGGAATCGGTGCGCTTTCCCCAGCCGGCACACCCCGTCACGGTGCGCATCCTCAAGCGCGACGACAACAACGCCTTCACGCTGGCCTGGAGCATGGAGCTGGACCCGGCCGCACAGGACGTGGTGCGCAAGCAGGAACCGTCGGCCCTGCGTCCCATTCCTATCCATGTGAGCGGCCCGTCGCCGGACAAGGTCGACCTGCTGATCCTGGGCGATGGCTACACGGCCGGCGAGATGAAGAAATTCGAGGCGACGGCGCGCCGCATGGCGCGGCAGCTGTTCTCCGTCTCCCCGTTCCGCGAACGGGCCAACGACTTCAACGTCTGGGCGCTGGCCGCGCCGACGCCGGAATCGGGCGTCTCGCGTCCCTCCACCGGCGTGCACCACGCCTCGCGCCTTGGCACGCGCTACGACATTTTCGGCAGCGAGCGCTATGTGCTGGCCACCGACAACCGCGCCCTGCGCGAACTGGCCCAGAACGCCCCCTACGAATTCATCGAAATCATCGTCAACAACGACACGTACGGCGGGGGCGGCATCTTCGGCCAGTTCAGCACGGCGGCGGCCAACAGCGACTGGGCCAAATACCTGTTCATCCACGAATTCGGCCACCACTTCGCGGGCCTGGCCGACGAGTACTACACCTCGCCGGCCGTGTACCGGCCCAGCGGCACGCGGATCGAACCGTGGGAGCCGAACGCCACCGCGCTGCGCGACCCGGCCAACGTGAAATGGAAGCGGTTCGTGGCGCCGGGGACGGCGCTGCCGACGGCCTGGCCGAAGGCGGAATTCGAAGCCTATTCACGCCAGATCCAGCAGCAGCGGCTCGCGCTGCGGGCGCAGCAGCGGCCCGAATCGGAAATGAGCGCCCTGTTCAAGCGCGAACTGGCGCATGAAGAAGAGCTGTTCTCGCGCGCCCCCAAGCGGCAAGCGGTGGGCGCCTACGAAGGGGCCAATTACGAAGCGACCGGCTACTACCGGGCGCAGATGCAGTGCATGATGTTCGACCGCAGCGACCAGTTCTGCGCCGTGTGCCAGGACGCCATCAGCACCATCATCGACCTCTATTCGCGGCCGGAACAGCCATAAAAGCGCGCCGGGCGGCGATGTGATACTGATAGGAAATTGTCGAGCTTGGTTATGTATCGCACAGAGCGGCGTCGGCAGGACCTTTAACCTGCACTTCGCTTAACTGAACCTTAAAAAGGAAACGATGATGACTAAACTGATGACCGCCCTGATGGCCACCGTGCTTGCCACCGCCGCCTACGCCCAGACTCCCGCCGCGCCGCAAACGGAGCCCGCCCCGGCCGCTGCCGCCGCCCCTA
>NZ_JBYSZG010000048.1:0-42888 GCF_058786935.1 Rugamonas sp. FW305-51
GGTGGGGTGGGGGCGCCACCCGACATACTAAGTGCGATGTCCGCGCCAGGCAAGCCCTGGCACAGGAACGGACGCGGGCGCGCAGGCCGGCCTGGCCCCGGGCGCCGGGCGCCGAACAGGCTTACAGGCGCAGCAGGTCGAGCGACTTGCCCGCGTCGACCCAGTCCTTGACCCACTTGGGCTGGCGGCCGCGGCCCGTCCACTGCTGGCTGGCGTCGGCCGGATTGCGGTAGCGCGGCGCCACGGTGCCCGTCTTGGCGCGCACGCCGCTGCCGATCAGTTCCTGCAGCGGCACACCCACGCTGTGCGCGATGGCCAGGATCTGTTCCCTTGCCTTGGCGCGGTCGGTATCGGCGCGCTGTTTCAATTCGCGCTTGATCTGTTCCTGCAATTGGCGCAATTCAGCGGCCGACAGATTTGATAAATCCATAGTTATTCCCTGTGAAATTAAATAAAGAATTTAAACTGCACGCATGCAGGGAATATACTACATTACAACAAATTTGCTAGTGCTTCTTATGCCGTATCATCCAGCGCGGCGCTTTAAAGCGGACAATCCGGACATACAACCAGACGTAACTGATAATGAATAAAATACAGAAACACATTAACACCCAGGTATAACGCCAGAATATCGTGGCCGGCACCACCGCCATCAGCGAAAACAACCACAGATAAGGCGAGGTGAGCGAATTGCGGCGCATCAGGGCGCGCGCATCCTTGCGCCCCACGGCCCATTGCACGATGCGGCGGAATATCAGGCTATGTAAATGGATACCGTCCGGCATGGCGGGAGACTTTCCACGAACAAACATTCTGCGATAAGCGGAAAACAGGGTTTCAAATGCCGGATAAATCAACAGCAAGGCCGCATACCAGGTCGACACCTGGGGATTGCGCATCACCAGCAGCAAGGCCAGTTCGCCCAGCATAAAACCGATGAAATAGGCGCCGCCATCGCCGAGGAAGATCAGGCCGACGGGATAATTCCACACCAAAAAGCCGGCCGTGGCGCCGGCCACCATCAAGGCCGCCACCAGCACGAACATGTCGTTGACTTGCAAGGCCACATAGCCGAGCGAGAGCAGCATGCAAATGGTGACCACGCTGGCCAGGCCGTTGAAGCCGTCGATGATGTTGACGGCATTGGCGATGCCGGCCACGGCCAGGATGGTCAGCGGCAAGGTCAGCCACATATACGGCAGCGGCCAGGCGGAAAACGCCCAGTCGATGCGGTCGATACGGGCGTCGAGCAGGAAATACCCGAGCAGGGCCGCCGCCATGGTCAGCACCAGGCGGCGCCCGGCGCTGACGCGGCCCGTGTAATCCTCCGCGATACCGCCAATAAATGCCACGGCCGAGCAGCCCAGCAGCGCCAGCAGCCAGTTGCCCATCAACGGCACGCGCCAGATGGAAATGCAGGAACTGAGCGCGACGGCGACAAAGATGGGCAAACCGCCGATGCGGGCCACGGAATGGACGTGGACTTTCTGCACACCCAGGAAATCGGTGTCGAGCGCCGGCCCGTGCAAGCGAGCTTCTTTGATGACCAGCAGCGTCAACAGCGTGGACGCGATGAAGCTCAGTAAAAAGGAGAACATGTATTTTTTTATCTATACGAAAATATCGGGTGCGCTCGATACCCGATACCGGCCGGGACGCGGCAATGCGCCCGGCCTGCCGGTAATGATCAGTACGCCAACGGCGACGATAGCGGCGATTGTACTGGATTACCGCGGGCGGACCAGATTCTAGCAAGGGGCGGCCCGTCCGGGGCCATCCCTTACGTCTGGATACACGGCCGCTCTATTGCAGGCACAGGCGCAGCGCTTCCTGCCAGTGCGGCAAGCGGCAATGGGCCAGCAGGCGCTCGGACGACAGCACGGAATGGGCCGGGCGCCGGGCCGGCACCGGATACTCGGCACTGGCGATGGGCAGCACGCGGCAGGCGATGCCGGCCGTGTCGAGGATGGCGCGGGTGAAGTCATACCAGGTGGTCTGGCCCTGGCTGCTCAAGTGATAGACGCCGCCATGCTGCTGCCACCACGGGCTGCCGCCGGCGCTGGCCTGGGCCAGCATCAGGGCCGTGGCGTCGGCGATGGTGCGGCTCCAGGTGGGCGCGCCATGCTGGTCGTTGACCACCCGCAGCTCGTCGCGCTCGCGCGCCAGGCGCAGCATGGTGAGCAGGAAGTTCTTGCCGCGCATGCCGTAGACCCAGCTGGTGCGGAAGATCAGGTGCCGGATGCCGGCCGCCGCAATCGCTTGCTCGCCGGCCAGCTTGCTGGCACCGTACACATTGAGGGGGCCGGTGGCGTCGCCTTCGCGGCGCGGGGCGGGATCGCTGCCGTCGAACACGTAGTCGGTCGAATAGTGCACCATGGCCGCGCCCAGCAGCTTCGCTTCCTGCGCCATCAGGGCCGGCGCGTCGGCGTTGATGCGGTGGGCCAGCTGCGGCTCGCGCTCGGCCTGGTCGACGGCCGTGTAGGCGGCCGGGTTGACGATCAGCCCGGGCCGCACGGCCCGGATCACATCGCGCACCTGGTCCAGGTCGGCCAGGTCCATGCGGGCGCGATCGACGGCCACCACCTCGCCGATGCCCTGCAGGCTGCGCTCGAGCTCGTAGCCGACCTGGCCCGTGCTTCCCGTCAGCAGGATCTTCATGCGAACACGTCCGCGTCGGCCAGCAGCTTGCCGGCCTGGTCCTTGCCCGACAGCAGGGGCGCACCGTCCAGCGGCCAGTCGATGCCGATGGCCGGGTCGTTCCACAAGATGGCCCGCTCGTGCTCGGGAGCCCAGTAGTCGGTCGTCTTGTAGAGGAATTCGGCCGCTTCGCTGGTGACGACGAAGCCGTGCGCGAAGCCGGGCGGTATCCACAGCTGGCGCTTGTTCTCGGCCGACAGTTCGGTGCCGTACCACTGGCCGAAAGTGGGCGAGCTCTTGCGCACGTCCACCACCACGTCGAACACGGCGCCGGCCGTCACCCGCACCAGCTTGCCCTGCGCTTGCTGGATCTGGTAGTGCAGGCCGCGCAGCACGTTGCGGGCGGAACGGGAATGGTTGTCCTGCACGAAGGGCGCCGTCACCCCCGTCAGTTCGGCAAAGCGGCGGGCGTTGTAACTTTCAAAGAAAAACCCGCGGTCGTCGCCGAACACGCGTGGCTCCAGCACCAGCATGCCTTGCAGCGGCGTGGCTATCACGTTCATCGGCGCACCACCTTGTCATCGAGAATCTGCAACAGGTACTGGCCATACTGGTTCTTCTTCAGCGGCTCGGCCAGACGGAGCAGCTGGGCGGCGTCGATATAGCCCTTGCGGTAGGCGATCTCCTCCGGGCACGCCACTTTCAAGCCCTGGCGGCGCTCGATGGTGGCGATGAACTGCGACGCCTCGAGCAGCGATTCGTGGGTGCCCGTGTCGAGCCAGGCCATGCCGCGGCCCAGCACTTCCACGTCGAGCCGGCCCGCTTCCAGATAGGCCCGGTTGACGTCCGTGATTTCCAGTTCGCCGCGGGCCGATGGCTTGATCGAGGCGGCGATGTCGCACACCTGGTTATCGTAGAAATACAGGCCCGTGACGGCATAGTTGGACTTGGGCTGGAGCGGCTTTTCCTCGATACTGACGGCCTGGTGCTCGCCGTTGAATTCGACCACGCCATAACGCTCCGGGTCTTGCACGTGGTAGGCGAACACGGTGGCGCCCCGGTCCTGTGCGGCCGCGTGGCGCAAGCGCGCTTCCAGGTCGTTGCCGTAGTAGATGTTGTCGCCCAGGATCAGGGCCGACGGGCCGTCGCCCACGAATTGCTTGCCGATGATGAAGGCCTGGGCCAGCCCGTCCGGCGACGGCTGCACGGCGTACTGCAGCTCGAGGCCCCACTGGCTGCCATCGCCCAGCAGGTCGCGGAAACGGGGCGTGTCCTGCGGGGTGGAGATGATGAGGATGTCGCGTATGCCGGCCAGCATCAGGGTGGTCAGCGGATGGTAGATCATCGGCTTGTCGTAGATGGGCAGCAGCTGCTTGGACACGCTCATCGTCACCGGATAGAGCCGGGTGCCGGAGCCGCCGGCCAGGATGATGCCTTTACGGTGTTGGATCGATACGCTCATTGGGCACCTTCGCGGTTGAAGTAATTGGTTGCCACCCAGCTCGCATAGCTGCCGGATTGCACGTCGGCCACCCAGTCCTGGTGCGCCAGGTACCACTGCACGGTCTTGGCGATGCCGCTCTGGAAGGTCTCGGCCGGTTTCCAGCCCAGTTCACGCTCGAGCTTGCGGGCGTCGATGGCATAGCGGCGGTCGTGGCCGGGACGGTCCTTGACGTAGCTGATCTGGCTGCGGTAGCTGGCGCCGTCGGCACGCGGCTTGAGCCGGTCCAGCATGTCGCACAGGGTATGGACCACGTCCAGGTTGGTCATCTCATTCCAGCCGCCCACGTTGTAGGTCTGGCCCGGGCGGCCGGCCGCCAGCACCCGGCGGATGGCGGCGCAGTGGTCGCTCACATACAACCAGTCGCGCACCTGCAGGCCGTCGCCGTAGATGGGCAAGGGCTTGCCGGCCTGGGCGTTGGCGATGATCAGCGGGATCAGCTTTTCCGGGAAATGGTAAGGGCCGTAGTTGTTGGAGCAGTTGGTGGTCAGCGTCGGCAGGGCGTAGGTGTGGTGGTAGGAGCGCACCAGGTGGTCGGAAGCGGCCTTGGAAGCCGAGTACGGGCTGTTGGGCGCGTAAGCCGTCGTTTCGCTGAACGGCGCGTCATCCGGTCCCAGCGTGCCATACACTTCGTCGGTGGACACGTGCAGGAAGCGGAACGCGGCCTTGTCGTCCCCTTCCAGCGCGCTCCAGTAGGCGCGGGCCGCCTCGAGCAGGCTGAAGGTGCCGTTGATGTTGGTCTGGATGAAAGCGCCGGGGCCGTGGATGGAGCGGTCGACATGGCTTTCCGCCGCGAAGTGGACGATGGCGCGCGGCCGGTATTGCTGCAGCAAGGCTTCGACCTGGGCCTGGTCGCAGATGTCGCCGCGCACGAACACATGGCGGTGGTCCTGTTTGAGCGCGGCCAGGTTGTTGAGGTTGCCTGCGTAAGTCAGCTTGTCGAAATTGAGAATGGGCTCATCCGATTGCGCCAACCAGTCCAGTACGAAGTTTGAGCCGATGAAGCCGGCACCGCCTGTCACAAAAATCATCGAGTAAATATCCTGTGCTGAGTACCACATTAGTCATAGACATGATTTTATGTGAAACTGTAATGGGCCGGGCGAAATTCGCTTGCCGGCCAAGAATTGCAGAATATACATCATCCTGCCGTGACGCGAAAGACTGTACACTTTATGAAAACCTATGTCATCGGCGATCTGCAAGGCTGCCACGGCCAGACCGTGGCCCTGCTCGAACGCATCGCCAGCCGCGAAGCGGACGCGGCCGAAGCGCCCGCCATCCTGTTCGCAGGCGACCTGATCAATCGAGGCCCCGATTCCCTGGCCACGCTGCGCCACGTGAAAGCGCTGTGCGAAGCGAGCGACGGCCGCGTCAACAGCGTGCTGGGCAACCACGACCTGCATTTGCTGGCCGTGGCCTACGGCATCCGGCCCGAGCATGCCAGTGACACCCTGGGCGCCATCCTGGCGGCGCCCGACCGCGAAGCGCTGATCGACTGGCTGCGCCGGCGGCCCCTGATGCTGCAGGCCGAAGGCCATCTGCTGGTGCACGCGGGCCTGCTGCCGCAGTGGAGCGCGCAGCAGGCGCTGGCGCTGGCCGACGAAGTGGCCGCCATGCTGCGCGGCCCCGACCTGGCCGCTTTCCTGGCCCAGATGTACGGCAACCAGCCGGAGCGCTGGGACGACAGCCTGCGCGGCGCCGACCGCCTGCGCTGCGTGATCAACGCCATGACGCGGCTGCGCTTTTGCACGGCCGACGGGGTGATGGATTTCAAACTGAAGGAAAGCGGTACGGCCGATCCGGCCTCGGGCCTGATGCCGTGGTTCGACGTGCCGGGCCGGCGCAGCGCCGACCACACCGTCATCTTCGGCCACTGGTCGGCCCTGGGCTTGCTGCGGCGGCCCCATTTGATCGGCCTCGACAGCGGTTGCGTGTGGGGCGGCCAGCTGACGGCCGTCTGCCTGGACGACCACGCCCTGCTGCAGGTGGATTGCCCGTCCTACCAGCAGCACGCGGGCAAGCAGTAAGGCGGCGCGCCCGGCGGGCGCGGGCTGCTTTCAGGCGCGACCAGTCGTCAGGCGCGGGCCAGGCGCCGGGTGCGGGACGCAGCCGTCAGGCGCGCGCAGTCGTGCCGGGCGCGTGCCCATCCGCTGCCGTGGCCACGCCCAGCGCGCCGGCCACGGCCCGGTGGGCCGCCTCGGCCAGTTCGCGCCGGTGGGCGCCCACGCTGGCCAGCGCCGGCAGCGCATGCACGCGCGCCTGCACGGGCGCGCCGTTCAGGATGGCGATGATGCTCTCCACAAAACTCATCTCGCCCACGAAATCGACGGACGGGTGGGATGCGCCCTGCCCGTCCACATAGGACAGGGCGAACGGCTGCACGGCCGCCTTGGCATCGATGGCCGCTTCGAACAGGTTGGCGTGGAACGGCAGCAGCGTGCCCTGGGCCGCCGTCGTCCCTTCAGGGAAGAAAGCGACGCGCTCGCCGGCCTGCAGGTTATGCACCAGCCCCTTGAAGATGTGGCGCAAGTCACGCCGGTTGCCGCGCGCGATGAACACGGTGCCGGCCTGGTGCGCCAGCCAGCCGGCCAGCGGCCAGGAGCGGATCTCGGCCTTGGCCACGAAGCGGCAGGGATAGAGGGCGTTGATGACGAAGATGTCCAGCCACGACACGTGGTTGGCCACCACCATTGCATGGTCGAGCACGGGCGCGCCGCCGGCGGCCTGTTCCACCGTCACATTGCACATGGCCAGCAGCTGGCGCGACCAGCGCCGGATATGGCCATTACGGGCCGGACCATCGATCCAGGGAAACACCAGTGCGCAGGTCGCCATGCCGGCCAACATATGCAACACCACCCGCACCAGGCGGAACACAAGCAGAATTTTCAAATAACACCGCGTCGTCAAAAGAGGCGAAGAAGCCATACCGCTTAAATGGTGTTACGTCCCCATTTTTTGGGTTGCCCGCCAATAAAATGGGGACGCAACAAAATGGGGACGTACCCCATTTTTTCGGAGCTTAGGCGCTTAGCGTGGGCCGCCGCGCTGGTAGGCCACGTGGCCGGCCACGATGGTGGCCTGCACCTGCCCGGCCAGCTCGTAGCCGAGGAACGGCGTGTGCTTGCCCTGGCTGGCCAGCGCCGCCGCGTTCACCGTCCAGCGCGCCGTGGGGTCGAACAGGCAGACGTCGGCCGCGCTGCCCACGGCCAGCGTGCCGCCGGCCAGGCCGGCCACGCGGGCCGCGTCGGCCGTGATCTTGGCCACGGCCCGCACCAGCGGCCGCACGCCGCCGTCGGGCTGGCCGGCCGCGTAGTCGTCGGCCCACTTGATGGCCAGGGACAGCAGCAGTTCCAGGCCCGTGGCGCCGGGCGACGCTTCGCCGAACGGCAGCAGCTTCTCGTCGTCGTCCACCGGCGTGTGGTCCGAGCACAGGGCGTCGATGGTGCCGTCGAGCAGGCCGAGGCGGATCGCGTCGCGGTCGCGCTGGCTGCGGAACGGTGGCGTGACGCGCGCGTTCGGATCGAAGAAGCCGATGTCGGCGTCCGTCAGGTGGATGTGGTGGGCGCCCACGTCGCAGGTGACGGGCAAGCCTTCGCGCTTGGCCGCGCGCACCAGGTCCAGGCCGGCGGCCGAGGACATGCGGCACAGGTGGACGCGGGCTCCGGTGGCGCGCATCAGCTCGAAAATGGTGTGCAGCGCGATCGTTTCCGACATCACGGGCACGCCCGACAGGCCCAGGCGCGACGCCAGCGGACCGCTGGCGGCGATGCCGCCGCGGCCGATGTGGGCGTCCTGCGGCCGCAGCCACACGGTGTATTCAAACGTCTTGGCGTACTGCAGTGCGCGCAGCAGCACGGTGGTGTCTTCGATCGGTTCCTCGGCCTGCGAGAAGCCGATGCAGCCCGCTTCCGTCAGCTCGGCCATCTCCGTCAGGGCCTGGCCCTTCAGGCCCACCGTCAGCGCGCCCAGCGGGTGCACGTGGGCCTGGTTCAGGGTCTTGGCGCGGTGCTTGAGCATTTCCACCAGCCCCGGCTCGTCGAGCACGGGGTCGGTGTCGGGCGGGCACACCAGGCTGGTGACGCCGCCCTGCATGGCCGCTTGCAGTTCCGATTCCAGCGTGGCCTTGTATTCGTAACCGGGTTCGCGCAGGCGGGCCGACAGGTCCACCAGGCCGGGCGCCACCACCAGGCCGGCGGCGTCGATGGTGCGGTCGGGGGTGAAGCCGTCCGGCGCGCGTCCCACCGCCACCACCTTGCCGGCGGCGATGTACAGATCGTTGATGGCGTCGATGCCGTTGGCCGGGTCGATCAGGTGGCCGTTCTTGATATGTAATTTCATCCTTGGGTTCCTGCCAAAATGCTCATCACTGCCATCCGTACCGCGATACCGAACGTCACCTGCGGCAAGATCACCGCCTGCGGGCCGTCGGCCACGGCCGAGTCGATTTCCACCCCGCGGTTCATGGGACCGGGGTGCATGACGATGGCGTCCGGCTTGGCCAGCGCCAGCCGCTCCGGCGTCAGGCCGTAGCTCTTGAAGTATTCCTGCGCCGACGGCAGCAGGGCCCCGCTCATGCGCTCGTTCTGCAGGCGCAGCATGATGATCACGTCCACGCCCTTCAAGCCTTCTTCCATGTTGGTGAAGGTGCGCACGCCCATCTGCTCCAGGCCGCCCGGCAGCAGCGTGTGCGGGCCGATGGCGCGCACTTCCGGCACGCCCAGCGTGGTCAGGGCGTGGATGTCGGACCGGGCCACCCGGCTGTGCAGGATGTCGCCCACGATGGCCACCGTCAGGTTGGTGAAGTCCTTCTTGTAGTGGCGGATGGTGTACATGTCGAGCAGGCCCTGGGTCGGGTGCGCGTGGCGGCCGTCGCCGGCGTTGACCACGTGGACATGGGGCTGGCGCGTGTCGATCAGGTGCTTGGCGATCAGGTAGGGCGCGCCCGACTGCGCGTGGCGCACCACGAACATGTCGGCGTGCATGGCCGACAGGTTGTCGATGGTGTCGAGCAGCGATTCGCCCTTGCTGGCCGACGACGCCTGGATGTTCAGGTTGATCACGTCGGCCGACAGGCGCTTGGAGGCGATCTCGAAGGTGGTGCGGGTGCGCGTGGAGTTTTCAAAGAACAGGTTGAAAACGGATTTGCCGCGCATCAGCGGCACCTTCTTGACATCGCGGTCGGAGATGCCGACAAAGGAGGAGGCGGTGTCCAGGATGTGGTTGACGATGGACTTAGGCAAGCCCTCGATCGTCAGCAAGTGCTGGAGTTCGCCGTGTTTATTCAGTTGCGGATTAAGCATGGTCGTCATCTATGGTTAGCGTAAATTGTCCGTCGCCGGCGCGCTGCAGCACCAGCGCCTGCTGCTCCTCGAGCGCGACGCTGGCGGCCACGAAGTCGGCCGCCACCGGCAGCTGGCGCCCGCCACGGTCCACCAGCGCGGCCAGCATGACGCGCGCCGGACGGCCGTAGTCGAACAGTTCGTTGATGGCCGCGCGCGTGGTGCGGCCCGTGTAGAGCACGTCGTCCACCAGCAGGATGGTGGCACCATCCACGTCGAACGGGATCTGGGTCGACTTGACGCCCACGTGCAGGCCCTTCTTGGCGTAGTCGTCGCGGTAGAACGAGACGTCGACAAAGCCCAGGCGGGCCGACAGGCCCAGGTCGTCGGCCAGCCGCTCGGCCAGCCAGGCGCCGCCCGAGTAGATGCCGACGATGGCCGGATCGGGGGCGCCGGCCAGGCCGGTTTTCACGTGCTGCAGCAACCTGGCGTACAGCGCTTCCGCATCGAGCTGCGGGGAGTTGGAGGTAGTAGGCATGGTGTTCAAAGAGCGTCGAAATATTGTTGCAGGATGATGGCGGCGGCGCGGTCGTCGATCACTTCGCCCCGTTTGGCCGCGATCACGGCGGAGGAATAGCGTTCATCGACCAGTTCCACGGGCAGGTTGAAGCGCCCGTGCAGCTGGTTGGCAAAGCGGCGGCAGCGGGCCGACATCTCGTGTTCCGTGCCGTCCGGATGGCTGGGCAGGCCCACCACCAGCCGCGCCGGCGTCCATTCCGCGATCAGCGCGCCGATGGCGGCGAACCGGGCCCCGTTGTCGACGGCGCTGATCACTTTTAAAGGCTGGGCCTGGCAAATCATGGTGTTACCCATGGCCACGCCAATACGTTTGATGCCGAAATCGAAAGCGAGGATGGTGGCCGCGCTCACAGCACCGGCTCCGCCCCGGCGACGGTGCAACGGCGGGCGTCACGCATGGCCGGCCTCGGAGGTGAGCATGAGGGGATCGATGCCGAGCAGCTTCATGGCCGCCACGTAGCGGTCCTCGATGGGCAGGTCGAACAGGATGTGGGCGTCGGCCCCCACCGTCAGCCAGCCGTTGCGGGAGATTTCCTCCTCCAGCTGGCCCGGGCTCCAGCCCGCGTAGCCGATCGACACCAGCATGCGCTGCGGGCCGGTGCCGGCCGCCACCGCTTCCAGCACGTCGATCGAGGTGGTGAAGGCCACTTCGTCCGTCACCGTCAGCGACGACGAATAGCGGGTGCCCGGCGTGTGCAGCACGAAGCCGCGGTCGTCCTGGACCGGGCCGCCGAACATGATGGGCTCGTCGATGATGGGCGCGCCGGGCGCCGCTTCCAGCTTCAGGTCGATGCGGTCGAACAGCACCTGCATCGTCATGTCCGTGGGCTTGTTGATGACCACCCCCAGCACGCCGTTCTCGTTATGCTCGCACACATAGACGACGGTGCCGCCGAATATGGGGTCTTGCATGGAAGGCATTGCAATAAGGAAATGATTCGCCAGGTTGAGGGCAGCACTGGCGCCGCCGCCGGTCTGGGCCAGCGGATCGGTGGCTTCTTGTATCATGCCGGGCAAAGCCAGAGTCTTGCCAATTTTGCTTTTTGTCATACGCGGTGCTCTCTCTGCTGGGCTGCTTGCGGGTCTTTCAAAGCGGTGTTTTGCTGTAACATTCGCACGGATAGAGCATTTGCCTGCTAAGTCTCAGATAGCGATAGTTTACACTGAATTGTCGCCGCAGCCATGCCTGGCCTGTTTCCCCGTGCAGTATCTTGATGGTAGGCACGAATTTCCACCGCCGCCTTGCGCCCCGACACGCCTATGCCACACAAGCCCGCCCTGGTCTGGTTCCGCCGCGATTTGCGCAGCTTCGACCACGCCGCCCTGCACCACGCGCTGCACGAACACGACACCGTTTATTGCGTCTTTGTCTACGACAGCACCATCCTGGACGCCCTGCCCCGCAGCGACCGCCGCGTCGATTTCATCCACGCCAGCGTGGCCGAACTGGCGGCCGGGCTGGAACAGCTGGGCGGCCACCTGATCGTGCGCCACGGCGACCCGGCCGTGGTGATTGCGCAACTGGCGGCCGCGCTGGACGCCGGCGCCGTCTATTGCAACCATGACTACGAGCCGCAGGCCATCGCCCGCGACGCCGCCGTGGCCGCCACGCTGGCCGCGGCCGGACGGCGCCTGCGCAGCTACAAGGACCAGGTGATTTTCGAGCGCGACCAAGTACTGTCGCAGGCCGGCACCGTGTTTTCCGTCTACACGCCCTACAAGAACGCCTGGCTCAAGCGGCTGCACGGCGAACCGGGCGCGCTGGCGCCCTACCCCGTCGATGCGCTGGCGGAGCGGCTGGCGCCCGGCGCGTCCGTGCTGCCCACGCTGGCGCAGCTCGGTTTCACGCCCAGCAACCTGGGCCAGCTGGCCATCCCCACCGGCATGGCCGGGGCGGCCCGCCTGTTCGACGACTTCCTGCCGCGCCTGGCCGGCTACGGCGCGGCGCGCGACTTCCCGGCCGTCAAGGGGCCGTCCTATCTGTCGCTGCACCTGCGCTTCGGCACGCTCTCGATCCGCCACCTGGTACGCACGGTGACGGAGCTGATGGCGCGCGGGAGCGGCGGCGCCGGCGCCCCCGTATGGCTGGCGGAGCTGATCTGGCGCGAGTTCTACGCCATGATCCTGTACCACCATCCGCACGTGACCACGCGTGCCTTCAAGCCGGCCTACGACGCCATCGCCTGGGAAACGGGGCCCGAGGCCGACGCCGCGTTCGCGGCCTGGTGCGCCGGGCGCACCGGCTATCCGCTGGTGGACGCGGCCATGGCGCAGCTGAACCAGACCGGCTATATGCACAACCGGCTGCGCATGGTGACGGCCTGCTTCCTGATCAAGGACCTGGGCATAGACTGGCGCCGCGGCGAAGCGTACTTCGCGCAGCAGCTGAACGACTTCGACCTGGCGTCCAACAACGGCGGCTGGCAGTGGGCCGCCTCGTCCGGCTGCGACGCCCAGCCTTATTTCCGCATCTTCAATCCCGTGACGCAGTCGGAAAAGTTCGACCCGGCCGGACGCTTCATCCGGCGCTACCTGCCGCAGCTGGACGCGCTCGATGAACGGGAAATCCACGCGCCATGGCTGCTGCCGCCCATGCTGCTGGAGCAGAAAGGCATCCGTCTGGGCCGCGACTATCCGGCGCCGCTGGTGCAGCACGACGCGGCGCGCCAGCGCACGCTGGCGCGCTACGGCGTCGTCAAGGCGCCGGCCTAGCCAGTCACGCCGGCCCGGCCGTCAGGACTGCAGCAGGCCGGCGATCGCGTCCAGCAGCACGGGCTCCTGGAACGGCTTGCCAAAGTAGGCGTTCACGCCCAGCTGCAGCGCGTAGTTGCGGTGCTTGTCGGCGCTGCGCGAGGTGATCATGATGATGGGGACGGCGCGCGTGCGCTCGTCGCCGCGCACGTTGCGGGTCAGGTCGAAGCCGTCCATGCGCGGCATCTCGATATCGACCAGCATCAGGTCCGGCACCTGGCCCTGCAGCTGTTCCAGCGCATCCACTCCGTCCTTGGCCAGCATCACGTGGTAACCCTCGCGCTCGAGCAGGCGCTGGGTCACGCGCCGCACCGTCATCGAATCGTCCACCACCATGATGACCTTTTCCCGCGCCTGCACCAGCCCGGCGGCCGGCGCCGCCTGGCGCGCCCGCACGTTCGGCTGGTGCGCCAGGTGCTGCGCCATCGCCACCGGGTTGAGGATCAACACGATCTCGCCGGAACCGAGCACCGTGGCGCCGGCGATGCCGGCCATACGGGCCAGCTGCGGCCCGATGTTCTTGATCACCACCTCGCGGTTGCCCAGCACCTCGTCCACCTGCACGGCCAGCCGCTCGTTGCCGTTCTTGAGCAGCATCACGGGGCTGGAACGCAGCACGGGCGGACGGCCCGCCGCCTCGCCCAGCAGTTCAGGCAGGTAGTGCAGCACGGCCTGCTGGCCCAGCATCGTCACATGGCCGTGGCGGTAGGCTTCGGCCAGCGGGCCCTCCTTCATCTGCAGCACCTGCTCGACCAGGATGGACGGCATGGCATAGGTACGGCCGCCGGCGCCCAGCAGCACCACCTGGGTCACGGCCAGCGTCAACGGCAGGCGGATGGTGAAGCGTGCGCCCCGTCCCCGCTCGCTGACGGTGTCGACCCGGCCGCCCAGCGCCTGGGCTTCGGAGCGGACGATGTCCATGCCCACGCCGCGCCCGGCCAGCTCGGTCAGCGCATCGGCCGTGGAAAAGCCCGGCTCGAAGATCAGCTCCACGGCCTGGGCATCGCTCACGTCCTCGTCCTCGCCCAGCAGGCCGTTGCTGCGGGCCTTGGCGCGGATGCGCTCCAGGTCCAGGCCGGCGCCGTCGTCGGAAAAGGCGATCACCACTTCATTGCCTTCCTGCGTCACCTGCACCAGCAATTCGCCCGTCTCGTTCTTGCCGGCGCCGGTGCGCGCGGCGCGCGGCTCGATGCCGTGCGCGATGGCGTTGCGCAGCAGGTGTTCGAACGGCGCGGCCATGCGTTCGAGCACGCTGCGGTCGATTTCCACCGTGCCGCCGCGGATGTCGAGGTTGACGCGCTTGTCCACTTCCTTGGCGCTCTGGCGCGCCACCCGGAACAGGCGCTCGGATATGCTGGCAAAGGGCACCATGCGCACCCGCATCAGGTCGCGCTGCAGGTCGCGCGTCTGGCGCGCCTGCTGGGTCAGGTCGCCGCTGGCGTTGTCCACGCTGCGCGTCAGGCTGTCGTGGAACGAGGCCACGTCGTTGACGCTTTCGGCCATCATGCGCGTGAGTTCCTGCAGGCGCGTGAAGCGGTCGAATTCCAGCGGATCGAATTCGCGCTCGCTGGAAATCGACATGCGCGAGGCGATCTGCGATTCGGCCTGCATCTCCACCTCGCGCAGCTGGCGTCGCAGGCGGGTGAGGTTTTCCGAAAAATCGAACAGCGAAGCGCGCAAGGTGGCCACCTCGTTTTCCAGCTTGGAACGCGAGATCGACACTTCGCCGGCCTGGTTGACCAGGCGGTCCAGGATGTCGGCGCGCACCCGCACCAGCGGCGACTTGGCGGCCTGCGCTTCCTCGTCGGCGCCGGCTGCGGCGGGCAGGGCCGGCGCGAGCGGTGCGGCCGGTGCCACCGGTGCCACGGTCGGCGCGGCCAGCGCTGCGGCGGGCGATGCTGTGGCGGACGCCGCGCCAGCCGTGGCGGCGGGTGCGGCGCCAGCTGCGGCGGCCAAAGCCTCTGCCGCTTCGGCCGCCGCCAGATCGTCCGCAGTCAGTTTTGCCGCTGCCTGGCCGGCAGCGGCCGGAGCGACGGCTGCCGGGGCGGTGGCCGCGACGGCCGCCGCTTCCTGCCATGCGGCCGGATTTTGCAGCTGCTCGAACAGCAGCAGCGCGTGGTCGTAATGGGCCAGCAATTCCTCGAACGCGTGGGGCGAAGCCGAACCGGCATGCACCATGTTTTCGATATGGGTTTCGATTTCGTGCGCATGCTGGCCCAGGCGCATGGCGCCAGCCATGCGCGCGCTGCCCTTGACCGTGTGCAGCACGCGTAGCAAGCTCTTGGCGTGGCTGGTGTCGGCCGGCGCATGCTGCCAGGCGCGCAGCGACTGGCCAACCTGCGGCAGCAGATCGGCGCCCTCTTCCAGGAACACGGGCAACAGGTCGGGGTCCAGCTCGTCGTGGAACACGGCTGGCGCGGCGGCCAGCAGTTCCGGTTCAGCCGGCGCGAGCGCGATGATTTCCGCTTCCAGTTCCGGTTCTGGCACTGGTTCAGGCGCCGACGCCAATTCGGGTTCCGGTGCTGCTTCAGGCTCCGATACCAACCCGGGTCCCGGTGCTGGTTCAGGCGCCGATGCCAGTTCGGGTTCCGCTACTGGCTCGGGCGCCAAGGCCAATTCCGGTTCTGCCGCTGGCATATCGGGCGGTGCTGGCGAGAGCAGTTCGGCCTTCGCCTCGGCTTCCGCCGCCATCGCACTATCGGCCGCTTCCGCCTCGGCGGCGACGGCGGCCAGCGCCTGCGCCGCCAGTTCGCTCTCCTCGTCGGATGGAAGCGCCGCTGCTGCCGGCGCCTCGCCGATGGCTGGCGCTGGCACCAACACCGGCTCAGCTTCCGGCTCGCCCAGCTGGGGCGGCGCCATCTGCGTCAGCGGCGGTTCGGCGAACGTGTCGTCGAAGGCGGCGTTGAACAAGTCGTCGATGTCGTCGGCCTGTGCCTCGTATTTCTTGCGCGGCGGCTGCGGCGCTTCGGCCGCTTCCGGAATGGTGCCGCTCAGGCCATCGTAGGCGTCGCGGAACAGCTGGTCGAGCGGTCCGGCATCGCCGGCCTTGGCCGGCGCCGTGCCGGCGGAGATGTTGTCCAGTGTTTCGGCCAGCAGCGTATCGAGACGGGCTTCGATGTCGTCGCTGGCGGCCGGCGGCGTGGCGGCCAGCACTTCGCGCAGGTCATGCAGCGCCAGGATCAGCTCCGGCTGGGCAGAGGGCATGTCGCCCTGCGCGAAGCTTTGCAGCATCTGGCGGATGCGTTCGATCGTAAAGTCCAGCAGGTCGTGCTGCACCTGGTCCAGGTGCGGCGCCGGCGGCTGCAGCGACTGCAGCGTCATTTCCAGCGCGTGCGCCAGTTCGCGCAGGATGCCGAAGCCGACCGTGCCCGAAGTGCCAGTCAGCGTATGGGCCGCGTGCAGGGCGTCGTGCGACACGGGGCGGCGCGGCTCGTGGCGCCACTCGCCGAAGTCGCGCGCCAGCAGGCGCACCAGTTCGTCCGTTTCGGCCAGGTAGATGTTGTACAGCGGCAGGGGGATATCGATGCCGCCGATGTGCTTGATGTTGTCGTCCGCCGGCACCAGCGGCGCGGCGATGGTCGGGAATTCGATCACGTTGCCCGTCATGGGCGCGCGGCCCGGCGCAGCGGCGCGGCGCGGCGCGTCGGCCCCGGCGCCGGGCGCGGTACTTTCCGGCGCGACGGTGTCTGGTGCGGTGGCAGTATCGGCTGCGATGGGCGTTTCCGCTTCCGCGCCGCGGGCCGCATCGCTGGCCGCTGCCGTGGCGTCGGCAGCCTGTTGCGCTTCCGCCTCCGCCGCAGCCGCCGCCATGATGGCTGCTTCTGCCGCTGCGGCGGCCTGCGCTGCCGCCGCTTCTTCCGCTTCGGCCGCCGCTTCGGCCGCCGCCCCAGCCTCTCCAGCCGCTGCGTCCACCTGTGCGTCAGGCGTCAGGGTTGCGGCGGCCTGTTGTTCCGCCGCCGTGTCGGCCGCCAGTTCGGCCGCCTCGATTTCTTCGGCCAGGCCGGTCGCTTCTGCCACGGCGGCAAATTCCAGCGCCTCCATCGAGTCTTCGGCCCGCTCCGCGCGCGCCGTCGTGCCGCCAGCTTCGGGCGCGACGGCCGGCGCTTCCGGCTCGTCGCCTTCGCGTACCCGGTCGGCGGCGGCGATCAGCGCCTCGCCGCCGCCGGACGGCGTAGCGCCGGCAGCCAGCTGTTCGACCCAGGCCCCCAGCTCGCGCGCGGCCCGCTCCAGCAGGGCAAACAGCGTCTCATTGGCCGGCCGCAGTTCGGCCAGCCATACGTTCATCACTTTCTCGATGCTGTGCGCGGCGTCGGCAAACCGGTTCAGGCCGACCATCCGGCCGCTGCCCTTGAGCGTGTGGAAGCAGCGCCGCAGCATGGTCAGGTTGTCCACCGCGCCCGCCTCGGCGCGCGGCAACGCCAGCGTGGTGTGCACGAACTGCAGCACTTCCTGCGCCTCGGCGATGAAAATTTCCAGCAGCTCCGCTTCGACCGCGGCTTCGCTGTCCGGCGCCGGCGCTTCGGCCACCGGCAGCGGCGGCGGCACGGGCGGCGGCATCTGCTCGTCCAGCACGGGAATCGATTCGGCCGCCGCCATCTTGCGGAACGGGACGGCGCGGAAGGTGCCATGTCCGGCGTCAAAGGTGAAGCGCTCGCGCGCCCCGGCCGGATTCTGCGCCAGCATGTCGACGAAGAAGCCGAGCGCGCCCACGTTCTGCGCAATGTCGTCGAGCGCCTTCGGTTCCAGCGCAGGATCGCCCTCGCCCTGGGCCAGCGCGGCGATCGCGCCCTGCACCTGGCCGGCCGCCTCCATCGCGTGGTCCTGGTCGAGGATGGCGAGCGCGCCATGCAGCTGGTGCATCACCCCCACCAGCTCGTGCAGCGACGGACGCCTGGATGGATCGACGTAATAATCGTCGAGCACCTTTTCCACCTGGCGCAGGCCGGTCTTCATTTCCATCGCCAGCGCCACCACCGTGTCGTCCTGCTGCATCTGGCGCGCCAGGCCGCCCTGCCACTGGGCCGGCGCGGGCGGCACCTGGCCCGAGACCAGCGCCTGCAGGCGCGCGCCTATGGTATCGGCGTGGGCCGCGAAGTCGCCCGTCAGGTGACGGATCTGCTGCAGGCCGTGTTCCGCGAACAGCAGCGCGGTGGTCATCTCCAGCGCCAGTTCCTCGCTGCGTCCGGCCGTCACCGCCCTGGCAGCCACTTCGGCCAGCTGGCGCAGCAGCACGCCCAGCGCGGGCAGGTTCAGGGCCGGGCATTCGTCGGCCGCCTGGGCCAGCGCGCTGCCGAAGGCGGCGTCCAGCGCCGGATCGAGTTCCGCATTGGCCAGCCGGTCCCAGCTCGCCTTGGCCTGGGCCATGGCGCTGCGCGCCCGTTCCAGCGCGGCCGCGTCGATCTGGCCGTAGCGCGGCGTTTCGTAATCGGCCGGCACCAGGCCGTCAAGCATGAAGATGCGGCGCAGGCGCTGGGCCAGCGGCGGCGCACTGGCCGCGTCCTGGGCCGCGATGAAGAACAGGGCGTCGCGCAGCATCGCTTCCGGCTGCGCCGCCTCGCCCTGGCTCAGGCGGCGGATCTGCAGGTTGATCAGGCCGAACAGCTGCTTGACGGGCACACTGCCGGCCAGCTTGCCCTCGGCCACCAGCTCGGCGAAGCTCTGCATGGCCAGCCAGAAGGCGCGCGCGCGCGCATCGTGCTGGGCGTCGGCCACCAGCACCACGGCATCGCGCAGGGCGGCCGCGTGTTCGCGCTGCTGCGCCGGGTCGGCGCTTTTCAGGTACGACAGCAGCGCCTTTTCATAGCGCTGGCGCCAGGCCGGATAGTCGGCCGGCGGCACTGTGGCCGCCAGCGGCATGGCCGGCTGGTGCGACAGGTCGGGGAAGAACAGGTCGGCCGGGTGGATGCGCTCGGCGCCCAGCATGCGCAGCAGGTCGCGGTAATACGGGTACAGCCGCAGCGGCTGCGACGGCGCGCCGTCCAGCAGCTCCTCCAGGTATTCGACCAGCGCCTGGTATAGCCGCGCCACCGCTTCCACATGGTCGGTGCTGCACTTGAGGGTACCGTCCTTGAAGCGGTCCAGCGCCAGCTCGGCCAGCGCCGTCAGCTTGGCCACGCCGTCCACGTCCACCATCTGCAGCGCGCCGTGGGCCTGGTGCAGGTGCGACTTGGCGTGCTGCAGCTGGGTGGCCTGGTCTTCCGCCGCCCGCCCGCCCGCCTCGAACAGGGCGGTCCGGGAACGCGCCAGCGCCTCGCGGATTTCCACCATGACCCAGGACAGCGGTCCGGTATCGAGTTGCGCGGTTGCTGCGTGCGGAAGATCAGTCATGCTCATGCTTGTCTCGGCCTTTCAATGGGGAGCGCAGGGGTCAGTGCGCGATACGGAAGCGCGACACCGAATTTTTCAGTTCCTGCGCCAGCACCGACAGCTTGTGAATCGATTGCGCCGTCTGCTGGGTGCCGTCCTGGGTCTGTTCCGTCACGGCCAGGATGTGCTGGATGTTCTGCGCCACGCCGGTGGCCGACGTGGCCTGCTGGCCGGTGGCCTGCGAAATCTCGGAAATCAGTTCGGCCAGCCGGTTCGACACCTGCGAAATGTCGTTCAGCGCGGCGCCGGCCGCGTCGGACAGGCGTGCCCCTTCCACCACGCCCTGGGTCGATTTTTCCATCGCCGCCACGGCGTCGTGGGTATCGGTCTGAATCGTGCGCACCAGCGCGCCGATCTGCTTGGCCGCCTCGGCCGAGCGTTCGGCCAGCCGCTGCACCTCCTCCGCCACCACCGAGAAACCGCGCCCGGCCTCGCCGGCCGACGCGGCCTGGATCGCCGCGTTCAGCGCCAGCACGTTGGTCTGTTCCGTAATGTCGGAAATGAGCTCGGTGATCTCGCCGATCTCCTGCGACGATTCGCCCAGGCGCTTGATGCGCTTGGACGTTTCCTGGATCTGTTCGCGGATCTCGTGCATGCCCTTGATGGCGTTTTCCACTGCCGTCGAGCCCTGGCGCGCCGCCGCCACCGACTGGCGCGCCACGTCGGCCGATTCGCTGGCAGAACGCGACACGTCGGTGATCTCGTGCGCCATCTTGACGACGGTGGCGCTGGCGTCCTGGATCTCGCGCGACTGCTGCTGCGATGCCAGCAGCAGGTCGCTGGAAATGGTCTGGGCGTGGGTCGAGGCGCGCGTGACCTGCTCGGCGGTGGTGGTGACGCGGCCCACCAGCCCGCGCAGCTCCTCCACCGTGTAGTTGACCGAGTCGGCGATGGCGCCCGTGATGTCTTCCGACACCGTGGCCTGCACCGTCAGGTCGCCGTCGGCCACTTCCTGCAGCTCGTTCATCAGGCGCAAAATGGCGGCCTGGTTCTGGTCATTCATGGCCTTGGCCTCCTCCTCCTTGCGCTGGGCCTGCTGGCGCATGGCTTCCGCTTCCTGGCGCCGGCGGTCGGCGCCGCGGGTGCGGTTGTAGGAATCCTGCAGCAGCACGCGGCCGATGGCCGCCGCCGACACCAGCGTCAGCATGCCGCCGGCCACCATCAGCCAGAACGTCAGGTCCAGCGCGTCCTGGTCGGCGCGGTAAGCCTGCTGCAGCGCGACCAGGCGCTGGCGCAATCCCTCGTTGTCGCTGAAGATCAGCTGCTCGGCGCTCTTGGCGGCCGTGAACTTGTCGAGCCGGTCCAGGATCGAGCTGACCAGCTTCTGGTATTCGTTGAACCGGGTCTGCAGGGCCGTCAGCTTGTCGCGCAGCTCGCCGTCGCGCGCGGCCGGCAGCCCCAGCGCGGCGCTGCCGTTCAGGAATCCGTCCAGGGTGTTGCGGAACACGGTGCTGTCGCGTCCCAGCTGGAACGCCGTCTCCGAGCTGATGCCGCCGGCCGTCATGAATTCGCTCACGCCGCGGCTCATGCGCTGGCTCAGCATGGTCAGCTTGCCGATGGCGGCCAGTTCGCGCGCGCTGCCGCCGTGCTGCACCTTGTAGGCCGAAATGTCCTCGGCCTTGGCCAGCAGTTCGGGCGACATGGCGTTGATGGCGTGCAGCGTCTGGTCCACGCCGCTCAGGTCCGCCTTGAGCTGCAGGATGGTGCCGGCCGCCTTGTCCGACGCGGCCCACTGCTTGCGCGCGGCCGCCACCAGCGGCCCCAGGCCGGAACGGGTGGCGCCGATGTCGCGCCCCTGGTAGCTGCCGCCTTCCTTCATCAGGGTGAAGTCCTGGTTCAGTTCATTGCGGCTCTGGTCCAGCTGGCGGAACGCTTCGGCGCTGCCCTGCACGGCGTTGGGCGCGGCCTTGCCGATGCGCTGCGAGTGCATCAGCGCGTCGCTGGCCACCTGGGTGCGGGTCGAGCGGCTGGCGCTGTTGATGGTGTTGAGGGCCACGAACAGCACGCTGGCCGCCAGGCTGACGGCCAGCGTGGTGCTCAGGATGCTGAGCTGGCGCTGGGGCGGCAGGTGGCCGATCAGGGGCAGCTTGAAACCGGGGCCGCTGTCGGCCGGCGCCGGCGCCGGCGCTGCGCCAGCGACGGCACCGCCGCGCCGGCGCAGGGCGTCGCGCAGGCGCAGCGGCGCGGCCGTATCGGCTTCGGGAGCGGCCGTGCCGGACACGCCGAGGAACTGCGAATCGCCGGCATCGGCAAATTCCGAGTTGGGCGCCAGGTCCTTGCCTGCAGCGGCCTTGTTGCGCGCGAATATACCCATGTTGAATCCCATACCGCCGTCTCCCGATTGCCTGAGTGTGCTGCCTGTGATGTGTTTGGTGTTGTCGCACCGACTTGTCGCCCCGGCTTGCGCCGCTATAGCCCCACTTGCAGGAAGCGCGGATCGCGCACCAGCTGGGCCAGGTCGACGCGGGTCCAGTGCTGCCCCTCGCCGTCCTGGAAGCGCTGGCCGCACCAGGGCGGCGCGCCGTCCGGCGTGGCGGCCGGCGTCATGTCGTCCAGCTTGCGCAAGCCCAGCACCCGCTCCACCAGCAGGGCGCAGTTAAATCCCAGTCCCGGCGCGAAGGTGACCATGCGGCTGTCGCTGCCGGCCGTCACGGCGCCCTGGCCACGGAAGCAGGCCAGGTCGATGATGCCCGTCAGGCCGCCGCGGATGCTGGCCAGGCCCAGATACCAGGGCTGGGCCAGCGGCACCGGCGTGACCGGCTGCAGCGGCGCGATCTCGCTGACCTGGGTCAGGTCCAGCAGACAGGGCTGGCCACCGAGCAGCACGCCCAGCTCGCGCCCGCCGGCGGCCGCGCCGCTCTTGGCCGCCTGCATCCGCTCGAGCAGCTGCACCTGGTACTGGCGCAACCGGCTGCGCCGCTCGGCGCCGCCTTCCGGGTTTTCGTGTTCCTGGCCGGGGCGCGCCATGTCAGCCCAGCGCCGCGATCTTGGCCAGCAGTTCGGCCGCGTCCACCGGCTTGACCAGGTAATCCTTGGCGCCCTGGCGCAGGCCCCAGATGCGGTCGGTCTCCTGGTTCTTGCTGGAGCAGATGATCACCGGCACATCCTGCAGTTCCGGGTCGCGCGCGATCGAGCGCGTGACCTGGAAGCCGTTCGCGCCCGGCATCACCACATCCATCAGGATCAGCTGCGGCTTGTCGGCCTTGATCCTGGCCAGCGCCTCCTCGCCGTTTTCGGCGGTGGAGACGGAAAAACCGTGCTTGACCAGGATATCGGTCAGGTAGTAACGCTCGGTGGGCGAGTCGTCGACGATCAGTATGCGTTGTATGGCCATGCTTCCCCCTGCTGCTTGCTAGGTGTTGGACGGGACCGGCGCCGCGCCGCCCGTGTGCTCGCGCACGGCGGTCAGCAGGCTGTCCTTGGTAAATGGTTTGGTCAGATAGGCGGCCGAGCCGACCATGGCGCCGCGCGCGCGGTCGAACAGGCCGTCCTTGGACGACAGCATCAGCACCGGCGTGGCGTGGAATTTGGCGCTCTTCTTGATCAGGGCGCAGGTCTGGTAGCCGTCCAGGCGCGGCATCAGGATGTCGCAGAAGATCAGGGCCGGATGGTGATCGTTGATCTTGGCCAGCGCGTCAAAGCCATCCTCGGCCAGCACCACCTGGTAGCCGGCCTGGGTCAGGAAGATCTCGGCGGAGCGGCGGATCGTGCTGCTGTCGTCGATCACCATGATTTTCAATGCGGTAGCTTGCGGCGTCGTCATAGTCTGTTCGCTGAAAAGTTGCTACACGATAACACACAGTAGCGGTACCTGGCGCACCGCGGCGCCGCCGCCGGCTAATTAGAGTACAGGATCTACAACGCCACCATTTCGAAATCGTCCTTGCGGGCGCCGCATTCGGGGCAGGTCCAGTTCATCGGCACGTCGGCCCAGCGGGTGCCGGGGGCGATGCCTTCGTCCGGCAGGCCGGCCGCTTCATCATAAACCCAGCCGCAGATCAGGCACATCCAGGTCTGGAACTCCTGCGTTGTTTCATTGCTACTCACGTTGCGTCACCCTTCAATCTAGTAAAATGCCGAATTAGGTATCTTAATCTACCCGCCGTGCAAAACCAAACTTCTCCCCTGATATTGAGCTTCGGCGCCTGCGACCCGGTCGGCGCCACCGGCGTCCAGGCCGACCTGGCCACTTTTTCCGCCCTGAGCTGCACCGGCCTGCCCGTCACCACCGCGTTGCTGATCGGCGACAGCGCCCGCATCGAGGACGTGCAGGAGACAGACCCCGACTGGGTCTGCGACCAGGCCCGCGTGCTGCTGGAAGACATGACCATGGCCGCCTTCAAGGTGGGCGCGCTGACCAATGTGGAACAGGTGGCGGCCATCGCCGAGATCCTGTCGGACTATCCGGACGCGCCCCTGATCCTCGACCCGTTCAGCTCACGGCTGCCGGCGCCCGGCGACGAGGCCCAGGAAGAACTGCTGACCGTCACGCGCCAGCTGCTGGTGCCGCAGGCCACGCTGCTGATGCTGTCGCAGGTGGAGCTGGGCCGGCTGGCCGAAACCTGGCGCGAAGGCGAGGACGGCACGGTCGACGCGGACGTCGAATACCTGCTGGCCCTGGGCTGCGAATACGTGCTGGTGACGGGCACCGCGGCCCGCGCCGGCCAGGCCGACGGCCTGTACGCCAACACCCTGTACGGCGCCGGCGGGCGCATCAGCCACGACCCCTGGCAGCACCTGGCCGGCCCCTACATCGGCGCCGGCAGCACGCTGTCGGCCGCCATCGCGGCCCACATGGCGCGCGGCGCCGAGGCGGCGCAGGCCGTGCAGGCAGCGCAGCACTACACCCAGGCCGCGCTGGCGCACGCCCAGCGCTACGGCATGGGCAAGCTGGTACCGAACCGATTTTTCAGCCTGAGCGCGGCCCCCGGCGCGCCCGGCCCTTCCCTCACCCTAGACTGACCTGACAGAGCCACCATGACCATCTCGCACAACGACCAGCTGTTTGCCCGCGCCCAGAAAACCACGCCCGGCGGCGTCAACTCGCCGGTGCGCGCCTTCCGCTCCGTGGGCGGCACGCCGCGCTTCATCACGCACGCCGAAGGCCCCTACTTCTGGGACGCCGACGGCAAGCGCTACATCGACTACATCGGCTCCTGGGGTCCGGCCATCGTCGGCCACGCCCACCCGGACGTGGTGCTGGCAGTGCAGCAGGCGGCCGCGCGCGGCCTGTCGTTCGGCGCGCCGACCGAGGCCGAGATCGACATGGCCGAGGAAATCTGCAAGCTGGTGCCCTCGATCGAGCAGGTGCGGCTGGTCTCGTCGGGCACGGAAGCGACCATGAGCGCGCTGCGCCTGGCGCGCGGCGCCACCGGGCGCGACAAGATCGTCAAGTTCGAAGGCTGCTACCACGGCCACGCCGACTCGCTGCTGGTGAAGGCCGGCAGCGGCCTGCTCACCTTCGGCAACCCCACCTCGGCCGGCGTGCCGGAAGACTTCGTCAAGCACACGCTGGTGCTCGACTATAACAACGTGGAACAGCTGGAAAACGCCTTCGCCGAAATGGGCGACCAGATCGCCTGCGTGATCGTGGAACCGGTGGCCGGCAACATGAACCTGATCCAGGCCAGCCCCGCCTTCCTGCAAGCGATGCGCGCGCTGTGCACCAAGCATGGCGCGGTGCTGATCTTCGACGAAGTGATGTGCGGTTTCCGCGTGGCCCTGGGCGGCGCCCAGCAGCTGTACGGCATCAAGC
Organism: Rugamonas sp. FW305-51; assembly: GCF_058786935.1. Taxonomy (NCBI): domain Bacteria; kingdom Pseudomonadati; phylum Pseudomonadota; class Betaproteobacteria; order Burkholderiales; family Oxalobacteraceae; genus Rugamonas; species Rugamonas sp. FW305-51. Next base: position 24,878 of record NZ_JBYSZG010000048.1, read on the forward strand.
CGGACCTGACGGCGCTGGGCAAGGTGATCGGCGGCGGCCTGCCGGTGGCGGCCTTCGGCGGCAGCGCCGCGCTGATGAGCAAGATGGCGCCGCTGGGCGCCGTCTACCAGGCCGGCACGCTGTCGGGCAACCCGGTGGCGGTAGCGGCCGGCATGACCACGCTCAAGCTGATCCAGCAGCCCGGCTTCCACGAGCGGCTGGGCGCCACGGCCAAGCGCCTGGCCGACGGCCTGACGGCGGCGGCCAGGGAAGCGGGCGTGACGTTCTGCGCCGACGCCATCGGCGGCATGTTCGGCCTGTACTTCAGCGCCACGCCGCCGCACAACTACGCCGAGATGATGGCCGGTGACCGCGAGCGCTTCAACGTATTCTTCCACGCCATGCTGGACGAAGGCGTCTACTTCGCGCCAGCCGCGTTCGAAGCCGGTTTCGTATCGGCCCAGCACAGCGACGCCGTGATCGACGACACCATCGCCGCCGCCCGCCGCGTGTTCGCAAAACTGGCCGCCTGAGTCCGCGTCCCCAGAAAATGGGGTACGTCCCCATTTTCTAAAAAATGGGGACGTACCCCATTTTTCCCGCCTTGCTTAGTCGGGTGACGGCATGTCTTCCTTGGGGCGCTGGATCACGCCGGTGTTGAAGTTGTATTCGAACAGGTCGCCATAGCGGCCCCACTCGATCGCCACCCGCAGCGCGCGCTCGGCTTCTTCTTCGCTCAACGTGAAGCGCAACAGCTTGAGGAACAGGTCTTCCGGCAGGTCGCCCGACTTGTCCTGCGCCAGGCCGTGGCAGATGTAGGCCACCAGCGGCACGTGCTCGAGCAGCTGCTTGCCGAAGATGTCCTGGCGCTCCGTGTTGGAGGCGGCCACGTAGCCGCTGCCCAGCGCCGTCAGCAGGATGTCGCCGTTGGTCAGGTAGGCAAAGCCCAGCAGGATCAGGGCGTTCAGCACTTGCAGCAGCTCGTCGTCGGTCAGCTCCGTCTCTTCGGCCAGCTGCGGCAGGTCGGCGCGGCCCGAGAACGGTTCCTCGGCCAGCAGTTCCAAGATCGCTTCCATGTGCGAGATGTCGGCCTGCGGCAGGCGGTCGCCCAGCTGCAGCTTGACTTCCTTCTCGCTGATCAGGCCCGGACGGGCGGCGCCGGCCGTCATCAGCTCATATACCTTGTCGATCAGCTGCCGTACTTCCGGCCCGGCCGCCTTGCGCGGCTGCGGCAGCGAAATGGGCAGCTCGGCCCGCACCCGCCCCGGGTCGCTGGCGAAGATCAGCACCCGGTCGGCCATCATCACCGCTTCCTCGATGTTGTGCGATACCACCAGGATGGCCTTGGTGGGGATGCGGCCCGACTGCCACAGTTCCAGGATTTCCTCGCGCAGCCGCTCGCCCGTGAGCACGTCGAGCGCGGAAAACGCTTCGTCCATCAGCAGCACTTCCGGCTCCATCACCAGCGCGCGCGCGATGCCCACGCGCTGGCGCATGCCGCCCGACAGCTCGCGCGGCAGCGCGCCTTCGAAGCCGGACAGGCCGATCAGGTCGATCACCTTCTCGGCCCGGCGCGCCCGCTCGTCGGCCGGCATGCCCTGCGCTTCCAGCCCCAGCTCCACGTTCTTCTGCACCGTCAGCCACGGGAACAGGGCGAACGACTGGAACACCATGCGGATCCCGCGCGCCGTGCCATACAGCGGCATGCCGCGGTACAGCACCTGGCCGTCGTCGGCCTGGATCAGGCCGGCCATGATGCGCAACATGGTGGACTTGCCGGAGCCGGACTGGCCCAGCAGGGCCACGATCTCGCCTTCGTGCAGGGTAAAGTCCACGCCTTCGAGCACGGAACGGGCGGAGCCGTCGGCGCCGCGGAAATGCTTGCCGACCGCTTTCAGTTCGACGATGGGGGTGCTCATAGTGTCAGTCTCTCAAATCAGTCAATTCAGGGCTAGAAATGCAGCCGGCTCTCGGCCATCGTGTACAGGCGGCGCCACACGAAATGGTTGAAACCCATGACGAAGATGCACATCACGCCGATGCCCAGCGCGATGCGGGGGAAGTCGCCCTTGGCCGTCATCTCGGCGATGTAGCTGCCCAGGCCATGGGCCTGGACGGTGGTGTCGCCCCAGCTCACGTATTCGGCCACGATGGAGGCGTTCCACGAACCGCCGCTGGCCGTGATGGCGCCCGTGACGAAGCTGGGGAAGATGGCCGGCAGCAGGTAGCGCCGCCACTTGAGCCAGCCCGACAGGCCGAAGTTCTGGGCCGCGTGGCGCAACTCCGTCGGCACGGTGGAGGCGCCGGCGATCACGTTAAACAGCAGGTACCACTGGGTCCCGAGGATCATCAGCGGCGACAGCCAGATGTCGGGGTTGAGGTGGAAGCGCACGATGGCCACCACCGCCACCGGGAACACCAGGTTGGCCGGGAACGCGGCCATGAACTGGGCCACGGCCTGGGTGCGCGAGGCCCAGCGCGGATTCATGCCTATCCACACGCCCACCGGCACCCACACCAGGGCGGCCAGCGCCAGCAGCAACAGCACGCGCGACAGCGTGTACAGGCCCAGCACCAGCACCCGTCCCACTTCGCTCCAGCCCACTTCGGCGCGGATGAAGTGACCCAGCTCCCACAGCGCGTAGAACACGACGGCCGCGATCACGGCGTCCCACACCCGTTGCGGCCCGCGCGAAGCTTGCTGCGGCCGGGCGCGGATCGAGGTGCCGTCGTGCTGCAGGCGGAACATGGCGATCGAGCGGGCCAGCAGGGCGCCGCACATGGCCACCAGCTGCTGCGTGCGTTCGGTGCGGCGCAGCCAGGTCAGCAGCCACGATTGCTGCGCCGTGTCGCTGCCCGTTTCCTCGAAGCGGAACTTGTCGGCCCAGGCCAGCAGGGGGCGGAAGAACAGCTGGTCGTACAGCAGCACGCCGACCAGCATGGCGCCAATGGCCCAGCCGATGGCGCCCAGGTCGCGCTGCTCGATGGCCAGCGCGATGTAGGAGCCGATGCCGGGCAGCTTGATGTTCTGGTTCGACACCGAGATCGCTTCCGACGCCACCACGAAGAACCAGCCGCCGGACATGGACATCATCATGTTCCACAGCAGGCCGGGCATGGCGAACGGCAGCTCCAGGCGCCAGAAGCGCTGCCAGCCCGACAGCTGGAACACGCTGGCCGCCTCCGACAGTTCGGCCGGCACGGTGCGGAAGCCCTGGTAGGCGGAGAACGCCATGTTCCACGCCTGCGAAGTGAAGATGGCGAAGATGGCCGCGCACTCCACCCCCAGCAGGTTACCGGGGAACAGGGCGATGAAGGCCGTCACCGTGATCGACAGGAAGCCCAGAATGGGGATCGATTGCAGGATGTCGAGCAGCGGCACCAGCACCTTCTCGGCCAGCCGGTACTTGGTGGTGAGGGCGGCGAACACGCAGCTGAACACCATCGACGCACCGAGCGCGATAAACATGCGCAAGGTGGTGCGCAGCAGGTAGTACGGCAGGTAGTATGGTTCCAGCGACAGCGGCAGCGTCTCGCCGACGGCGTAGGGACGCACCATCTGCTGGCTGCCGTAGGCCAGCAGCACGAACAGGGCCAGCACGATGGGCAGCAGGGCCAGGTCCCAGCGGTTGCCGGCCTCGACGACCTGGCGTGGGAAAAATTGCCGTTTTTTTGTCATTGCGTGTGCTTTCTGTGGCAACGGCGCGCGCTGGGCGTGCGTAAAAATGCCGCTAGTGTAACTGATCAGCATGACCGCCCGGTGACGCCGGGCGCCATTCTACCGGATGGCGCCGGCGCAATTATTTTGCCTTCGGTGAAAGTTGGTGATTATTCAGCCCCGCCGACTTGTCATAATCACGACATTGCCAATAGATACATTAAGTTTCATGAAACTCATCGCCGAAAAACGTTCCAGCAGCGACCGCTACGACGTGCTGCGCATGGTGCGCAACAACGGCAGCTGCACCGAGACCCTGATGCCGCGCCAGGATGTGCTGCCGCATGACCTGCTGCATTATGTGGTGGAATCGGCGCTGCCGCTGCGCCACGGCTTTCTCAGCCAGCTGGCGCTGGGCCACGAGGCCGAGCAGGTCAAGCGCGCCGTGCGCGATCCCGCCAACGGCACGGTGGCGCCGGAAGCGGTGCAGACGGAGGCGATCGTGGAGCAGCTGCAGCAGCAGCTGTCGGCCGGCCGCTTCGACCTCGCCTCCTTCCTCGACAGCGCCGCCCGGGCCTGCGCCGTGCGCGCCCAGCCGCCGTTCGACTTCAGCCCCTACGACGTGCAAAGCTGCCTGTACGAACGGGCCCTGGCCCTGCACCGGCAATGGAGCACGGCGCCCTACTTCAGCACCCTGTCGCTGGAATTCAGCCCGCGCCTGCTGTGAGGCGCCGGCCATTTACTTGAGCCAGCCGCGCCGGCGGAAGTACCAGAACGGCGCGATGGCCGACGTCACCATCAGAAGCAGCGCGAACGGGTAGCCCAGCGACCACTCCAGCTCCGGGAACCAGCCGTGGAAGTTCATGCCGTAGATGGACGCGATCAGCGTCGGCGGCAGGAAGGCCACGCTGGCCACGGAGAAGATCTTGATGATCTTGTTCTGGTTGATGTTGATGAAGCCGACCGTGGCATCCATCAGGAAGTTGATCTTATCGAACAGGAAGGACGTGTGCCCGTCCAGCGACTCGATGTCGCGCAGGATCTGGCGCGCCTCCTCGAACTGGTCCACGTTGAGCAGCCGGCCCCGCATCAAAAAGCTGACGGCGCGCCGGGTATCCATCATGTTGCGGCGGATGCGCCCGTTCAAGTCCTCTTCCAGCGCGATGGCGTTCAGGGCGGCGGCCGCGTCCTGGTCGGTGAACTGCTTTTGCAGCACGCGCGTGCTCACCTCTTCCAGGTGCTGGTAGATGCCTTCCAGCGCGTCGGCCGAATATTCGGCGTCCGTCGCGTACAGGTCCAGCAGCACGTCCATGTAGTCGGCGATGGAGCCGGGCCGCGAACGGGCCCGCATGCGCACCAGGCGGAACACGGGCAGATCGTCCGTGTGCACCGAGAACAGCATCTTGCGCGCCAGAATGAAGGCCACGGTGACGATGCGCGACGGGCCGTCGTCCTCTTCCAGCAGGAAGTCGGTGCGCAGGTGCAGGTCGCCGTTTTCCGCCTCGTAGTAGCGGGCCGACGCTTCGATGTCCTTGACTTCGTCCTCGCCCGGCAGCGTCACCCCGTAGATGGCCTTGACCCAGGCCCGCTCGTCCTCGTTCGGGTCGGTCAGGTCGACCCAGACCGGCGCCACGTTCTCCAGATCGGTACGGGTGTCGATGGGGACCTGGTTGAGCCGGCCGTTTTGCAGAACGAAGACATTAATCATGGGCACTCTCGGACGACGGTGGTGGGGCGCGGCACGCCGCATCAAAACAGCGCAAGTGTACCCGCTCGCCCCGCCGCCGGCCACCCCGGCACGGCCTTTTTTCGCCTTAGCGGGTAGCTTTTTCTATCGCCCGGTCCTGCGCGGTGGGCGCGCTGTCGGCCGCCGGTTCCGGCTTGGGCACCTTGGGCGATTCGATGCCGCGCGTTTCGTGCACCTTGACGACAGTGCTGGTGGTATTGGCGTCCGTGCAGTCGACGTCCGAAAACACGGTCTTGCCGTCGATGACGCACTTGCGCAGCACGCCGGCCGGGCGGGCCGGCTTGGCCAACTGGGCCGCCGCCGCATCGGCCGCGCTGCCCGGCACGGCGCCAGGGACCACGGGGGCCGGCGCCACCGGGTGGCCCGTCAGCTTGCCCAGCGCTTCGGCGAACAGATTGCGCTCGCTGCGCATGGACATCATGGCCGCCATGGCGATGGCGGCCAGCGTCGCCATCACGATGGCTACCTGGATCAGGCCCAGGCCGCGCTGGTATCGGTGCATGTCTACTCCTTTGCTCACAGGGTGGAACAGGGGTGGAAACTTCAAGGCAGTTCGGCCGCGCCCATGCGGTGCAGGATCACGCCGGTATGGCGGGCCAGGTAGCCGGAATCGCGGTGCTTGTCGAAAAAGCGCGGATTGGGCAGCATCACGGCCAGCTTGGCGGCCTGCGCCGCGCTCAGGCTGGCGGCGCTGACGCCGTAGTAGTGGCGCGCCGCCGCTTCCGCGCCGAAGATGCCGGTGCCGAATTCGACCACGTTCAGGTAGATTTCGAAGATGCGCTCCTTGTCCATCACCGTCTCGAGCATGTAGGCGATGACCAGCTCCTGGCCCTTGCGCAAATAGCTGCGCGAACCGGACAGGAACAAATTCTTGGCCAGCTGCTGGGTAATGGTGGAACCGCCCCGCACCACCTTGTGCTTCTGGCTGTTCTTCTCGTAGGCTTTTTGCAGCGCTTCCCAGTCTACCCCGTCGTGCTCGGAGAAGTTGGCGTCTTCCGAGGCGATGATGGCCCGCTTCAGGTTGTTCGAGATGCGCCCGTACGGCACCCACAGCTGCTGGATATTGGCGTTCGGGTTCTTTTCCCGCAGCGCCGCCTGCTGCTCGCGCATGAAGCTGCTCATGCCGGGATTGTGGTCCACCCACCAGCAGATGTTGAGGAAGAAGTACAGCTGGACCAGCAACAGCAGCGCCAGCGGCCCGATCACCAGCCACTTGATCCAGCGCCGCCAGCCGGCAGTGCCTTCCTTGCGGGCCCCGCCCCGCTTGGCCTTGCCCGCCGCGCTCACAGGGCGGCCCGCAGCTGGTGCAGCACCTCGCCCGTGGCCGGATGCACGCCGCGCCACACGGCGAACGCTTCGGCCGCCTGCTCCACCAGCATGCCCAGGCCGTCGCGCACCAGGGCGCCATGCTCGGCCGCATACTGCAGGAAGACCGTCGGTTCCTTCCCGTACATCATGTCCAGCGCCAGCGTGCCGGGCGCGAATACGCCGTCCGGCAGCGGCGGCAAGTCGCCGTGCAGGCTGGCCGAGGTGGCGTTGACGACGATGTCGTACGGACCGCCCACCTGGTCGAAGCCGCAGCCGCGCACCACGTCCGCCCCGCCCAGGGCGGCGAACTGGGACGCCAACGCCTCGGCCGTGGCCACGGTGCGGTTGGCGATCACCAGCCGCGCCGGCCGGTGTTCCAGGATCGGCAGCACCACGCCGCGCGCGGCGCCGCCTGCGCCCAGCAGCAATACCCGCTTGCCCGTGATGGCCACGCCCGCGTTGTGGACGATGTCGGCCACCAGGCCGGCGCCATCCGTGTTGTCGCCGATGATGCCCTGCTCCGTGAAGTGCAGCGTGTTGACGGCGCCGGCCGCCTGGGCCCGCACCGTCAGGGCCTGGGCCAGCTTGTGCGCTTCCAGCTTGAACGGCACGGTGACGTTGGCGCCCTTGCCCCCTTCCGCGATGAAGGCATGGACGGCGGCGGCAAAGCCGTCCAGCGGCGCCAGCCGCGCCTCGTAACTCAGTTGCTGGCCGGTCTGGGCCGCGAACGCGGCGTGGATGGCGGGCGATTTGCTGTGGCCTATGGGATGGCCGAAGACGCAGTAACGGTCCATCACAGGGCACCGCCGCTCAGGTTAGCTTCCATCTTTTCTTCACGGGTAAATTTGAATCGGGTGATGATGACCCACAGGTCATCCTTGTCATTGGACAGCATCTTGGGCGGGAAGCGCCCGAACGGCTGCGCGCGCCGCACGATCTCGAGCGCCTTGGCGTCCAGCGCCGGATTGCCGGAACTGCGCTCGACGCGGGCGCCGCCATCCTTGGTGTAGATATAGCCATCCTGGAACACGGGGATGTAGACCACCAGTTCGCCATACAGCTTGCGCCCGTTCTGCTGGGGGAAGTTGAGCGTACCCACTTCCTCGATGCGGCGCTGCATGGTCTTGTAATACTCGGCATACCCCACCTCGCGCGTACTGGGCGTGATGAAGGTTTTCTTGGGCCGCTTGTTCTGGTCGTCGATGGTTTCGCTGATCTCGGCCGCCATGCGGGCGATGGCCTTGCTGCTGTCGAGCAGGTCGGCGCCCGTGGGCAGCGGATCGGGCTTGCTCTTCTCCGTCACGGGCGGGGCCGTGAACGGGCTGCTCTTGCTGACCTGGGTCAGCAGGTTGCGCTGCTGCTCTTCCAGCTCGGCGATGCGGCGCTTGCTGGCCTTGACGCTGTCGCCCATTTCCATCTTGCGCATGTCGGGCAGGGGCGACTTGGCGCGGCCCGCGTCCGCATTGCCGCCGCCATCCAGGTTGGCCTGGGCCAGGGCTTCGGCCTTGAGGGGCGCGCGCGCATGCTTGGCGTTGACCAGGATCACTTCCAGCCCGGGGTCGGTGGGCTCCACCTTGAAGGCCTTGGGCGCGACGAAATGCACCGCGAGCAACGCGCCGTGCACCAGCAGCGAGACGCCGGTCGCAATCATCAGGAAACGGTTTTCTTGGAGAGACTTCACGCTGTGCCAGGCTGCTGGGGTAACAAAGTGGGCTGATTTTAACCCGGAACCGGCGGGGGCCGCTTCGGCCTGCTCCTCGGCGGCCGTTTCCACGGCCGATACCTCGTCCTCGTCCTCGTAGTCCAGCTCGGCGTCGGCGGCCACCGTGGCGGCGGCCGGGATTTCCAGCAGCCGCGCCTCGATCGACAGGTCGACCTCGTCCCAGCGCAGGATGTCGAGCTTGACCTGGGCCCCGCGCGCCACCTGCGGCATGCCGGGCAGGCGGACGATGAGGGGAATGTCGACCAGGCGCAGCACTTCATCCTTGAGCACCACCGCTTCCACCTGGCGCGCCTGTTCCTGGCCCAGCCAGCGCAGGCACCAGTAGCGTTCCATGTTGGATTGGAAGTCGGCATAGGCCGCGTAGGCCGCGTCGAAGGCGGACACGATGGCGAACAGGTTGGCGTCCTTGGGCTTGAACGGGGCTACCAGCGGCGCCGTCACGCCATGCTCGGCGCAGGCCAGGATCTGCCACTGGTTGACCAGGTCGGTGTAGCGGCGCAGCGGCGAGGTGCTCCACGCATACTGGTCCACGCCCAGGCCCTGGTGAGGCGCGGCATGGGTCACCATGCGCACCTGCATCTTGGCGGCCCAGCCGCCCGTGCCGCCGCCCTGGCTGCGGTAGATGCCGGGCACGCCGTGCTCGTGCATCATCTTGCCCCAGCTGCTGTTGGCGAAGATCATCAGCTCGGCCACGATCTTGTCCAGCGGCGCGCCGCGCTTGCGGCGGCTGACGGTGACGACGTCGTCTTCCACGTAGAAGTTGAAATCGACCCGGTTGTTCTGCTCGGGCTTGAGGCCGAACGCTTCGCGCTTGGCCATGCGGCCCTGCTCGAGGTGCTGGGCCCACTGCCACAACAGGGCCAGCTCGTCCTTGTGGGCATACTCGCCCACGCCGCTGGCCAGGGTTTCCTCGTTGACCAGTTCGTCCAGGTCGTTGTGGCGCAGGTTGTTGGCGATCGGCACCAGCTCGGCCCGCGTCACGGTGGAGACGACGCTCCAGTCGGCCGGGTTCAAGGTGGCGTACAAGGACAGGGCCGGGCAGTTCTTGCCTTCGGCCAGGGTGAATGCTTCGACGATGCTGTCGGGCAGCATGGTGATCTTGTCGCCGGGCATGTAGACGGTGGACATGCGGGCGCGCGCCATCTTGTCGACGGCGTCGTCCGGCTTGATGCCCAGGCCAGGCGCGGCGATGTGGATACCGACCCGCACCATGCCGTCATCGAGCCGCACGACGGAGAAGGCATCGTCGATCTCGGTGGTGGTGACGTCGTCGATGGAGAAGGCTTGCACCTGCGCCAGCGGCAAGTTGGTGGGCGCCACCGGCAGCGGCACGTCCGGGAAGCCGGCGCCGCGGGGGAAGTTCTCGAACAGGAACTTGGACAGGTGCAGCTGCTTGGGCGAGGCGACGCCGCCCACGGCCAGCATCAGGCGCTGGGCGTTGGTGTGCAGTTCGTCGCAAGCCGCTTCCAGCGCCTTGTATTCGATGGAATTCTTGTCCGGCTTGAACAGCAGCTGCTGCACGATAGTCTGCATGGACGCGGGCAGGCGGTTGGCCTTCAGTTCGTCCACGTACTGGGCCTGGATGATGGCTTGCTGCTTCTTCTTCTCGATGCCGGCCTGGGCCGCGCGCAGCGACTGTTCCGGCGCCGCCTTGTAGCGGCCCCGGCCCTTCTTGTAGAAATAGATGGGCGCGCCATGCAGGCTCAGGATCAGGCCGGCCGCCTCGAACGGCAGCGGCGCGTGGCCGAAGTATTCGGCGCCCAGCTCGGCAAAGCCGAACTCCTCCTCGCCCGCCACTTCCCACAGGAAGTCCAGGTCGATGTCGGCGGCCACGGCCCTGGCCTGTTCCTGCAGCTCGGCCGGCGCCGGCTTTTCATACTGCAGCAGCACGTCCTTGACCTTGACCTTGGTGCGCTTGCCGCTGGCCAGTTCCACCTGATACGCCTCGCCCGCTTGCGACAGCACGGTGCCAACCTTGAAATCGCCGGATTCTTCGAAAAATAAGTTCATTGCTCTGTTCTATTCGTTATCGTTGTAATGGTTTTGCCCTGGAGCGCCAGCGCCAGCACGTCCGGCAGGAACACTTCCGTCACCAGCAGCGTGCCCTGGCGGCGCCGGTACAGGCAGCGCCGCGCATACAGTATCTGTGGCCCGTCCAGTCCCAGGGCGGCGCTGGCGCGCTGCATCAGGGGGTGGCCGGGGCGTAATCGTGCAAATTGCAATTCGCCGCGCCGCACCAGCGGGTCGCCGAACAGGGTCGAGCCCAGCGAGCGCTCGCCCAGCGCGCTGAACAAGGGCCAGTCCGCGGCCGTGGCCGACATGGGCACCACCGTGTGGCCGAACACCACGGGCGTATTATCACACCGCAGCAGCACTTCGCGTTCCCACACGCGGCCAGGGCGGTGCAGGCCAATGGCCGCCGTCTCGTCCGTCAGGCAGCGGGCCGGGCGCTGGTGCAGGCACTGCACGCGGAACGCCTGGCTGTGCGCCTTGAGCTTGGCCGTCAGCGAACCGCCGCCCGTGAGCCAGTGGCGCAGGCCGTGCGGCGCGTTGAGCGCGTTGACGTGGCCATACCAGTGCGCCTGCCGCAGGGTGGGCGCCCTCACCGGGCCGCCCCGATGCCGCAGAACGCCAGCACCGGCGCCACATAGTCGGCAAAGCCGGAAATGGCATGGTCGCTGCCGGCGATCACGTGCTGGGCCGCGCCCGCATAGTGGCGCACCATGTCGCGGTAGTCCAGCACTTCGTCGCCCGTGGCGGCCAGCAGGAAATAACGCTCCGGCCGGGTGATGCGGGGCACGGCCAGCGCCCGCAACTCTTCTATATAGTCGCGCTTGAATTCGAACGGTTCATCCGAGTGGAATTGCTGGCCTACGCCGACATACGGTTCCAGGTCCAGCATGGGCACGACGGCCGGGTTCAGCACAGCCGCCCGGCAACCGAGGCGCTCGGCCAGCCAGGTGGCGTAATAGCCACCCAGCGAGGAACCGATGACGCTCAGTTCGCCGGCCGGCACGCCCTCCACCAGCGCCAGCGCCAATGCCATGGCCGCCTTGGGCGAAGCGGGCAGTTGCGGGCAACGGTAGTGGGCGCCCAGGCCCAGCGCCGCCATGCGCTCGCCCACCAGGCGCGCCTTCATCGACTGGGGCGAGGAACGGAATCCGTGCAGATAGAGGATCATCGGGCCAGCGCCTGCAGGATCTTCTGGTGCACGCCGCCGAAGCCGCCGTTGCTCATCACCACCACGTGGTCGCCGGGACGGGCGGCGGCGGCGATGGCCGCCACCAGCGTGTCGATGTCTTCATAGGCGCCGGCCCGTTCGCCCAGAGGCGCGAGCGCCTCGCCCAGGCTCCAGCCCAGCGCCTGCCGGCTGCCGTAGCCGAACACCAGGTCGGCCTCGGCCAGGCTGCCCGGCAAGGCATCTTTCATGGCGCCCAGCTTCATGGTGTTGGAACGGGGTTCCAGCACGGCCAGGATGCGGCCGGACCGACCCAGCTTCTGGCGCAGGCCGCCCACGGTGGTGGCGATGGCCGTCGGATGGTGGGCGAAATCGTCGTACACGGTGACGTCGTTGACCACGCCGCGCACTTCCATGCGCCGCTTGACGCTCTGGAACGTGGCCAGCGATTGCGCGGCCTGGGCCACGGGCACGCCCACATGGCGGGCGGCGGCGATGGCGGCCAGCGCGTTGGCGCGGTTGTGCTTGCCCGTCAGCTGCCAGTGCACGGTGCCGGACGGCTCGCCGTTGAAGATCACGTCGAAGCTGCCGTCGCCATGTTCGCGCAAGGTCCAGTCCACGCCGTCGGCCAGGCCGAAAGTTTCGCGCTCGCTCCAGCAGCCCCGCTGCAGCACCCGTTGCAGCGACGCTTCGTCGCCGTTGACGATGAGCCGGCCGATGCCGGGCACGGTGCGCACCAGATGGTGGAACTGGGTCTCGATGGCGGCCAGATCGGGGAAGATGTCGGCGTGATCGTATTCCAGGTTGTTCAGGATGGCGGTCTTGGCGTGGTAATGGACGAACTTGCTGCGCTTGTCGAAGAAGGCCGTGTCGTACTCGTCCGCCTCGATGACGAAGAAGTCCGAATCCACACCGGGGCCGGACAGCCGGGCCGAGATGCCGAAATTGACGGGCACGCCGCCGATCAGGAAGCCGGGCGCGTAGCCGGCGTCTTCCAGGATCCAGGCCAGCATGGCCGAGGTGGTGGTCTTGCCGTGCGTGCCGGCCACGGCCAGCACCCACTTGTTGCGTAATATATGTTCGCCTATCCATTGCGGGCCCGACACATAGGGCAGGCTGCGGTTCAGGATTTCCTCGATCAGCGGATTGCCGCGGGTGACCACGTTGCCCACCACGTACAGGTCCGGCTTCAGTTGCACCTGTTCCGCCCCGAAGCCCTGGATCAGTTCTATGCCCTGGGCTTCCAGCTGGGTACTCATGGGCGGGTAGACATTGGCGTCGCAGCCGGTGACGCGGTGACCGGCCTGCTTTGCCAGCACGGCCAGGCCACCCATGAAGGTGCCGCAAATGCCGAGGATATGAATATGCATGTGATAACTAGGGTCGGAGAAGGTGGGAAATAGGGTAGGCAAATCGTCAGAGATGGGATTTTACCTGACGCCGGGGGTTTTTCCCCTTTTGCCTATTCAAGGTATCATCTGTATATGATGCCCAAGCCAAACGACGAAGCCCGCCAGCTGCGCGGGGAAATAGCGGCCGCCGCTGCCCGGCTGATCGCCCAGGACGGGGCGGAATACGACAACGCCAAGCGCAAGGCCGCGCGCCAGGTGCTCGGCGAGGCGCACGGCAATATTAATATGTTGCCCGCCAACTTGCTGCCGTCCGACACGGAAATCGAACTGGAAGTGCGGCTGTACCAGGCCCTGTTCCATGCCGACACCCAGCCGGCCCACCTGTTCCGCCTGCGCACGCTGGCCCTGCAGGTGATGGAAATGCTGGAAAAATTCAGCCCCTACCTGACCGGCTCCGTGCTCAACGGCACGGCCGGCCCCCATGACGACATCCACCTGCAATTGTTCGCCGACAGCGCCAAGGAAGTGGAAATCTTCCTGCTCAACCAGAACCTGAGCCTGGATTTCTCGGAAACGCCCCACTTCAAGGGTCCCCGCTACAACCCGGTGGAGACGGTCAGTTTCCTGTGGCAGCAGGAAGGGGTACACGCGGCCCTGTATGAACTCGACGATTTGCGCGGCGCCCACAAACTGCGCGCCGACGGCAAGACCGCGCGGGCCGACCTGGCCGCCGTGCGCACCCTCTTAATCAGCAGCACCCACCCAGACGACAAGATTGTCACCTCTATATGAAAAAGAATAACCTGATTGCCTATTCCGTCATTGCCCTGATGTTCGGCGCCATGGGCGCCTGGGTCGGCACCCACCCGAAAGAGACACCGCCCCCCATTACGGCCACCGTCGCCCCCGGCGTCACCGGCCCCGTCGATGCACTATATAAACAGTCGCTGCCCGACGTGACGGGCGCCAGCCAGGCCCTGGCCCGCTACAAAGGCAAGCCTTTGCTGGTCAATTTCTGGGCCCCGTGGTGCGCGCCCTGCGTGCAGGAGATGCCGGAGCTGTCAGCGCTGGCCGCGGGAGATGCCGGCAAGAAGCTGCAAGTTATCGGCATAGGCATTGATACGCCGTCCAATATCGCCGAATTTGCCGGCAAGTTCAAGATCGCCTATCCACTCTACGTGGCCGGCATGGGCGGCACCGAGCTGTCGCGCCAGTTCGGCAATACAGGGGGTGGCTTGCCATATACGGTATTAATCGGAGCGGATGGACAAGTTAAGAAAACCTATTTAGGCCGTCTGAAGTTCGATCAGCTGCGGGCCGATCTGGCCGCGCTGTAATAATTTCCATAAGTTTTTTTCTCTTGCCATCGCCCTCCGTTGGCGGCAAAATGCGGAACTTTCGCGGAAAATGGTCCTGAATCCATGGCACAACACCTCCTATTGCTCAACGGCCCCAACCTGAATTTGCTGGGGACGCGCGAGCCCGAGGTCTACGGCGCAAGCACGTTGGCCGATGTCGAACAGGCAGCCCAGGCGCAAGCCACGGCCGCCGGCGCGACGCTGTCTTGTTTTCAGAGCAACCACGAAGGCGCGTTGATCGACCGCATCCATGCCGCCAGAACGGAAGGCGTCGATGCCATCGTCATCAATCCGGGCGGACTGACCCACACCAGCGTAGCCTTGCGCGACGCCTTGGCAGGGGTGGCCATTCCTTTCGTTGAAGTCCATATTTCGAATATTTACCAGCGCGAAGCATTTCGCCACCATTCTTTCCTCAGCGCAATCGCAATAGGAACGATCTGCGGTCTCGGCATCGAAGGATATCGCTTTGCCATCGACTTCGCCCTTAAAAGGCGTTAATCTACGCGATCTGCGCGCAATTTTAGCGCGGCGTGGCCCACGAGGCGGCGCTGCACCCACTCAAAACAAGATAATTCCTGGGGGTTACACATGGATTTACGCAAGCTCAAGACCTTGATCGACCTGGTCGCAGAATCGGACATCGCTGAACTGGAAGTCACCGAAGGCGAAAGCAAAGTGCGCATCGTCAAGTCCTCGGCCATGGCCCAAAATCAAGTCGTGATGATGCAGCCGCAAGGCATGCAGCAGCATTACCAGCCGAGCGCCGCCCCCGTGGCCGCCGCTCCGGTAGCCGCTGCCGCCGTCGTGGCCGCCGAGCCTGCCGGCCACGTGGTCAAGTCGCCCATGGTGGGCACCTTCTATCGTTCGTCGGCCCCGGGCAGCCCGGCCTTCGTCGAAGTCGGTTCCACCGTCAAGGAAGGCGACACCCTGTGCATCATCGAAGCGATGAAGCTGCTCAATGAAATCGACGCCGACAAGTCCGGCACGATCACCCAGATCCTGGTCGAGAACGGCCAGCCGGTCGAATTCGGCCAACCGCTGTTTGTGATAGGCTAAGTCCGCTTTGCCGCCCCCCGCCCACGGCGGGGCGCGCCCGGACTTCCACCCCGCATTCCCCTCTACAGCAGTAGCCGGCTTGCCGGCTCTCACAGACAATCGCGAACCTATCATGTTTGAAAAAATCCTCATTGCCAACCGTGGCGAAATCGCCCTCCGCATCCAGCGCGCCTGCCGCGAAATGGGCATCAAGACGGTTGTGGTCCACTCGGAAGCGGATAAAGACGCCAAGTACGTGAAGCTGGCCGACGAATCGGTCTGTATTGGCCCTGCCCCCTCGACGCTGAGCTACCTGAACATGCCGGCCATCATCAGCGCGGCGGAAGTGACGGACGCGGAAGCGATCCACCCCGGCTACGGCTTCCTGTCGGAAAACGCCGACTTCGCCGAACGGGTGGAAAAATCGGGCTTCGTGTTCATCGGCCCCCGTTCCGATTCGATCCGCCTGATGGGCGACAAGGTCTCGGCCAAGCAAACCATGATCAAGGCCGGCGTGCCTTGCGTGCCCGGTTCGGAAGGCGCGTTGCCCGACGATCCCAAGGCCATCGTGCAGATTGCCCGCAAGATCGGCTATCCCGTCATCATCAAGGCGGCCGGCGGCGGCGGCGGACGCGGCATGCGCGTGGTGCACACGGAAGCGGCCCTGATCAACGCCGTGGCCATGACCAAGACGGAAGCGGGCACTGCCTTCGGCAATCCGGAAGTCTACATGGAGAAATACCTGGAGAATCCGCGCCACGTGGAAATCCAGATCCTGGCCGACGAGCACAAGAACGCCGTCTGGCTGGGCGAGCGCGACTGTTCGATGCAACGCCGCCACCAGAAAGTGATCGAGGAAGCGCCGGCCCCCGGCATTCCCCGCAAGCTGATCGAGAAGATCGGCGACCGCTGCGCCGAGGCCTGCCGCAAGATCGGCTACCGCGGCGCCGGCACCTTCGAGTTCCTGTATGAGAACGGTGAGTTCTACTTCATCGAGATGAACACCCGCGTGCAGGTGGAACACCCGGTCACGGAAATGATCACCGGCATCGACATCGTGCAGGAACAGATCCGCATCGCCTCGGGCGAGAAGCTGCGCTTCCGCCAGCGCGACGTGATGCTGGCCGGCCACGCCATCGAGTGCCGCATCAACGCCGAAGACCCATTCAAGTTCACCCCGTCGCCGGGCCGCATCACCTCCTGGCACACCCCGGGCGGCCCCGGCATCCGGGTCGACTCGCACTCGTATGCGGGTTATTATGTACCGCCGCACTACGATTCGATGATCGGCAAGGTGATCGCCTACGGCGCCACCCGCGAGCAGGCCATCCGCCGCATGCAGATCGCGCTGTCGGAAATGGTGGTCGAGGGCATCCAGACCAACATCCCGCTGCACCGCGAGCTGATGATCGACGCCCGCTTCATCGAAGGCGGCACCAATATTCACTACCTGGAGCAAAAGCTGGCCGACATGCCCGAGCTGCACAAACTGAGCCTGGGCAACAAGAACGACAGCAAGGGATCGCAATGAGCTGGACTGAAATCGTCATCGAAATCGCGCGCGACCACGCCGAAGCCCTGTCCGACGCCCTGATGGAAGTGGGCGCCCTGTCCGTTTCCGTCGAGGATGCGGACGAAGGCACGGACGCCGAGCGTCCCCTGTTCGGCGAGCCGGGCATGGAGCCGAAAGAGGCGGCATGGGAACACAGCCGCGTCGTCGCGTTGACGGAGCAGGATGCCGACCAGGCCGCCATCGTGGCCGCCGCCGCGCAGCAGATCAAGCTGGCCGCCGTGCCCCCGTTCACCACCCGCAAGGTGGAAGAGCAGGACTGGGTGCGCTTGACCCAGTCGCAGTTCGCGCCCATTCACATCGGCAAGAACATCTGGGTCGTGCCCAGCTGGCACGAAGCGCCGGACCCTGACGCCCTGATCCTGGAACTGGACCCGGGCCTGGCCTTCGGCACGGGCAGCCATCCCACCACCCGGCTGTGCATGGAGTGGCTGGAAGCCCATCCGGCGCCTGGCAAGACCGTGCTCGACTACGGTTGCGGTTCCGGCATCCTGGCCATGGTGGCCCGGAAGCTGGGCGCGCAGCAGGTGGCCGGCGTGGACATCGACCCGCAGGCCATCGAATCGGCCCGCGACAATGCCGTGCGCAACCAGTGCGAAGTCGAGTACTTCCTGCCCGACACGTTCGCCCAGTCGCAGTTTGCCAGCCAGCGTTTCGACGTGGTGGTGGCCAACATCCTGTCCAGTCCGCTCAAGCTGATGGCGCCCATGCTGTCGGGCCGCGTGGCCGACGGCGGCGCCCTGATCCTGTCGGGCGTGCTGGCGCGCCAGGCCGAAGAAGTGGCGGCCGCCTATGCGCCCTTCATCAAGCTGGGCGTGTGGGCCGAGCAGGATGGCTGGGTCGCCCTGCATGGCCGGCTCGGCAGCGACACGGTGCCGCCGGCGCGCAGCGCGTAAGCTACCGCAGCAATGGCGCTCGCCACTAAATGCCCCCACTGCAACACGATATTTCGGGTCGCCCATGACCAGCTGAAATTACGTGGGGGCATAGTGCGCTGCGGCGCCTGCAATGAAGTCTTCGACGGCAACGCGGCCCTGCTGGAGCCGCCGGTCCGTCCGGCGGCGCCCGCCGTGGCGCCCGCCCCTTCCCCTTTGCCCCAG
>NZ_JBYSZG010000049.1:0-42677 GCF_058786935.1 Rugamonas sp. FW305-51
CACCCAGCCCGCCCTGCGCATCGAGGCGCCGGCGCCCGTGTCGACCAACCTGGAAGCCCGCCCCAGCCTGATCCTGCCCCACGACACGGACCTGACGGCCCACGGCGCCGGCGAACCGCTGGGCGAAAAGATCGTCGTTACCGGCCGCGTGCTCGACGAAGACGGCCAGCCCGTACGCAACTCGCTGCTGGAAGTCTGGCAGTGCAACGCCGCCGGCCGCTACTGGCACAAGCGCGACCAGCACAACGCCCCGCTCGACCCCAACTTCTACGGCTTCGGCAAGATGCTGACGGACGACGAGGGCCGCTACCGCTTCGTCACCATCAAGCCCGGCCCCTACCCCTGGGGCAACCACGAGAAGGCATGGCGCCCGGCCCACATTCACTTTTCACTGTTCGGCAACGTCTACGCCCAGCGCCTGGTGACGCAGATGTACTTCCCCAGCGATCCCCTGTTCGACTACGACCCCATCTTCCAGAGCATCGCCGATCCGGCCGCGCGCCAGCGCCTGATCTCGCGTTTCAGCCTGGCCGAAACCGTCGGCGACCAGATGCTGGGCTATGAATTCGATATCGTCCTGCGCGGCCGCGACGCCACGCCCATGGGCATCTGAGGAGAGCAACATGACACTGCCTATCACCACCACCCAGACCGTCGGTCCGTTCTTCCATGAGGCATGGCGCTGGGCCAGCGACGCCACGGCAGCGCAGCCGCACGCCGCCGATTGCATCACCGTCAGCGGCATCATCCGCGACGGTGCCGGCGTTGCAATCAACGACGCCGTGATCGAAGCCTGGCTGCCCGACGTGGCGGCGGCCGAGCAGGAACAGCTGCTGCCGGGCTTTCGCCGCGTACCCAGCAACGACGACGGCGTGTTCCAGATTGCCTTGCCCCGCCCCGCCCTTGCCGCCGCCGGCACACCGGCCCTGTACGTGACCGTGTTCGCACGGGGCCTGGTCAAGCACCAGTTCAGCGCCGTGTTCCTGGAAGACGACGCCGGCCTGGCAAGCTCGCCCTTCCTGAACCAGGTGCCCGCCGCGCGCCGCGCCACGCTGGTGGCCCGCCGCACAGGCCAGGATGCCTACACCTGGGACATCCACATGCAAGGCGAGCACGAAACCGTGTTCTTCGACTATGCTTGACGCACTTGACTTGATGCCGGAGCCCGCATGAGCGTATCGTTGTTCGACAGTTTCCTCACCACGCCAGCCATGATCGCCGTGTTCGACGACGGCGCCGTGGTGCAGGCCATGTTCCGCTTCGAGGCGGCGCTGGCCCAGGCCCAGGCCGCGCACGGCCTGATCCCGGACAGCGCCGCACGCGCCATCGCCAGTGTCTGCAACGCGCCGCTGTACGACATCCCGGCCCTGCTGCACGCCGGCCGCCGCGCCGGCAGCCTGGCCATCCCGCTGGTCAAGGAGCTGACCAACACAGTGGCCCTGTACGACGAGCCGGCATCGACCTTCGTCCACTGGGGCAGCACCAGCCAGGATGTGATCGACACGGCCATGGTGCTCGTCACGCGCGACGCGCTGGCCCTGCTCGACACGGGCCTGGAACAGCTGATTGGCGCCCTGCTGGCCCTGGCCGAGCGCCATGTCTACACCCCGGTCCTGGCGCGCACGCTGATGCAACCGGCCCAGGTGACCAGCTTCGGCTTCAAGCTGGCCGGATGGGCCGCCCCGCTGCTGCGCGCGCGCGCCCAGTTGCGGGCCGCCGCCGGCCGCGCGCTGCAACTGCAGCTGGGCGGCGCCGTCGGCACGCTGTCGGTGCTGGGCGAACATGGGCAGGCGGTGGCGGCCCACATGGCCGGCCAGCTGGGCCTGGCCACGCCGGCCATGAACTGGCATACACAGCGCGACGAATGGGTCAGGCTGGGGCTGGAAGTGGCCGTCCTGAGCGGCAGCCTGGGCAAGATCGCCACCGACCTCAGTCTGATGGCGCAAGGCGAGATCGGCGAACTGGCCGAACCGTCCGGCGCCGGCCGGGGCGGCTCCTCGGCCATGCCGCACAAACGCAATCCGGTGGCCGCCATGATCGCGCTGGCCGGCGCCGGCCGCACGCCGCATGCGGCGGCGGCGCTGCTGGGCGCCATGGGCCAGCAGCATGAACGTGGCCTGGGCAATTGGCAGGCCGAGCTGGCCGAGTGGCCCGGCCTGTTCCTCAGCACGCACGGCGCGCTCAACGCCCTCAACGACGCCATCGGCGGCCTGGACGTGGACCCGGCGCGCATGCGCAGCAACATCGACGCGCTCGGTGGACTGGTCTACGGCGAATCGGTGGCCGCCTGCCTGGCCGGCACCATCGGCCGCCCGGCCGCCTACGCGCTGGTCGAACAACTGTGCCGCACCGCCGTCGCCAACGGCCGCCCGTTGCGGGACGTGGCGCAGCTAGCCATCGAGAACGACAGCCGCCTGCATGGCAAGATAGACCTCGCACGCTGGCAGGCCCTGTTCGATCCCGTCGCCGCAGCAGCACCTGCCGCCGCACTGGCACGCACCCAGCTGGCGCACCTGTACACCCTGCATCAGGCGTACGCACAGACCGCTACGCTCACCGATACAAAACCCAACACCATGCCGCTATGAGCCACGACACTACCGACCACGATTACGAACGCGGCATGCGCAACCGGCGCCGCATCCTGGGCGACGCCTGGGTGGACCGTTCGCAAGCCGGCGCCACCGCCTTCAACGCCGAATTCCAGAACCTCATCACCCGCTTTGCCTGGCACGAAATCTGGGGACGGCCCGGGCTCGACGCGCGCACCCGCCGCGTGATCGTGCTGGCCACCACCATGGCGCTGGCGCGCTGGGAGGAATTCGAACTGCACGTACGCGCCGCCCTGCAGGACGAGAGCGAGAACGGACTGACGCCGGAACAGCTCAAGGAAGTGCTGATGCAGGCAGCCATCTACGCCGGCGTACCGGCCGCCAACACGGGCTTCGCGCTGGCGCAGCACATCCTGCGCGAACTGCGGCCCGGACCGGACGGCGCGCTGGCGCCGGCCGCGCCGGCCGCCACCGTCCATCCCGGCGTGGGCCAGGAAGGTTATACGGCCAGCGCCCCCGCCCTGCACTACAC
This sequence comes from Rugamonas sp. FW305-51, assembly GCF_058786935.1. NCBI lineage: Bacteria > Pseudomonadati > Pseudomonadota > Betaproteobacteria > Burkholderiales > Oxalobacteraceae > Rugamonas > Rugamonas sp. FW305-51. The sequence continues at coordinate 3,085 of NZ_JBYSZG010000049.1, forward strand.
GGTGCGCGCCCCGCGCAGCGGCAAGGCGCCGCGCCACACCGTGGTGCTGAGCCATGCGCTGGGCTGCGACCTGACCATGTGGGACGACCTGGCCAACGCGCTGGCCGCGGACTGCCGCGTGATCTGCTACGACCACCGTGGCCACGGCGGCTCCGACGCGCCGCCCGCGCCGTACGGCATGGCCGACCTGGCCGACGACGCAGCGCGGCTGCTGCGCGAGCTCGATTCCGGCCCGGTCGTCTGGATAGGCGTATCGATGGGCGGCATGGTGGGCCAGGAACTGGCGCTGCGCCACCCCTCGCTGGTGGCGGCGCTGGTGGTGGCCAATTCCACCTCCGGCTATCCCGACGCGGCACGCGCCATGTGGCAGGAGCGGATGGACACCGTGCGCGCTGCCGGTATCGAAGCGATCGCGGACGCCGTCATGGGCCGCTACTTCCACGAAGGCTACCGCGCGCGAGAAGCGGCGACCGTGGCCCGCTTCCGGCGCCGCCTTGTCAGCACTTCGGCCGAAGGTTATGTAGGCTGCTGCGCGGCGGTGGCCGGCATCGACACCACGGCGCGCCTGCCACAACTGGCGGTGCCGCTGCTGGTGATTGCCGGTGAGCTGGATATGGGCACGCCGCCGGCCATGTCGGAGCGCATGGCACAGCAGGTGCCGCAGGCAAGGCTGGAACTGATCGCCGCCGCATCGCACCTGAGTGTACTGGAACAGCCGCAGGAATTTGCCGCACTGATCCGGCAGTTTTTACTCAGCCTGTAATGGCACGTGCGGCGCCCTGTTCCGGCGCCGCCGCACCGCGCATCAGCACGCGCAGCAGCGGCACCGTCATGGCGGTCGTCACCAGTGCCATCAAGACCAGCATGGAGTAGACCACGGGCGGCAGCACGTGCAACTGCAGCCCTATCGTCAGCACGATCAATTCCATCAAGCCGCGTGTGTTCATCAGCACGCCGATCATGCCCGCCTCGCGCCGGGGCGCGCCCCCCCGCCCCGCGCCCAGGTAGCTGCCGCCCAGTTTCCCGACCACGGCACCGGCCAGGAACAGCCCGAACCAGGGCCAGAAACTGGCCGCCGGCAGTGCGCCAAGGTTGGCCTGGATGCCGGCATAGGCGAAGAACACGGGCATCAGGACCAGTTCCACGAAACCATCCACCCGTTGCGACCAGGCGCGCGTGAACGCAGCCTGGTCGCGCAAGACCAGCCCCGCCACCAGCGCGCCGAAAGCGCTATGAAATCCTATCCCGGCGGTTATCCAGGACGACAACAGCACATAGCAGAACACGGCCGGCAGCAGCCGTACGACGGCGTCCGGACCGGCGGCACGCCGGAACAGGGTGCGCCACAAGGGCCGGACCAGCAGCAGCGAGACGGCTGCAAAGACGCACAACAGGCCGACGTTGCGCGCGATATCGTGCCAGGCCTGCATGCCGGCGGTGAGCGCGGCGATCATGGCCACCATCAGCCATCCCAGCACATCGGTCAGGGTGGCGGCCGTCAGGGCGACGAGTGCCGTCGGGGTGCCGGTCAGGCCCAGGTCCACCACGATGCGGGCCATCACCGGCACGGCCGATATCGACAGGGTGACGCCACAAAACAGCACGTAAGCCAGCGCTGGCACGCCCATCCCCAGCGACGGCAACGACAGCTGCGCGATGCCGCAACCGATGGCGAACGGTAGCAAGATCCCCAACAGCGCCACCAGCACCGGCATCCGCATACGGCCCTGCGCGCACACTTGTTTCAGGTCCAGGTGCAGGCCGAGCTGGAACATCAGCAGCACCAGCCCCAGTTCGCCGAATCTGGACAGCACGGGCGTCACCTCGGGTGCAAACACGGCACCATAATACGGGCCGCCTATCGCGCCCAGGATCGATGGACCGAGCAGCAGTCCGGCCGCGATCTCACCCACCACCCGGCTTTGGCCGATGCGCCTGGCACCGGCGCCACACAGGCCTGCGGCCAGGATGATGAGACAGAGCTGAACAATCCACATGCTGATTTTTTTCCTTATGCGTAACGGGCGAGATTGTCGCGCCGGGCCGCATCGTACCATTCTTCCTCTCTGCCGTTAAACGGCCAATTCAGTCAACACGGGGCGCTTCACCGGCCCAGGCGCTCGACAAAGCTGCGTGCCCGTTCCGTGACGGCGCGGTAGTCGCCCTGCGCGGCCGGCGCGCTCAAGCTGCCCCCGATGCCCACGGCCAGCGCACCGTGGGCGAACCATTGCGGCAGGTTCTCGACCGTCACGCCGCCGGTGGGCATCAGCGGCGCCTGCGGCAGGGGCGCGCGCAGCGCTTGCAGGTAGGCCGGGCCCAGCGTCTCGGCCGGGAATATCTTCACCAGGTCGGCGCCCGCCTCCATCGCCGTCACGATTTCCGTCGGCGTCACGGCGCCGGGCATGGACAGCACCTGGTAGCGCTGGCACATGCGTATCGTGTCCACATTCACGGACGGCGAGATGATCATCTGCGCGCCGGCCAGGATCGCCATGCGCGCCGTTTCAGGGTCGAGCACCGTGCCGGCGCCCAGCAGCAGGCGCTCGCCGTGACGCTGGCGCAGTGTGCGCAGCACGTCCAGCGTGTCCGGCGTGGTGAAGGCCACTTCCAGCGCCGTCATGCCGCCGGCGATGCAGGCCTCGGCCGTTTCCAGCGCCGCATCGGCGGTCGCCGCGCGCACAATGGCCACCATGGGGCGGCGCAGCAGGGTTTGCATCAATTCGTGTTTGTACATGTCGATTCCTCGTTCATTCCGGTTCAGGGCGTGGCGCCGAAGCGCGATTCCGGCAGGCCACGCGCGCCTTCCGGCCGCGTGCCGAACAGCCCGCCGGCCAGCGGTTGCGCGACCCGTGTAACAGCGTCCATGTGTTCCCACGCGGTGGTGACGAACAACTGGTCCAATCCGGCGCCGCCCAGGCAGGGGCAGCTGGGCTGCGTGACGGGCAGCGCCCAAATCATCTCCAGCGTGCCGTCGGGCGCGTAGCGGGCCACGCGCGAGGCACCCCATTGCGCATTCCACAAATGGCCTTCGGCGTCGATGATGGAACCGTCGGGCCAGGCGTCCGTGCCGCGCAGGTCCACGAACACGGTGGTGCGCGCCGGGCCGCCGCTGCCATAGCCGTCCCACCGCTCGATGGTCTGGCGCTGCGTGTCGCTGAAGTACATCGTGTCGCCGTCCAGGCCGAAGCAGATGCTGTTGGCGATGGCGCACGACGGCAGCGGCAGCCGCTCCAGCGTCAAATCCGTATTGAGGCGATAGTAGCCACCGATGGCTTCCTTGCTGGCCCGCTGGTCCAGCGTGCCGAACACGAAGCGTCCCTGGCGGTCGCAGCGGCCGTCGTTGACGCGGGTGTCGGGCAAGTCCGGCTCCACCTCCACGATCGTGGTCACGGCGCCGCTGCGCAGGTCCAGCCAGGCCAGGCGCGAGGCCAGGCCGGCCAGCAGCACGTCCGGGTCGTCCGTCAGGGCGAAGCTGCACAGGCGCTCGGGCAGATCCCACACCCGTTGCGCGCCGCTGGCCGGGCTGTAGCTGTACAGGCGCGCATGGTGAATATCGGTCCAGTAGACGCAGGCGCGGCGTTCGCACCACAGCGCGCACTCGCCCAGCTCATTGCGCCCGTCCACCAGCAATGTCAACGGCGCGGCCATCAGTGCGACTCGCGCGGCACGGCCGAACCGCGGCAACCGACCAGGAAGTCCAGGTCCACGCCCTGGTCGGCCTGCAGCACGTGTTCGATGTACATGGACTGGTAGCCGCCGCGCATGGCCGGCTCCGGTGCGCGCCAGGCGGCCTGGCGCCGCGCCAGCTCGGCTTCGTCCACTTCCAGGTGCAGGCGGCGGTTGGCCACATCGAGTTCGATCATGTCGCCGTCGCGCACCAGGGCCAGCGGGCCGCCCATGGCCGCCTCCGGCGCCACGTGCAGCACCACAGTGCCGAAGGCGGTGCCGCTCATGCGTGCGTCCGAGATGCGCACCATGTCCGTCACGCCTTGGGCCAGCAGCTTTTTCGGCAAGCCCATGTTGCCCACTTCCGCCATGCCCGGATAACCTTTGGGGCCGCAGTTCTGCAGCACCATGACGCTGTCGGCATCGATCTCGAGTTCAGGGTCGTCCACGCGGCGCTTGTAGTGCTCGATGCTGTCGAACACCACCGCCCTGCCCCGGTGCCGCATCAGCGCCGGCGAGGCGGCCGACGGCTTGATGATGGCGCCGCGCGGCGCCAGGTTGCCCTTCAGGACGGCGATGCCGCCGTCGTCCTTGAACGGCGCGGCCAGCGGGTGGATCACGTCCGGATTGAAGTTCTCCGCGTCGGCCACGTTGTCGGCCACGCTGGCGCCGGTCACGGTGAACGCGGCGCTGTGCAGCTTGCCCAGCAGTTCGCGCATGATGACGGGCAGTCCGCCCGCATAATAAAAGTCTTCCATCAGGTACTGCCCGGACGGCATCAGGTTCAGCAGGCAAGGCATGTCGCGCCCCAGCCGGTCCCAGTCGGCCAGCGACAGGTCGATGCCGATGCGCCCGGCGATCGCCAGCAGGTGGACCACGGCGTTGGTGGAACCGCCGATGGCGCCGTTGACCATGATGGCGTTTTCGAACGCGGCCCGGGTCAGCACGTGCGACAGGCGCAAGTCTTCGTGCACCATGCCGACGATGCGGCGCCCCGTCATCTGGGCTTGCAGCTTGCGGCGCGCGTCCACGGCGGGAATGGCGGCGTTGCCCGGCAGGGCCACGCCCAGCGCCTCGACCATGGCCGCCATGGTGGAGGCGGTGCCCATCGTCATGCAATGCCCGCTCGAGCGCGACATGCACGACTCGGCTTCATTGAACTGGGCCTGCGTCATGCGGCCGCTGCGCACATCCTCGGAAAACTTCCAGACGTCGGTGCCGGAGCCGATAGGCTTGCCCCGGTAATTCCCGCTCAGCATAGGGCCGCCCGACAGCACGATGGTCGGCAGGTCGACGCTGGCCGCGCCCATCAGCAAGGCCGGGGTGGTCTTGTCGCAGCCCGTCAGCAGCACCACGCCGTCGATCGGGTTGGCGCGGATCGATTCTTCCACGTCCATGCTGGCCAGGTTACGGAACAACATGGCCGTTGGCCGCAGGTTCGATTCGCCCAGCGACATGGCGGGGAATTCGACCGGGAAGCCGCCCGCCTCCAGCACGCCGCGCTTGACCGCCTCGGCCAGGTCGCGGAAATGGCCGTTGCAGGGAGTGAGCTCGGACCAGGTGTTGCAGATGCCGATCACGGGCCGGCCGTCGAAGGAATCGGCCGGATAGCCCTGGTTCTTCATCCAGCTGCGGTGGATGAAGGCGTCCTTGTCGTCGCCGCCGAACCAGTGCTGGGAGCGCAACGTACGTTTTTTTGTATCGGTCATGGTGTCTGGGTGTGAGGTGAAAGGAGTGTAACAGTGGCCGTTCTTACGCGGACGCCGCGGCAGTGGCCGTGGCCGTGACGTCCGGCACCAGCCCGCGTGCGGCCGCCACCACCATCGCGCCGGCACCGGAGAGCCCGGCCTGCTGCGCATCGGTGGCGACGATGCGCCGGCCGTAAAAGAATCCGTTGTCTTCGATCAGCAGCGCCAGCGCATCGCGCAGCATCGGCTTGCCGCACACGACGATGGTGGTGTCGGGGCGCATCTGGATCGCGCTGCTGTTCTTCAGGGCCAGCACATCGTCCGACAGCACGGCGCCCAGCAGGAAGCTGGCGCGGTCGTCGTGCTGCAGGTCGGTGAACTGGGCCAGCGTGCGCACGCTGAAGCAGGCCCGCGCCAGGCCGGTGCGCTGGGCCGTGGCGGCGCCGGCCAGCAGCATCTCGGGCCGCAGCTCGCGCGCGAACTGGGCGCCCAGGGCCTGGCTGATCAGGGTGTGCTGGGTGATGGCCTGCAGCAGCTCGCCCGACAGCGTGGTGGCGCAGCCCGTGATGCGCTGCGCCTGGTCGACGCTGACCAGCTTCGTGTGCGAGCCTGGCAGCACCAGCATGGCGTGGCCGTTCAGCTCCAGGCGCTGCAGCAGGCCGATGGTTTCCGTCTCCTCGCCGCGCATCATGTCCATCGCCTCGTGATTGAGCAGGCTGACCTTGTGGTTCTGGTTACGCACGCCGGGGATAAACCAGATGGGCCGCGAGCATACTTCCGGCATCTCCATGCGCACCATGCCGCGTGCCAGTTCGGCCAGCCCCACCGGCGCCGTCAAATGCGGCACCTCCACCAGGCCCAGGTTGGAGGTGATCATGCCGCTGGCCAGCACCAGGCCGACGTCGGCCGCTTCCAGCCCGGCCTGGGCCAGCGTCAGCTTGATGATGTCGCGCACGGCGTGCTTGAGGGCGTCCTTGCTGCCGCTGATGGCGCTGTCGCGCACGCCCACCTCGACGCCGGCCTGGCCCAGCAGGACCCCGTCGCGCCACAGGTAGCAGCGGCTGTTGGTGGTTCCGGTATCGATGGTGATAATGTTCATGGCGCGCGTGTCGTTATCTGAGGTCAAGGAAGCCACATCTTAGGACCGGCGCCCATGGCTGACCAATGACAAATTTTCAGCTTCTGATATCGATTTCGATATCTGCTACCATTTCCCATCCGGGTCGCAGCGCCCTATTTATCGCAGAGGGCGGGACCGTTACACGCACGTATATCCATTTCGATATCGCTCACGCAGAAAAAGTCATTAGTAATGCGCTGTGGACTATTTATGATCCACACATCGCAGCTTGTGTCGGACCGCCGCAAGCGCGATAACCGTAAGCCGGCTACCCTGCACGGCCCACATGACCAAACCTATAAGAATCTGGAGACTTAGAATGAAGATGAAGACACTGCTTGCCGCCCTGCTGACCGTGGGCGCCCTGGGCGCCGTCTCCTACGCCAGCGCGCAAGAAAAAGGATTGATCGGCATCTCGATGCCGACCAAGTCGTCGGCCCGGTGGATCGCCGACGGCGACAACATGGTCAAGGTATTCAAGGAAAAGGGCTACAAGCCCGACCTGCAGTACGCCGAGGACGACATTCCCAACCAGCTGGCACAGATCGAAAACATGATCACCAAGGGCGCCAAGGTGCTGGTGATCGCCGCCATCGACGGCACCACCCTGGCCGACGCGCTGCAGAAGGCGGCCGACAAGGGCATCAAGGTCATCGCCTACGACCGCCTGATCCGCAATTCCAAGAACGTGGACTACTACGCCACCTTCGATAACTTCCAGGTCGGCGTGCTGCAGGCCCAGTACATCGAAAAGGCGCTCGACCTGAAGAACGCCAAGGGACCGTTCAATATCGAACTGTTCGGCGGTTCGGCCGACGACAACAACGCCTTCTTCTTCTACAACGGCGCCATGTCCGTGCTCAAGCCGTACATGGACCAGGGCAAGCTGGTGGTGCGCAGCAAACAGGTGGGCATGGAGAAGGTCGCCACCCTGCGCTGGGACGGCGCCGTGGCCCAGGCCCGCATGGACAATCTGCTGAGCGCCAACTACGGCAAGGCCCGCGTGGACGCCGTGCTGTCGCCGTATGATGGCTTGAGCATCGGCATCCTGTCCTCGCTCAAGGGCGTGGGCTACGGCACGCCCAAGCAGCCGATGCCGGTGGTGACGGGCCAGGATGCCGAAGTGGCGTCGGTCAAGTCCATCCTGCGCGGCGAGCAGCGCTCCACCATCTTCAAGGACACCCGCGAACTGGCCAAGGTCACCGCCAGCATGGTCGACGCGGTCCTGAGCGGCAAGACCCCGCCGATCAACGACACCAAGACCTACAACAACGGCGTCAAGGTGGTGCCATCCTACCTGCTCAAGCCGGTCAGCGTGGACATCAGCAACTGGAAGCAGGTGCTGGTGAGCGGCAGCGGCTACTACAGCGAGTCGCAGTTCAAATAAGGGATGCGCCCTGGCGGCGGGCAGCGCCGCCAGGGTCTCCATTCGAGACAGTCCGAAAGCGAATATGACGAATACCATCCTGGAAATGCGCGGGATAAGGAAGACCTTTCCGGGCGTGACGGCGCTCGACCATGTGAACCTGAAGGTGCGCGACGGCGAGATCCACGCCATCGTCGGCGAGAACGGCGCCGGCAAATCCACGCTGATGAAGGTGCTGAGCGGGGTCTACCCGCACGGCAGCTACAGCGGCGACATCGACTATCTGGGCCAGACCCGCGCCTTTCGCGGCATCGCCGACAGCGAACATGCGGGCATCATCATCATCCACCAGGAACTGGCGCTGGTGCCGCTGCTGTCGATCACCGAGAACATCTTCCTCGGCAACGAGCCTGGCCGCAACGGCATCATCGACTGGCACGCCGCCCACGACAAGACGCGCGAACTGCTGCGCAAGGTGGGCCTGAACGAAGCGCCCGACACCCCGGTCAACCGCCTGGGCGTGGGCAAGCAGCAGCTGATCGAGATCGCCAAGGCCCTGTCCAAGCAGGTCAAGCTGCTGATCCTCGACGAACCGACGGCCAGCCTGAACGAAAGCGACAGCGACGCCCTGCTCGCGCTGCTGCTGGAACTGAAGGCGCAAGGCATCGCCTCGATCCTCATTTCACACAAGCTCAATGAGATTTCCAAGGTGGCCGACGCCATCACGGTGCTCAGGGACGGCAACACAGTCGACAGCTTCGACTGCCGCGTCGAGAAGATCAGCGAAGACCGCATCATCCGCCACATGGTGGGCCGCGACATGGCCGAGCGCTACCCGCGCCGCACGCCCAGCATCGGCGACACCTGTTTCGAGGTGCGCGACTGGCGCGTGCATCATCCGGAGGACGCCGAACGCCAGGTCATCAAGGGCATCGACCTCAAGGTACGCAAGGGTGAAGTGCTGGGCATCGCCGGCCTGATGGGCGCCGGCCGCACCGAGCTGGCCATGAGCATCTTCGGCCGCTCCTACGGGCAGAAGATCAGCGGCCAGGTCATCAAGGACGGCGTGACTATCGACGTGAGCACGGTGCAGAAGGCCATCCGGCACGGCATCGCCTACGTCACGGAAGACCGCAAGGCGCTGGGCCTGGTGCTGCAGGACGACATCAAGCGCAACACCAGCCTGGCTAACCTGAACGGCGTGGCGCGCCACCTGGTGATCGACGAGGGACGCGAATTCCAGGTCGCCGACGGCTTCCGCGGCAAGCTGCGCATCCGCTGCGCCGACGTGTTCCAGCAGGTGGTCAACCTCTCGGGCGGCAACCAGCAGAAGGTGGTACTGGCCAAATGGCTGTTCTCCAATCCGGACGTGCTGATACTGGATGAACCGAGCCGCGGCATCGACGTGGGCGCCAAGTTCGAAATCTACACCATCATCAACCAGCTGGTGGCCGAGGGCAAGAGCATCATCATGATTTCGTCGGAAATGCCGGAACTGCTGGGCATGTGCGACCGCATCATGGTGATCAATGAAGGCAGCTGCGTGGGCGAATTCAGCGCAGCCGAAGCGACGCAGGAAAAAATCATGCGCGCCATCGTATTAAACGGAGACAAGCAACATGGGTAAGCAATTCGAAGCCGGCGTGGCCGGCGACCTGGCCAACCTTGCCACGGCGGCGCCGGCGGCCAACGCAGCCAACTCGGCCAACTCAGGCCCTGCGGCCACGGCCCAGCAGGCAGCGGGCAAGGGCACGACGGCGCTGGGCTTCATCAAGAACAACCTGCGCGAATACGGCATGCTGTTCTCGCTGGTGCTCATCATGGGCTTCTTCGAGTTCATGACCGACGGCACACTGATGCAGCCGCTGAACATCACCAACCTGCTGCTGCAGAACAGCTACGTGGTCATCATGGCGCTCGGCATGCTGATGGTGATCGTGGCCGGGCACATCGACCTGTCGGTCGGCTCGGTGGTCGGCTTCGTCGGCGCCCTGGCCGCCGTGCTGATCGTGAACTACGACTTGAACTACATCGCCGCCGGCGTATTGTGCCTGGCCGTCGGTGGCCTGATCGGCGCGGCGCAAGGCTATTTCGTCGCCTACGCCAAGATCCCCTCCTTCATCGTCACCCTGGCCGGCATGCTGGTGTTCAAGGGCCTGACGCTGGCGCTGCTGCAGGGCCAGTCGGTCGGTCCCTTCCCGGAAGGCTTCCAGCACCTGAGCTCGGGCTTCATTCCCGACCTGTTCAGCGTGAGCGATTTGCGCCTCACTTCCCTGCTGCTGGGGGTCGTGGCCGCCTGCGCCCTGTTCTACGTCAAGCTGCGCGCCCGCGCGCGTTCGGTCGGCAGCGGCATGTCGGACGAACCGCTGGTCTTCTTCCTGGCCAGGAACGCACTGCTGGCGGCCGCCATCGTCTACTTCAGCTACCTGCTGGCGTCCTACAAGGGCATGCCCAATGTGCTGATCGTGATGGCGATCCTGATCGCTGCCTACACCTTCGTCGCCAACCGTACCGTGATCGGCCGCCGCGTGTATGCCGTGGGCGGTAACGAGAAGGCCAGCCGCCTGTCGGGCATCAAGACGGAACGGGTCAGCTTCGCCACCTTCGTCAACATGGGCGTGCTGGCCGCGCTGGCCGGCCTGATCTTCGCGGCCCGTCTGAACACGGCCACGCCGAAGGCCGGTACCGGCTTCGAACTGGACGTGATCGCGGCCTGCTTCATCGGCGGCGCCTCGGCATCGGGCGGCGTGGGCAAGGTGATGGGCGCTGTGATCGGCGCCTTCGTCATGGGCGTGATGAACAACGGCATGTCCATCATGGGCATCGGCATCGATTACCAGCAGGTGATCAAGGGACTGGTGCTGCTGGCGGCGGTGTTTGTGGACGTCTACCACAAGAACAAGTAAATCCGGCGGGTGGCCCGGCAAGCACTGGCTTGCCGGACTTTAAAACAGCAAGCGCAGTCTGTTCCGAGTAGGGGGACGGAAAGGGGCGAAAAGGGGTACGTCCCCATTTGCGCCATTTACGCGCCCCCATTTACGTGGCAGCCAGGACGGCCCCGGCAATCGAACATATTCCACTGCGTGACTAAGTCTACGGCTTGCTATCAATCCGCCTTTCCGCGTTCAGGAAGAATCCCTTCCAGTAGAAGACGATATGCTGCCTGTCTCTAAGGTAGACGAAGCTGATCGGAGAAGGCGTTTGACAGCTTACCTCAATCTCGGTGACCTGATCAGGCAAACGCAAATGCTTAGGGACAATCTTGTACTCGCGCCGAAAAAAACTAGCCGTACTATGCCGGGCCTGTTTGAATTTAGGCTTATCGCAAATCTCGTTTGAAAATTGCACAAATTCAGGCGTGAAGACGAGCTCCGTACCGGTCAATTTATCGACGTCGTCGCTGGAAAGCGACGTGGTTTCTTGTGCGTCGGCGGCACCAGTCACTGTCCAATGCCCCATCAAGGGTGGGTGCGCGTCTCTGCCGGCCGCAAAGGCTGCGGCACTAAGGGCTAGCGCGCCAGCGAAGAGTAATGTGCGCACCATGGTTTATTGCGCCGCCCGGAACGGCGCACTTTCCTCGCGCCGACGCGTAACCAAGCCTGGCATGTACACGCGGCGTCCACCCTGCCTCGAATAAATGTTACTCATAATCGTATTCGCAGCCCCCCGCATATCGCCACGGTCAACGCGCTGAAAAGTCTCCCGCGCACCACGCGCACCTGTATTGAAAGCATAGCTGACCAAAGCATCGAATTGCGCTTGCGTCAGCGGCTGATGGGTAACGTTATTCCGAACCGCTCTTTCCGCTTCGCGAATAGCGCTCGCGAACGAGGCTTCAATCTGCGCCCCGCTCAATGGTCTGCGCAATTCCTCAGCAGTGCACGGTCCACGATGCGCCAAGATTCCGATGCCGTAGGTACAGTGGCCCCGGTTTCCGTGTCCATCATTGTAGTACCCCCGCACCGCCCCCTCTCGCTGGTTCCGCATACGGCGCCGGGCATCATTGCTGAGTGAAAGATTTGCATTGGGATTGGATGCTGAAGTGGCCACGGTTTCCTCCTGTTCGCAAATTAGGTATTCCGTTGATTGAAGCTCAACGCTACCAGCGACAGGCAATTGCGGTAATGAGCATGCACAAAAATCCAGCTCATCGCCCGCTACACTCATGACTCTAAATAGGCGCCTCAGAAAATCTCCGCCGCCACCGAGCGCAAGGCCCGCAACAGCAGTTCCGCACCAGGCGACGGCAAATGCCCATCGAGCGACACGATGCCGTAAGCGTCCATCCGGCACGGCAAATCGATGGGCAGCACGCTGAGCACATTCTGCGACTCGTAATACCTGGCCACGGCGATCGGCATCACGTGCAGCGAGTCGGTCTGCTGCAGCAGCGCCGTCACCACCAGCAGCGCCGTGGTATCGATGACGTTCAGGGGCGGCGTCAGGCCGGCGCGGCGGAACATCAGGTCGCAGCGCGAGCGCAGGATGCTGCCCTGGGGCGGCAAAACCCACGGCCGGTCCGCGATGTCGCTCAGTTGCAGGCCATCGACAGCCAGCAGCGGATGGCCCACCCGCACCACCACGCAGGCCGGTTCGTCCGTCAACTCCTCGTATTTGAGCCCGGCCGCGGACACCCGCTCCGGAATCCGGCCGATCATGAAGTCGAGCCGGCCCCGCTCCAGCTGCTCGAGCAGCACATTGCTCTGCTCCATCTGCACGCCGATGCGCAGCCGGGGCGCCTGCTCCTTCACCATGGTCAGCACGCGCGGCAGCAGCACCAGGCCAGGCGTCATGATGGTGCCGATTTCGACCTGGCCCTGCAGGCCGGACTTGACGGCAACGATGTCGTCATGCGCCAGCGACAGGCTGTTCAGGGCCATGCGCGCGTGCCGTATCATCGTCTCGCCGTAGATGGTGGGCTCCATGCCGCGCGGCAGGCGCTCGAACAGCTGCACGCCCAGCATCTCCTCGAGCTCCTTGAGCTGCTTGGAAGCGGCCGGCTGCGTCATGTGCAGCTCTTCCGAGGCGCGGTGAATATTGCGCTGCTCGTCGAGCGCGATCAGCAGCAGCAGCTGACGGGTTTTCAGGCGGGCTTGCAAGAACCAGTTCGGGTTGATATCCATGGGCGAATACTATCAGTGTCGTAGGCGGAAATGCAAAAAAGCCGGCTGCGGTTGGCGCAGTCGGCTGGCATGGAATATCGATGGCGGGACCGGGCTCAGAGGCGCCGCTCAGACCCACCCTGCATCGACAATGAATTCCTGCGCCGTGCACATGGCGCCATCGTCGGCGGCCAGGAACAGGGTCATGGCCGCGATATCGTCGGGCATCAGCTTGCCGGGCAGGCACTGGCTCTTCCTGATCTCCTCCTCGGCCGCCTGGTCCACCCACAGCGCCAGTTGGCGCTCCGTCATCACCCAGCCCGGCGTGACCGTGTTGACGCGGATGCCGTGGGCGCCGAACTCGCGCGCCAGCCCGCGCGTGAGGCCGACCACGGCCGCCTTCGCGGTGGCGTACACGGGATAGCCGGCGCCCTTGACGTGCCACGAAATCGAGCTGACGTTGATGATGGCGCCGCCGCCCTTGCGCTTCATCCCTTCCAGCACCGCCTGGCAGGTAAAGAACATGGGCCGCTGGTTGATGGCGATGCGCTCGTTCCAGTACTCGACCGTCACTTCCCCGGTCTGGTGGCGCTGGTCGTTGGCGGCATTGTTGACAAGGATGTCGAAGTCACCGTTCACGCCCGCCGGCCCGGCCAGGTCGGCCATGGCCTGCTGCAGGGCCGGAATGTCGGCGATGTCGCAATAACGGAACTGCGGCGCCGGATGGCCCGCTTGCGCCAGGCGCCGGCACAGGGCCTCGCTGGCGTCGCGCGCAATGTCGACGAAGGCAACCAGCGCGCCCTGCCCCGCGAACGCGGCAACCAGGGATTCGCCGATGCCGCTGCCGCCGCCGGTGATGAACACCCGCTTGCCGCGCAGGCTGCCGTAGGTGGCCAATTGTTTCATGTCTGTCTCCAAATTAGGGGGTGCTGCGGCGGCCGCTGCGTGGCGGCGCCATTTTTAATCGTCACGTCTTTAACCGGCACGCCGTCAGACTTCATTATCATCCCGCAGCACGGGCGGCAGCAATGCCTGCGCCAGGTTCTGGTATGCCACCGGCCGCAGGAAGCGCGCTATCGCCGCCGTGCCCACCGATGTGCTGCGCCCGTCGGAGGTGGCCGGGAACGGCCCGCCATGCACCATCGCGCCGGCCACTTCCACCCCGGTGGGGAAGCCATTAGCCAGGATACGGCCGGCCTTGCGCTCCAATACCGGCAGCAGGGCCTGCGCCGCGGCCATGTCGGCCGCATCCATTTGCAGGGTTGCGGTCAGCTGGCCTTCCAGGCTTTCGGCCACCTGGCGCATCTGCGCCATGTCGCGGCAGACTACCAGCAATGCGGCCGGGCCGAACACTTCCTCGGCCAGCGCATGCTGGGCCAGGAAGGCTGCGCCGCTGGTGCGGAACAGGGCCGGCGCGCCCTTGCCGTCGTGCTGCCCGGCCATCGCCAGCGTTGCCACCTGCGGATGATCGGCCAGCTGGCGCATGCCCTTGCGGTACGCCTGGGCGATGCCGGGCGTGAGCATGGGAGCGGCCTGTCCTTCGGCCACGGCCAGCGCCGCCGCCAGTTCGAAACGGTCCAGGTCCGGGCCATCCAGCGCCAGCAGCAGCCCGGGATTGGTGCAGAACTGGCCCACGCCCATCGTCAGCGAAGCGGCGAAATCGGTGGCGATCTGCCCGCAGCGGGCCGCCAGCGCGGCCGGCAGCAGGAACACGGGGTTAATACTGCTCATCTCCGCATAGACGGGGATGGGCTGCGGACGGGCCGCCGCCAGCGCCATCAGCGCCAGGCCGCCGCTGCGTGAGCCCGTGAAGCCGACCGCCTTGACGGCCGGATGACGCACCAGTTCCTGCCCTATTTCGTTGCCCGCCCCTGTCAGCAGCGCGAACGCGCCGGCCGGCATCTGGCACTGCGCCAGCGCCTTGACGACGGCGCGCGCCACCAGTTCCGACGTACCGGGATGGGCCGGATGGGCCTTCAACAGCACCGGGCAGCCTGCCGCCAGCGCCGATGCGGTATCACCGCCGGCCACCGAGAAAGCCAGCGGGAAATTGCTGGCCCCGAACACGGCCACCGGCCCCAGGCCTATCATGCGACGGCGCAGGTCCTGGCGCGGCGGGCTGCGTTCCGGCAGCGCGCGGTCGATGACCACCTCGTTCCAGGCCCCCTCGCGCAACAGGTTCGCGAACAGCTTGAGCTGGTTGATGGTGCGCGTGCGCTCGCCTTCGATGCGGGCGCGCGGCAGGCCGCTCTCGGCACAGGCGCGCTCGATCAGCGCGTCGCCCAGTTCCTCGATCTGCCGGCCTATGGTTTCCAGCAGCGTGGCGCGCTGCGCATCGCTGGTGGCGCGGAACGGGTCGAAGGCCGCTTCGGCCAGGCGGCATGCCAGGTCGATCTGCGCTGCGTTCACCGCGTTGAAGTCCGGTTCCATGCTCTTGCCTTCGGTGGGATTCCAGGCCTGGAATGCCTGCCCCTTGCCCTGGACGGCCATGCCGCCTATCAGTGCTTCGCCTGTGATGCTCATAATGGCGTCACCTGTGCCAGTCCAGTGGCATACGTGGCCAGCTTGTTACGCAAGGTCGGCCCGAACAGGGGCGCCTCGATCTCGAACGTCTCCCCCGCCTTGACGACGATGTTGTCCGCCACGCTCAAAGTGGCCGTGCCGAAGAAATGGATATGCACGTCGCCCGCGCGACGGAACAGCGGATACTTGAAGTGGTGGTGTTCCAGGTTGGCGATCGTGTGCGACATATTCTGCTCGCCGCTGACAAAAGCCTTCTGCCAGCGCACCCGCCCTTCCACGTCGAGGATGCGCGAGCTGCCTTCCACATGGGGCGGCAGGTCGCCCACCAGCAGCGCCGGCCCCAGGCCGCAGGCGCGCAGCTTGGAGTGGGCCAGGTAGAGATAGTTCTGCCGCTCCGTCACGTGGTCGGAAAACTCGTTGCCGATGGCGTAGCCCACGCGGTAAGGCTGGCCGTCGTCGCCGATCACGTACAGGCCGGCGATTTCCGGTTCCTCGCCGCCGTCGAGTGCGAATTCAGGCATCTGCAAAGGCTGGCCGCTGGCCGCCACGATGGAGCCGTCGCCCTTGTAAAACCACTCCGGCTGCACGCCCGCCGTGCCGGGCTGGGGCTTGCCGCCCTCCACGCCCATGCGGAACATCTTCATGCTGTCGCTCAGGCTTTCGACGGCGCCGCCGATTTTCTTGTGCATGGCGTCGCGCGTGTCGGCGCTGCCCAGGTGGGTCAGGCCGGTGCCGGTCACGTAGCAGTGCGCCGCGTCGGCATGGTCGAGCGGCACCAGCAGACGGCCCGCCTTGGCCACGCTGTCGTAATCGACTTCCGTGGCGCCCACCGCTTCGCTGGCCAATGCGGCCAGGCTGCGCCGGGCGCGTATCGCCGCCTGGGCCAGCGCGTAGGTGCTGTCGTAGCCCTCGATCACGCGGATCGTGTCGTCCTGCAGCACGCCTACGCGGCGCGCCTCGTCTTCATTCTTGAATTGAACCAGTAACATGGCGTCTCCAGCTAGTTTTAGTGTGAATGCTTGGGTACTTCGGAACCGCGGTGCCCGACCAGGAAGTCGAAGTCGCAGCCCTCGTCGGCCTGCAGCACGTGGTCGATGTAGAGCTGCTGGTAGCCGCTCCTGGCCACCGGCTGCTGGCGCGCGGCCCGCTCGGCCAGGCGCTCGGCCAGTGCGCTGTCGCTGATGTCCAGGTTCAGGATGCCGCCGGCGCAGTCGAGCGTGATCCAGTCGCCGTCGCGCACGATGCCCAGCGGGCCGCCGGCCATGGCTTCCGGCGCCACGTGTAGCACCACCGTGCCGTAGGCCGTGCCGCTCATGCGCGCATCCGAAATGCGCACCATGTCCGTCACGCCTTGCGCCAGCAGCTTGGGCGGCAGGCCCATGTTGCCCACTTCGGCCATGCCGGGGTAGCCTTTCGGGCCGCAGTTCTTCATTACCAGCACCGAGTTGGCGTCCACTTCCAGCTCAGGATCGGCGATGCGGCTCTTGTAATGGTCGAAGTCCTCGAACACGACGGCGCGGCCGCGGTGCTGCATCAGCGCCGGGGTGGCGGCGGACGGCTTGAGCACGGCGCCGCGCGGCGCCAGGTTGCCGCGCAGGATGCAGATGCCGCCATCGTCCAGCAGCGGTTTTTCCAGCGGGCGTATCACTTCATCGTCGTACACGGGGGCGTCCTTGCAGTTTTCCCACAGCGACTTGCCGTTGACGGTGAGCGCGTCCGGATGGGGCAGCAGCTTGCCGTCACCCATGCGGCGGATCGCGCCGGGCAGGCCGCCCGCGTAGTAGAACTCCTCCATCAGGAAGCGGCCCGACGGCATCAGGTCGACGATGGTGGGCATGCCGCGGCCGATCCGGGTCCAGTCTTCCAGTTCCAGGTCGACCCCGATCCGGCCGGCGATGGCCTTCAGGTGGATCACGGCGTTGGTCGAACCGCCGATGGCGGCGTTGACGCGGATCGCGTTCTCGAAGTTCTCGCGCCGCAGCACCTTGGACAGGCGCAGGTCTTCGTGCACCATCTCGACGATGCGGATGCCGCTCATGTGCGCCAGGATGTAGCGGCGCGAATCGACGGCGGGAATGGCGGCATTGTGCGGCAGGCTGGTGCCCAGCGCCTCGGCCATGCAGGCCATGGTGGAGGCCGTGCCCATGGTGTTGCAGGTGCCGGCCGAGCGCGAGTGGCCCGATTCGGCGTGCATGAATTCGTGCATGGTGATGGTGCCGGCCTTGACCTGCTCGTGCAGCTGCCACACGGCCGTGCCGGAACCGATGTTCTTGCCGTTGAGCTTACCGTTCAACATGGGGCCGCCGCTGACGACGATGGTCGGCAAGTCCACGCTGGCCGCGCCCATCAGCAGGGCCGGGGTGGTCTTGTCGCAGCCCACCAGCAGCACCACCGCGTCCATCGGATTGCCCCGTATCGATTCTTCCACGTCCATGCTGGCCAGGTTACGGGTCAGCATGGCGGTCGGGCGCAGGTTCGATTCGCCGTTCGAAAACACGGGGAATTCGACGGGGAAGCCGCCCGCCTCCAGGATGCCGCGCTTGACGTATTCGGCCAGCTGGCGGAAGTGGGCGTTGCACGGCGTGAGCTCGGACCACGTATTGCAGATGCCGATGATGGGCTTGCCCTGGAATTCGTGGTCGGGTATGCCCTGGTTCTTCATCCAGCTGCGGTACATGAAGCCATTCTTATCCTGGGTGCCGAACCACTCGGCCGAGCGCAGCTTGGTTTTCTTTGTCGCGGACATGCATTCCTCCTGGTTGAGCGCGCGGAACCTGTGCCAGTCCGCGCAGCGATGAACCGATGTTAGAGCGGCCAGCCATCACAATCAAATCACTTATTTGTCGATTTCGATATCGAAACGGATATCAGTCCAAGACAAAGAACCGGTAAGCGATGGCACTGCGATGGACCTGCCCCGGCTGCAATAGCGCGCTGGGAAAGGCCGGCTGGTTGGGGTTGTCGGGGAACTGTTGCGGCTCCAGGCACAAGCCGCCGCGCCAGGCGTGTTGCCCCGCGCCGCCGGTGAGGAAGTTCCCGCTGTAGAACTGCAGGCCAGGCGCCTGGCACGACACGTCCAGCGCCCGGCCCGAGCCCGGATCGTGCAGCCGCGCCGCCAGCGTGGGGCCGGCGCGCTCGCGCGGGCGCAGGACGAAATTGTGGTCATAGCCCTTGCCCAGCGCCAGTTGCGGATGGTCCGCGCCGATGTGCCGGCCGACCGCGCGCGGGGCGCGAAAATCGAACGGCGAGTCTTCGACGGGGCAGATGGCGCCGGTGGGGATCAGGCCCCCATCCACCGGCGTGTAATGGTCGGCGGCGATGGTCAGGCGATGGTCGAGGATATCGCCCTGCCCCGCCAGGTTGAAATAGGCGTGGCTGGTCAGGCTGACCGGTGTGGCGCGGTCGCTCGTCGCGCGAAAGTGGATCAGCAGTTCGTTGGCGCGATTGAGTTCGTACAGCACGGTCAGCGCCAGGTTGCCGGGGTAGCCCTGGTCGCCATCGGGACTCAGGTGCGTCAGCGATAGCCTGGCCGCGGTGGCCTTGGCACTGGGAGCGGCCTGCCACAGCGCCGTATGCAGCCCGGCGCGCCCGCCGTGCAGGTGATGGGCGCCGTCGTTGACGTCAAGCTGTACCAGCTGGCCGTCAAGCCGGTAGCGGCCGTGGGCGATGCGGTTGGCGTGGCGCCCGATCAGCGCGCCGAAGTAGTCGCTGTTGTCCCAATACGGTTCGATGGCGGCATGCCCGAGCGTGACGTTGGCGCGCACGCCGTCACGGTCCGGCGCATGGATGGCGGTGACGATGCCGCCAAAATCGCTGATGCAGACGGTCAGGCCGCAGCCGTTGTCCAATGTGTATAGGTGCGCGCTACGTCCGTCGGGCAGCTGGCCGAACGGGGCGCGGGTAATGCTGGGAAGGATGGTGGGAGACATGGGCAAGCCACTAGGGGATGAAGCAGGACGGATGAAGCAAGACAATGGTGCCAGGCGATGCAGCAATGCTTCCCGAGCACCTGCACAGTTTGATGGCACAGCCCGGAATGAACTCGTCCATTCCGGAACTGTACTGGCGCCGGCCTACCGCGCCGGCGCCCTGCCCTGCCTTAGAACCAGGCCTCGACCTGCAGGCCGACGGAGGTGCCGTTGGTGGCCGTGCCGAAGGCCGGACCGGCGTTGTTGCTGGCGTTGAGCGCAGCGGTCGCCGGGTCGTTCCACTTGCCGTAGGTGACGAAGGCACGCAGCTCAGGACGCGACCAGTAGCCCTTGCCGGCCGTGATGGTCGGTGCGAAGGTGATCGTGTTCAGGCGCAGCGTATCGCCGCCGTTGGGCTGCGTCACGCGGTGCGTGCCCAGCTCCAGCTGCAGCTTGAAGTGCTCGTTCAGCGCGTACACGGGGCGCGCGCCCAGCGTGGTCCAGGTGCTCGAACCGCCGGCGTCGGACTTGTCGCGCTGGCCCAGCACCACGAACTCCATGCTGAATTCCGGCGTCGGCTGCATCACCAGGTCGTTGAAGATACGGGCCCGCGTCACATCCGTGCCCAGCGTCGTGCTGCCGGAAGCGCCGATGCGGTCGTTGCCCACGCCGATACCCGTGCCCGGACCCACGCCGTACTGCACGCCGAAGGTATTGCCGCCGCCCAGCACCTTGTCCTGCTTGTGCAGCACAGTCAGCTGCCAGCCATTGTGCTTGTCCTTGCCCTGCGCCGTGATGATGGAGGTGGCGATGTCGATCGTGCCGCCCGGGTTGACGGGCAAGCCTTCGTAGATCAGGTTCTGGCGCAGCGCCGACTTGTTGTTGGTCACCAGGCCCGTTTGCGGATCGATGGTGTTGCTGTCGTTGTCCTTGAAGATGGCGTAGCTGAATTTGCCGGGACCGGCCTTGACGCCGTCGATACCGCCGCCGGTGCCGTTCAGGTTAATGAACTGCAGGTCCAGCATGTGGATGTCGGGACGGTAGTAGTAGCGCTTGCCGATCCAGGCCACGCCGCCGTTGAGGAAGTCCAGCCCCTTCGCTTCCACATAGGCCTTGGCCAGGCCCAGCTTGGCGTCGCCGAATTCGGAGCCGGAGTTCCACTCGTTGGCCCACAGCGTGCCGACGAAGCTTACGCCGTCCGGCGTCTTGGCGAATTCCTTGGTGTAGCCGCCTTCGAAATAGGCGTCGCACTCGTTGCCGAGGCGGTACTTCATCGTGTTGCCACCCAGGCCGTAGCAATTTTGCGGACCGTGGCTGCTGCCCACGCCCGCGCGCAGGTAGCCGTGGAAGCCTTCTTCGTCATGGCCGGCGTCGGCCCGGGCGGCGTTGCCGGCCAGGGTCATGGCGATTGCCAGCGGCAGCAAGGTCAGGATGCGTTGCTTCATGTTGTCTCCTCGTTGTTTTTGAAATAGGCGGATGTTGCGCAGGACTGGTATCGCCGCATGCGGTTCAGATGCCGAGCTTGATACTAGTTGCTTCAACGATACCTTTCCAATTACTTATTATTCGAGTTCGATATCCGAATCGATATCGATGACATTAATGCCCCATGACGGCCCGGCGCGATGGCATCGCCGCGGCCACGCCCTCCGCCCGATCCAGCCGGCCGGCCAGCGCCGTCAGGCCCAGCGCGCCGAGCACGACGATGGCGCCTATCCACGGCGTCGCCATCAGTCCCAAATGCACAACGATCAGGCCGCCGGCCCACGCGCCACCGGCAATGCCGACATTGAACGCGGCGATATTCAAGCCCGACGCGACATCGACGGCCTGCGGCGCGTCGCGCTCGGCGCGCTGCACGACATACACCTGCAGGCCGGGTACATTGCCGAACGCGACGGCGCCCCACACCAACACCGTCGCCAGCGCCAGCCACGCATGGGCGGCTGTGAAGGTCAGCACGAACAACACCAGCGCCAGCAAGGCGAACACGATTTGCAGCGCCCGGATCGGACCTTTGCGGTCGGCCAGCTTGCCGCCCCAGATATTGCCGAATGCGACGGACACGCCATACACCAGCATCACCAGGCTGACGCTGCCCGCCGAGAAGCCTGAGACCTCCTGCAAGATGGGCGCAAGGTAGGTGAAGGCGATGAAGGAGCCGCCATAGCCGAGCGTGGTCATGCCATACACCAGCAGCAGGCGTGGTTTTTTCAACACAGCCAGCTGGGTGAGCAACGATGCCGGCTTGCTGGCGGCGATATTGTCCGGCACCAGTATCAGGCTGCCGAGAAAGGCAATCACGCCCAGCAGCGACACCGCCAGGAACGTCGTCTGCCAGCCCAGGGTCTGGCCGATGAAGGTGCCAAGCGGTACGCCCGTGACCAGGGCCACCGTCAGCCCGGTGAACATCAGGGCGATGGCGCTGGCGGCCTTGTCCTTGGGCACCAGGCTGGTCGCGATGGTGGAACCGATCGAGAAGAACACGCCGTGCGCCAGGCCCGTCAACACCCGCGCCACCATCAGCGCTGCATAGCCCGGCGCCAGCCAGGCGAGCAGATTGCCGGCCGTGAACAACGCCATCAAGGCCAGCAGCAGGTGCTTGCGGTGCATGCGGCCGGTCAGCGCCGTGAGTACGGGCGCGCCGATGGCCACGCCCAGCGCATACAGGCTGACCAGCAGCCCGGCCGACGGCACCGACACGTCCAGGCTGGCGGCGATGGTGGGGATGAGGCCGACGATGACGAATTCCGTCGTACCGATAGCGAAAGCGCTGAGTGTCAACGCCCAGAGTGCGAGTGGCATGGTGTTCCTTTGCGGTGGGTAAAAGATGCCTCGCAGTGTGGACCGGGCACTGTCAAAGAAAAAGTATCGCGGCTACAATACATTTTTGACTAAGGATCACGAATGTTGAATCTTGAAGGCTTGATTGCCTTGGTCTCCGTCATAGATAGCGGTTCTTTCTCCGCCGCGGCCGACCAGCTCGGGCAAACACCGTCTGGCATCAGCCGCGCCATTTCGCGTCTCGAAGCGCAGCTGGGCGCGACCCTGATCACGCGGACGACGCGCCGGCTGGACCTGACCGAAGAAGGCATATGGCTGCTGGCGCGGGCGCGAAGAATACTGTCCGACCTTCAGCAAACGGAAGAACAAATGCACGCCCGCCAGTCCCAGCCCTCCGGCCTGGTGCGGGTCAGTGCAGCGACGCCGGCCCTGATCCACCTGCTGGCCCCCTTGATGGCGGCGTTCATGGATGCCTATCCTCTGGTCAGGCTGGAGCTGGTCAGCGGTGAAACGATCGTCGACCTGATCGAAGCGCGTATCGACCTGGCCATCCGTATCGGGCCGCTGGCCGACTCCACCCTGAACGCGCGGCGCCTGGGCACGAGCCGCCTGCGGCTGCTGGCGTCACCGGACTATCTGGCGCGCCACGGCACGCCGGCAGACGCGGAGCAACTGGCCGGCCATAGGCTGCTGGGCTTTACGGCGCCCGCGTCGCTCAACATCTGGCCGCTGGCCCAGCCGGAAGGCGACGGCCTGGCCGTGCAGCCCGCCGTTGCCGCCTCCAGCGGTGAAACCTTGCGGCACCTGGCATTGGGCGGCGCCGGCATTGCCTGCCTGGCCGAGTTTCTCACGCATGACGATGTCGCCAGCGGCCGGCTGCAGCCCGTCCTGCCATCGGCGACGCTGCCATGGAGCCAGCCCGTCTGGGCCGTTTTCTACAAACAGGGCGCGCTGGCGCCACGTATCGCGGCGCTGGTTGAATTCCTCGCCCAGGGCCTCAAAGACGTATTAAAGGATTGAATAAGTCCTGTCCAGCCCCAGCCGCACCAGGCTAATCCGGACAGAAAAACTCACCGCCATATTAATAGTAACTACCTGATTTCATTACCTAATCCATTCAAAATCAGAACAAGCAACCAGCTAGTCACCGCAGCCGTCAAGTTAATATTTTAATATTACACATTACCGTTGGCGGGCGCCAACATGAACATTATTTTCTGCCAATTGGTGTAATACTAATATTCATGGCCAGCGGCCTGCGCCGCCCAGCCTGATTTCTCCCTTCATATTATCTCGCCTCCATTAGTTACTATTGGAAAGGATGTCTCATGCCTGTCGATATAGAGAATAAGCCCGCCGCCCATTTTCAGGAAACCTATGACGTGATCGTTATCGGCGGCGGTCCGATGGGGCTCGCTACCGCGTATTACAACAGCAAGCGCGGCGCCACGACCCTGGTGCTGGAACAATTCACCTTCATCAACCAGCAAGGCAGTTCGGCCGGCGTATCGCGCCAGTTCCGTATCCCCTATCCCGACGAATACATGGTCAAGATGGCCGAGGATGCGCTGCCGTACTGGGCCGAACTGCAGACCCACACGGAAGAGCCGCTGCTGACCACGGTCGGCACCCTGTGGTTCGGCGACCCGGCCGTGCAGTCGACCGAGGGCAATATCGCCGCCGCCGAGCTGGCCATGCAGGCCCAGGACGTGCCCTACACGGCGCTGACGGTGGACGAGATCGAGACGCGCTACCACTTCAAGGACCTGCCCCGCAATTACCGGGGCCTGTTCCAGGCCGACGGCGCCAGCATCGATCTGCGCGCCACCCAGCGCACGCTGTACGACTGCAACCTCGTCAGCCCCCACGTGACGATGGTGGACCAGGCGCCCGTGATCGGCATCGAGCAATCGGACCAGCTGTTCATGGTCACCACCCCGGGCGGCACCTACGTCGGCAAGAAGCTGGTGATCGTGCCGGGACCGTACATCAACGACGTCATCAACCTGCTCAACTTCCGCATCGAGGCCACCTACTGGAACCTGGCGTCGGCCTACTACCGCAAGACCGATCCGGCCATCCAGTACCCTACCTGGTTCGTGTTCCAGGAACCGGAAGGCGACAGCGGCAACCAGTTCTACGGTTTTCCGGAAGTGGACTGGGACCACCCCGGCTACATCCGCGTGGCGCCGGACTTCGTGATGACGCCCCTGAGCGATCCCAACCAGGCCAGCTTTATCCCCAACCCCGAGGAGCTGGCCTACACGGCCGAATGGGTGCGCAAGCACATGACGGGCCTGGACCCCACGCCCCATTACAAGTCCACCTGCCTGGTGGCACTGAGCAATATCCCAGGCAAGGAAATGCTGATCGATTTCGCCCCCGCCTATGTGCCCAACCACCAGAACATCGTCATGTATGCGACGGGCTGGGCCGCCAAGTTCGTGCCGCTGCTGGGCAGCATCCTGTCCGAGATGGCGCTCGACGGCAAGAGCACGTACGACATCTCGCACTTCCAGACGGGGCAGCGCTACTTCAAAGCCATGTAACACCTTCACATACAACAGGAGACCATGATGGTAGATAAGAACACGACACTGAACACCGGCATGCAGGACGGTTTGATGCTCGACGTGGCCATCGTCGGCGCCGGCATCTCGGGCGTCTACACGGCATACCGCCTGACCACGGCGGGCGCCAGCACGGGCAGCCAGGTGCAGATATTCGACATGAACACCCGCATCGCGGGCCGGCTGGAATCGGTGCGGCTGCCCGGCATGCCGACGGTACAGGGGGAACTGGGCGGCATGCGCTACCTGACCTCGCAGAAGATCGTCACCACCCTGATCGAACAAGTGTTTGCCGACCAGATGGAAGCGGTGGAGTTTCCGATGGGCGATCCGGCCGATCTGTACATGTATCTGCGCAAGGAGCGCTGCAAGCAGAACGCCTGGACGGAGGCGCAGGCCAAAGGCGAAAAACTGCTCACCCGCTACTACCTGGACGACGACGACGTGGGCTTCAGCGCCGACCAGTTGTTCAGCAAGGTGATCTACGACGTGCTGACGGCCGACCCATGGTTCAACGAAAACTTCGGCGAATACGTCAACAAGGTCGACGAATACACCTATACCATCGAACTGACGCTGCGCCAGTGGGACCAGATCAAGCCCTACCTGACCTACCATTTCGAAGGCTCGCCCTACGACAAGCGGCTGGTCAACGACATCGGTTTCTGGAACCTGCTCAAGGACCAGGTATCGCAGGAAGGCTACACCTTCCTCTCGACCGGCGGCGGCTACTATTCCAACACCATCAACTGGAACGCGGCCGAGGCGTTTCCCTACATGATAGGCGACTTCTCGGCCGGCGCCACCTACAAGACCATCGCCGAAGGCTTTGACAGCACCGTCTACGCCATGGCCAACGAATACATGCGCGCCGAAGGCGCCTGCATCTGGTCGGAGAACAAGCTGCTGACGTTTAACAAGGTCCATCCCCACACGGCCACTCACCGCTACGAGCTGGTGTTCCTCAACCTGCGCTCGAACCTGCAATGGCGGGTGTATGCCAACAGCCTGGTGCTGGCCATGCCGCGCCGCTCGCTGGAACTGCTGGACCAGGATAACTTCTTCTTCGACGTGAACCAGAACACGGTGTTGAACAACAATATCCGCTCCGTCATCATGGAGCCGGCGTTCAAGATCCTGATGGGCTTCGATACGCCATGGTGGAATGAACTGGGCATCTACGCCGGCCACTCCATCACCGACCTGCCCATGCGCCAGTGCTATTACTTCGGCACCGCCAAGCTCACCGACCACTCGATGCTGCTTGGCAGCTATGGCGACATGGAGACGGAATCGTTCTGGAAGGCCCTGGCCGACGACCCGGTCAAGTTCCGCGCCCGCGCCACCAGGCTGGCGTCGCTGCGCGAAGTGGAAGCGCTGAACGACGTGGCGGCCAGCGACATGATGGTCAGGGAAGTGGTCAAGGAGCTGCGCGAACTGCACGGCGTGGGCGTGCCCCTGCCCTACGTAACCTGGTTCAAGGACTGGGGCGACGATCCGTTCGGCGCCGGCTACCACGCCTGGAAGGCCGGCTACAAGGTGCAGGACGTGATGCCCTACATGCGCAAGCCGGTGCAGAGCGAGAACATCCACATCTGCGGCGAAGCCTATTCCGACCAGCAGGGCTGGGTCGAAGGCGCGTTCTGCGAGGCGGAAAAAATGCTGGAGTCGTACTTCGGCCTGTCCCGTCCCAGCTGGCTGCCGGCCGACTACTACCTCGGCTGGTAACGCGTCCGCCTCACCGTTGGCGCCGGGTCACCACACCATCCCGGTGCCTTCCATGGCTGCGTTGTACTGCCCTAGCCGTGCGGCGCGGTTACAGCCGGCGCGGTGCACCAGCGCGCGCTGGGCCTGCGCCACGTTGGCCGCCTGCCCGGCCCACAGGGCCAGCGCCGGCTGCTGGATCGCACGCGCGAACGAAAACGTCAGCGCCCACGGCAACGGCGGCCCGTCTCCCGCATGCATGGCCGCCAGCCGCTGCGAGGCCAGCTCGGGCGACTGGCCACCGGACAGGAAGGCGATCGCCGGCACCGCGGCCGGCACCGCGCGCCGCAGGCAAGCGACGGTGGCTTCGGCGATGACGGCCGCGCTTTCCTGTTGCGCGCAGGCCAGGCCCGGCAACACCATGTTCGGCTTGAGCACCACCCCTTCCAGCAGCACGCCCTGCTCCCGCAACTGCGCGAAGACGGCAAGCAGCACCTGTCCGGTCACCTCGGCGCAGCGCGCCAGCGTATGCGCGCCGTCCATCAGGACTTCCGGTTCCACGATGGGCACCAGGCCCGCCTCCTGGCACAGCGCCGCATAGCGCGCCAGGGCATGGGCATTGGCCGCGATGCAGGCTTGCCCCGGCAAGACGGCATCGATGGCGATGACGGCGCGCCACTTGGCGAAGCGGGCCCCAAGGTCCACATAGCCGGCCAGCCGCTCGCGCAAGCCATCGAGCCCCTGCGTGATTTTTTCACCGGGGTGCCCGGCCAGCTCGACCGTACCGGCATCGACCTTGATGCCGGGCACGATACCGGCATCGGCCAGCGCGCGCGCGAACGGCTGCCCGGCCAGGGTCTGCTGGCGTATCGTCTCGTCGCACAGGATGGCGCCGGCGATGCTGCGGTTAAGTTCCGGCGCGTTCGCCAGCAGATCACGGTAAGCACGCCGCATCTCCCCGCTCTGGGCAATGCCAAGCGCGGCAAAGCGCTTATTGCATGTCGGCTCGCTTTCATCCATTGCCAGCAAGCCCTTGCCGTCGGCGCACATCGCTTGCGCCGTGGCTTCCAATTGTGCATGGTTCATGATTGCCCCCTTCGGTGGCCGCCCGCCGCGCCGAAACCCGCCGGTCCCGCAGCGCGACTGCATGGTCGACAGCCTAGCACCGACCGCCGGATTGCGGCGCTCGGCACCTCGTCCGCCGGCCGCGACGCCGACATTGCGTGGCCGCCATCGGCCGCACCTGATCAGGATCGCATGCCACCGGCTTGGCGGGGCTGCACGCCAACGTTTCAAGACTGACTGAATCGGGCCGCGTGGCCACTCGCGCGGAACTGGGCCAGCACATGCTCGACGAACACGCGCACCTTGGCCGGCACCAGCTTGCGGCTGGAATAGTAAATGGCCAGCGGCAGCGCCTCCGCATACCAGTCGGGTAACACGCGCACCAGCTCTCCGGCTTCGAGCAACGGCAGCGCATGCGGCAGCGGCAGCATCGCGATACCCATGCCGCAGGCGGCCGCGCGCGCCATCGCTTCCGGATCGTCCAGCACGGCGACCTGCCGCACGGTGGCGACCATTTCCTGGCCGGCGTCGCTGCGCAGCGTCCAGGGCGTCAGCCGGCCGCTGGCCAACGAGCGGCGCAGCAAGCCGGCATGCCTGGCCAGCCCGGCCGGATCGGCCGGCGCGGCATGCCGCTGCAGATAGCCGGGCGAGGCCACCAATACGATGCGTACCCGCGCCAGCTCGCGCGCGACCAGCCCCTCCGTCAATTCGATGCCACCGCCTATGCCGACGTCGAACCCTTCCGCCACCAGGTCCACCTGGCGATTGTCGAAGCGCAGGTCCAGCACCACGTCAGGATAGCTGGTCATGAAGCCTGCCAACAAAGGCAGCACATATTGGCGGCCCACCGTGTGCGCCATCGACACTTTCAGCGTGCCGGCCGGCTTGCCCGCGCCCTGGCGCAATGCGGCCAGGGCGTCGCCGATCTCGCCCCACGGCAGCCGTACCTGGGCATACAGGCGTTCGCCGTCCGTGGTCAGCGCCAGGCTGCGGGTACTGCGCTGGAACAGGCGCACCCCAAGCCGGCCTTCCAGCTGGCCCACGCGCTTGCTGATGGCGGCCGGCGTCTGCCCCAGGCGGCGCGCGGCCGCGGAAAAACTGCCCTCGTCGGCAGAGACGACAAACGCGTCCAGATAGCTGCTCAGTTCGGTCAACATGGGGCGATTTTATACCATTGGTTGAAACTGTAGACGCCAATTACCGTCTACCGGGATCAGCTGGGGACGGCCATACTTTACTCACTCCTCCACTCTTCCCGAAAGGAAATCATCATGAGCACCCATCTCAACGGTAAAGTTGCTTTCATCAACGGCGGTTCGCGCGGCATCGGCGCCGCGTCCGCCCGCCGCCTGGCCCGTGAAGGCGCCACGGTCGCCATCGGTTACGCGGCGTCGGCCGCCGCCGCCGAAGCGCTGGTCGCGGAAATCGAAGCTGCCGGCGGCACGGCCCTGGCCATACGGGCCGACGCCGCCGATCCGGCCGCGCTGACCAAGGCCATCGACAGCGTGGCCGAGCGCTACGGACGGCTGGACATCCTGGTCAACAGCGCCGGCGTGTTGCGCATGGGCCCGCTGGAACAGTTCCCGCTGGCCGATTTCGACGAGACCATCGCCATCAACGTACGCGCCGTCTTCGTGGCGGCCAAGGCCGCCGCCGCCCATATGCACCAGGGCGGGCGCATCATCAACATCGGCAGTACCAACGCCCAGCGCATGCCGTTCGCCGGCGGCGCGGTATATGCCATGAGCAAGGCGGCGCTGACCGGGCTGGTGAAGGGCCTGGCGCGCGACCTGGGCGGCCGTAACATCACCGTCAACAATGTGTCGCCCGGCCCGGTCGATACCGACATGAACCCGGCCCAGGGCGATTTCGCCGTCGCGCTGCATGGCCTGATGGCGCTGCCGCGGCACGGCCACCCCGATGAAATCGCCGCCATGGTGGCCTACCTGGCCGGCCCCGAGGCGGGCTTCGTTACGGGTGCGGACCTGCTCATCGACGGCGGTTTCGCGGCCTGAGCGCGCGGGATGGACGATAGCGGACGATAGAAGAACGACCGCAGAACGATAAGCGGAGCAGAAACGAAAAATCGCCGGCTAAGCGGCGATTTTTCCTGCTCCGGTTTGCCGTACAAGCAGCAAACCATGCGTGTCGTGGCACACGTCGCCAGGCAAGGGCAAAACGGCCGCCCTTGCCTGCTCACGCAAATTACGCGCCCACTTGGACCTTGTCGGCCACCGTACGGAATTCTTCGATCTGGTCGAAGTTCATGTAACGGTAGATGTCGCCGGCGTTCTGGTCGATCACGCCGATGTGCGACATGTACTCTTCCTTGGTCGGGATGCGGCCCAGGGCCGAGCACACGGCGGCCAGCTCGGCAGAACCCAGATAGACGTTCGTTTCCAGGCCCAGACGGTTGGGGAAGTTACGGGTCGAAGTCGACATCACGGTGGCGCCCTTGCGGATCTGTGCCTGGTTACCCATGCACAGCGAGCAGCCCGGCATTTCCATGCGCGCGCCGGTGCGGCCCAGGGTGCCGTAGTGACCTTCGGAGGTCAGCACTTGCTGGTCCATCTTGGTCGGCGGCGCGATCCACAGACGCACCGGGATGTCGGTCTTACCTTCGAGCACCTTGGAGGCGGCACGGAAGTGGCCGATGTTGGTCATGCAGGAACCAACGAACACGTCGTCGATCTTGTTGCCGGCCACTTCGGCCAGGGTCTTCACGTCGTCCGGGTCGTTCGGGCAAGCAACGATAGGCTCGTGAATGTCGGCCAGGTCGATTTCGATGACGGCGGCGTATTCGGCGTCCGCGTCCGGCGACAGCAGCTCAGGCTTGGCCAGCCAGGCTTCCATGGCCTGGATGCGGCGCTCCAGCGTACGCTTGTCCTGGTAACCGGTAGCGATCATCCACTTCATCAGGGTGATGTTGGACGTCATGTACTCGATGATAGGTTCCTTGTCCAGATGCACCGTGCAGCCAGCGGCGGAGCGCTCGGCCGAAGCGTCGGACAGCTCGAACGCCTGCTCGACCTTCAGCTTGGGCAAGCCTTCGATTTCCAGGATACGGCCGGAGAAGATGTTCTTCTTGCCCTTCTTGTCCACGGTCAGCATGCCCTGGCGGATCGCGTACAGGGGGATCGCGTTGACCAGGTCACGCAGGGTCACGCCTGGCTGCATGGTGCCCTTGAAGCGCACCAGCACCGATTCAGGCATGTCGAGCGGCATCACGCCGGTGGCGGCGGCAAAGGCCACCAGGCCGGAACCGGCCGGGAAGGAAATGCCGATCGGGAAACGGGTGTGCGAGTCGCCGCCGGTGCCCACGGTGTCGGGCAACAGCAGGCGGTTCAGCCACGAGTGGATCACGCCGTCGCCCGGACGCAGGGCCACGCCGCCACGGTTTTCGATGAAGGCCGGCAGTTCGCGGTGGGTCTTGACGTCGACGATCTTCGGATAGGCTGCCGTGTGGCAGAACGACTGCATCACCAGGTCGGCCGAGAAGCCCAGGCAAGCCAGGTCCTTCAGCTCGTCGCGGGTCATCGGGCCGGTGGTGTCTTGCGAGCCAACGGTGGTCATCTTCGGTTCGCAGTAGGTGCCTGGACGGATGCCCTGGCCTTCCGGCATGCCGCAGGCGCGGCCAACCATCTTCTGGGCCAGCGAGTAGCCGCGGCCGGTGTCGGCCGGGTTCTGCGGCAGACGGAACAGCGTCGATGGGGCCAGGCCCAGCGCTTCGCGGGCCTTGGCGGTCAGGCCGCGGCCGATGATCAGCGGAATACGGCCGCCGGCGCGCACTTCATCGAACAGCACGTCCGATTTGACTTTGAACTCGGCGATCACGGCGCCGTTTTTCAGGGCCTTGCCTTCGTATGGGCGCAGTTCAACCACGTCGCCCATGTCCATCTGCGACACGTCCAGTTCGATCGGCAGTGCGCCCGCGTCTTCCATGGTGTTGTAGAAGATCGGAGCGATCTTGGCGCCCAGGCACACGCCGCCGAAACGCTTGTTCGGGATGAAAGGAATGTCTTCGCCGGTGAACCACAGCACCGAGTTGGTGGCGGACTTGCGGGACGAGCCCGTGCCGACCACGTCGCCCACGTAGGCGACCAGGTTGCCCTTGGCTTTCAGTGCTTCGATCTGCTTGATGGGGCCGATCTTGCCTGGTTCATCCGGGTTGATGCCGGGACGGGCATTCTTCAGCATGGCCAGCGCGTGCAGCGGAATGTCGGGACGGGTGGTGGCGTCCGGTGCGGGCGACAGGTCGTCGGTATTGGTCTCGCCGGTCACCTTGAACACGGTCAGGGTCAGGCTTTGCGGCACTTCCGGACGCGACGTGAACCATTCGGCATCGGCCCACGATTGCAGCACTTCCTTGGCGCGCGCGCTGCCCTTGTCGGCCAGGTCCTTCACGTCGTGGAAGTAGTCGAACATCAGCAGGGTCTTCTTCAGGGCCTCGGCGGCGACGGCGCCGACGACCGCGTCGTCCAGCACATCGATCAGGGGCTTGATGTTGAAGCCGCCCAGCATGGTGCCCAGCAGGCGGGTAGCCAGTTCGCGCGAAATCAGCGGGCTCGTTTCCGTACCCTTGGCCACGCTGGCCAGGAAGGCGCACTTGACCTTGGCGGCGTCATCCACACCGGCCGGCACGCGGTTGGTGATCAGTTCAACCAGGAAGGCTTCCTCGCCGGCGGGCGGGTTCTTCAGGAGTTCGACCAATTCCGTGGTCTGGGCTGCGGAAAGCGGCAGCGCAGGAATGCCGAGGGAAGCACGTTCGGCGACGTGGTCGCGGTAAGCAGCTAGCATGAAAAACTCCTTCAGTTAAGGTCAATGGCAGGGGCGCGCGGAACACCGCAACCCTTTACGACCGCTATTGTACCTCAACCAGTCTTCTATAAGACATAAGACATCGGATAAATTTTAGCGCTGTTGCATATACGGCTTAAGATGCCGGTATGGCAACGGATGGGATACGCGGGAGGCAGTGATGGAACTCATGCGTTCCGTACTGGTCAAGCCTACGGCCTGGTGACCGGATAGGGCAAATCAAAGTCGCCCGAGCCCGCCGGCCGCTTGCGCGGCGCGGCGGCCCTGGCCGACTGCGGGCGCTGCCCGCCTCCCCCTGCCTGCCTATTTTTCAGCAGATAACGCGCTCTGGATCTGGGCCAGTGAGCTGGGGTCTTCGATGGTGGTCAGGTCGCCCGGGTCGCGCCCTTCGCACACGGCCTGTATCGAACGGCGCAACAGCTTGCCGGAGCGGGTTTTGGGCAAGGCGTGAATGAACACCACGCGCGCCGGCCGGGCGACGGCGCCCAGCTGCTGGTCGACCACGCCCATGATCTCCTTTGCCAGCGCCGCGCCGCCATCCGCGCCGGCGGCCGCGTCGGCATGCTTGAGCACCACGAACGCCACCGCCACCTGGCCCTTGAGCTGGTCTTCGACCCCGACCACGGCCACCTCGGACACGTTGGGATGGGACGAAATGCTTTCTTCGATCTCCCGGGTACCCAGGCGGTGGCCGGCCACGTTGATCACATCGTCGGTACGCCCGAGAATGAAGTAGTAGCCTTGCGCGTCGCGGATGCCCCAGTCGAAGGTGGAGTAG
Source organism: Rugamonas sp. FW305-51 (assembly GCF_058786935.1). Taxonomy (NCBI): domain Bacteria; kingdom Pseudomonadati; phylum Pseudomonadota; class Betaproteobacteria; order Burkholderiales; family Oxalobacteraceae; genus Rugamonas; species Rugamonas sp. FW305-51. The sequence goes on from NZ_JBYSZG010000049.1 coordinate 36,177, forward strand.
ACCTGCTTGCCGTTGATCGTGCTCCAGTAGGTGGACAGGAAGCGCTGGTCGTCGCCGTACACGGTCTGCAGGCAGCCCGGCGGCAACGGCCCCTCGATGACGACCACGCCTTTTTCGTTGGCGGCGCAATCTTCGCCGGTGGCCTCGTTCTGGATCTTGACCTTGTAGCCAAACACAGGCTGACCGGGGCTGCCCAGCTTGGTCGGCAGGTCTTCAATTCCCTTGGCAATGGACAGGATAGGCCAGCCCGTCTCGGTCTGCCAGTAATTGTCGATGATCGGCACCCCCAGCGCGTTCGAAATCCAGTTCGAGGTGGTCTCGTCGAGTGGCTCGCCGGCCAGGTACAAGGCCTTGAGCGTGGACAGGTCGTATTTCGTCATCATTTCCGCAGGCTGCTTCTTCAGTACGCGCACCGCCGTGGGCGCCGAGAACATGCGGCTGACCTTGTATTTTTCCACGATGCTCCACCAGATGCCGCCGTCGGGCGAAGTCGGCAAGCCCTCGTACATGATGGTGGCCATGCCCGCGATCAGGGGGCCGTACACGATATAGGAATGCCCGACCACCCAGCCGATGTCGGAGGTGGAGAAGAAGGTTTCACCCGGCTTGGCGCAAAAAATGTGTTTCATCGACGCGGCCAAGGCGACCGCATAACCGCCCACGTCGCGCTGCACCCCTTTCGGCTTGCCGGTCGTGCCGGAGGTGTACAGGATGTAGGACGGCTGGTTCGATTCGAGCCAGGTAACGGGCACATCGGCGTCGAGGTACTTGTCGCGCCGGCTGCCGTAGTCCACGTCGCGTTCCGGCACCAGCGTCATCGGCGCCAGGCCGCGGTCGACCAGCAGCACGTTGGACGGCTTGAAGCTGGCCAGCTCGATGGCCGCGTCGAGCAGGGGCTTGTACGGCACCGGCTTGCCGCCGCGCGAACCGGCGTCGGCGGAAATGACCAGTTTGGGACGCGCGTCGTCGATGCGCGTGGCCAGGCTGTGGGAGGCAAAGCCGCCGAACACGACCGAATGGACCGCGCCGATGCGGGCGCAGGCCAGCATCGCAAACGCCGCCTCGGCGATCATCGGCATGTAGATCAGCACGCGGTCGCCCTGCCCCACGCCCAGGCCGATCAGGATCGCCGCCATGCGGCACACTTCCGCATGCAATTGCTGGAAGCTGTAGACCGTCTCGCGGTGGGTCTCGGTCGAGATCGCGATCAGCGCCGGCCGTTCGCCCTGCGTGGCCAGCCAGCGATCGACCGCGTTGTGGCACAGATTGGTGCGTCCATCGACAAACCAGCGCGCAAACGGCGCCTTGCTGTAGTCGAACACCTGTGTGTACGGCGTTTGCCAATCGATTGCCTGCGCTTCCCGGCCCCAGAACTTAGCCGGTTCATCGATCGATTCTTGGTAGAAGTCTGCGAAAGTCATGTCGTTTCCAGTACGGTATGAAGATGGGTGAAAATCAAGGGAAAGTGTTTGCAACTCAGTGATGGGGATTCAGGTGGATGCGGGCCAGTTGGCAGGGCCGGCGCAGGCGGCCGGCATGTCGTTCAGCCTGGCGATGCGCGGGGCGGGCAAGCGGGGCCTGGCAGCGAGGAAATAGGACGCGAAACGGGCGCGCCTGGCTGGCGCAGGGTGGTTCGCATGGAGTGCGCCCGGCAAAGCGGACGCCTGTCGCAGCGCCTTGCCGCTGGCGGCGCCGGTGGAAAAGTGACTCATGTCGTCTCCTGACTTTTCTTTGCCCTTTCATGCAGATAGCTGCACCGGGCTTTAAGGTCGCTAGAGCAATCGCCATGCCAAGCGACGAGCCGGGGCGGCGCGGATCAGGAGGCGGTCGACATCATCTTTTATAATCAATCACTTAAGAATCGCATCGCCGTGAAATATTGTCATTTTCGGCATCCCAGCCATGCATTTTTTCATGTTGCATTTGTTTCACCAAATGTTGCATGCAATTGCCGCAACGCCAGATTGAAACAAAATGAACCATGAGTGAAACAATGGCGGTGGTGAATGGTAGTGGGCGACGCTGAACGGCGGCGCGGACGCGGTAGGGCTGACCGTTGATGCGCCCGCAAGGAAGCACGGCGTATGGTCAAATGGGCGTCAGCGCGCGGTCCAGTAGACCAGCCAAGGGGGCAAGCTGGCAGTTGTAGGCGGCGATGTTGGCATTGACCCATTCAGCGTCCGATTGGCTCCCAGCGCAGCTCGAAGCCGGCGTTGATGCTGATGACCTCAAACATCAACCGCTGCGCGCGCCCATTGCCATCGCGGAATGGGTGGATGACGTTGAGCTCGCAGTAGTAGTGCGCCAGGCGGGCCACGAAACGGTCGCGCGACAGGCCAGCGAGATAGTTTTCCTGCGCCATTTGCCGAAACAGCTTGTCCGCCTCCGGTTCGATCCGATTGACGATCGCGAACCGGGTGCCGCCCTTGCTGATGTCGACGGTCCGCAGCTCGCCAGCCCAGTCGTAGATATCCTGAAACAAGTAGAAACGTGAGCTAGCGATGATCGGTCGTCACCTTCCGCACGTGTTGGCATACGATCTGGCTGCGTTCTATGGCGTGGAGACGCGTCGGCTGAACGAACAGGTGCGACGCAACGTGGAGCGCTTTCCGGAGAACCTCATCTTCGAGGTCACCGAAGACGAGTTCACCAAGTTGAAGTCGCATATTGCGACATCAAGTTGGGGCGGCCGCCGCAAGCTGCCGTTGGCGTTCAGCGAGCACGGCGCCATCATGGCCGCCTCCGTGTTCAAGTCGCCGCGCGCCCTCGAGGTGTCGGTCTATGTCGTGCGCGCCTTCGTGCAACTGCGCGAGCTGGTGGTGTCGAACAAGGAATTGGCGTCGCGCCTGGACGAACTGGAAAACAAGACCGACCTGATATCGCTCAAGCAGGAGACTTTCGAGCACAACACCCGCGTCCAGCTCAGGCAGATCATCGACACGCTGCGCGAGCTGATGGCGCCACCAGCGCCGCCATCCAAGCGCCCCATCGGATTCGTCACCCCCGACGATCCGCCGGCCAAGCCGAAAGCAGCTAAGAGGAAGAATTAGGCTCCTTCTTAGCTGCTCACAATCTGACCTCCCACCGAACCCGCGCGAACAGCAGCGGGTTGGGGAGACTGTTTTTTATTTTATAAACGATATAAACAATAAACCGCTTGACCAGTGACGCCAATTCCGTCCAGGCCACGCAGCGCCCGCAGGGGCTTGGCCTGGACGGCCGAAAACAGAACACACTCAGGTATGCGGTGTAAGGCGGGGTGTAGCAAGGATTTCGCACGGCATGCCGTGCGCCTGCGGAACGGTATGCGCGCGAGCGCATACGCGCCCTGCAAGGGTTCGCCGTGCACCGCATGCAGACTCGAGGTTGGAGTTGCGTTCGTTCTGACTAACGGCGAAGGTGTAGCAGGGGTTTCGCGTTGCGCAGCAATGCGCCTGTGGAACGACATGCGCGACAGCGCATGGCTCTACGGCGGCAAGCGGAGGCGCGGGCGCCGCAGCGCGCCCCGTAGCCCTGACTGGCCTGCGCTTTCGCCCTGACTGCCGGCGCAGCGCGGCCGCACGCACCGCAGGGGCGCGCGCCGTGGCCCCGGCCGCACCATGCGCCCCAAGGCGCACATGCCGGCTTGGCAGTCGCGCAGGGGCGCCAGACATAACGCCCGTTCTGTCAACCCGCCAGGGCGCGCAGCGCAGCGGAGCGATCGCCCCAAGGAACGCAGCGCAGCGCAGTGAACGGGGCGATTTGACAGAATGCGGCGTTATGTGAACATCGGCGCGCAGCGCCGATTTCCCCCGGAGAGGCTGTGCCTTTGATGGTGTTGATCCGACTGCCGGCGCAGCGCGGCGGCAAGCGGTGCGGCGCACCGCGCGCACCGTAACCCGCGAACGAACCAAGCGTGGCCCTTGCTATCCGCGTGCGGCTGGCGGGATCGCGCAGCGACTGATCGGGTCGTTCAGTCACTACAGCCGAGGCCGTGTCCGATTGTCAGACCAGACCCTGTCGCGCTGTCGCGCGCAGCCGAGGTCGTGTCCGAATGTCAGACTTGACCCCGGTGACCGTTATTAGCCGAGGTCGTGTCCGAATGTCAGACTTGACCCCGGTGACCGGCGTATCGGCCGGCGGGGGCCGGTGGCTGCGGGCCGGCCAGCGTGGGTTCGGGCAGAGTCGCCGCTGCCAGCGCGTGCGTATCAACTTCCACCCCGGCGGCTAAGGAAGGGCCTGGCACGCGAATGCCAAACCAAACCCCGTTGCGCTAATTCATCCCCGAGAGCGCATCTCTAATATTTGACAAATTCTCATATAGAAATTTCTCGAAGCTCTGCAACCAGTGTCCGCACACCAGAGCCGCGTCCTTCTCTGTAGCTGCGATGCCTATAGTGCTCGAAGTACTAGCAATAATCGAATTGTTATAATTACAAATATCAACATCGACCAACAACCCTACTTGATTATTTCTGACATCAACGGTAATAGCGACTTCATCGCCATTCTTGTCTTTTAAAAACGAAAGGTACGCCCTGAGCAGAAACTCTTCGTTCTCACTACTGCCAACACTCCACATTAACCCAGGCTCCGATGCTGAGATCTCCTCTGCAAATTGCCTTAGCGACTTTTCCAAACCTGATCGTAGAACTTCCATAATTCCCCCTTACTTACTTGCCGTTCCGACAACTGCATCCATAAGCTCTTGCGTCAAAGGATGTATTTCCGTGCCACCTCTGCTAGAAATCCAACCTGGCATCATGCCCATGTTCTTCGGGTATATCGAAACGTGCCCTGTTGCCAAGTTATCGCAAATGGCACATAGATTTGCCAGTTTTGAAGTGTCAATGATTTGAATCTTTCCACTCAACGCTTTCGACTCCAGGGAGGTAGTCGGACCTGAACAATTGAACGGAGCCTGATTCTAAAGGCGAAACGTCCAAAAAACGCTGCTGAAATTTGCAAGGTTTCGTTAAAATAGAAGCAATTCCTTGCAAATTCCAGAGGAATGAAATGGACGCCTCCCACCTGACGCGGAAAGTTTGATAGGGCAAGGATGAGCGGGAGTGAGCGAGGCAGTGAGGTGGATCCCCACGCGCCAACGGCATCAAAGTGCCCTAGAGTGAAAGCGCGTAACTTTCGAGGCATAGCGGAGGATCCACATCATGAATGCTACTACCAAACCAGTGGTCGGGGTAGATACGGCCAAGAGCGTGTTTCAGCTGTACGCAGTGGACATGGATACCGGCGAAGTGACCAGCAAGCAACTAAAACGCGCGCAGTTCCTGCCGTGGTTCGCGAACCGGGCGCCGTGCGTGGTGGGGATGGAGGCGTGCGGCGGCTCGCAGCACTGGGCACGCAGGCTGCAGGAAATGGGGCATGAAGTGAAGATGATGTCGGGCAAGATGGTCAAGGCTTTCGTCAGCGGCAACAAGAACGATGCCGCCGATGCCCGCGCCATCTGGATGGCGGCGCGGCAGCCGGGCATCAAGGCGGTGGCGGTCAAGACGGAGGCCCAGCAGGCGGTGCTGGCGATGCACCGGGTGCGCCAGCAACTGGTGAAGAATCGCACGGCGCAGCGCAATGAATTGCGCGGCCTGCTGACCGAGTATGGCGAGGTGTTCGGGCTGGGCCGGGCGGCGTTCAACGCCGGCATGAAGGCGGCGCTGGCCCGGCTGGCCGAACGCCTGCCGGCCACACTGATCGACACCTTGCGCGAGCAGTATGAGGAACTGGGCAGGCTGGACGAGCGCATCGCCCGGATCGAGGCGAGACTGCTGGCGTGGCTGCGGCAAGACCGGGCCACGCAGGCCATCGCCGCCATCCCCGGCGTGGGCCTGCTGACGGCGACGGCGGCGGTGGCGACGATGGGACAGGCCAAGGCATTCCGGTCTGGGCGCGAGTTCGCGGCCTGGATCGGCTTGGTGCCGGCCCAGACCGGGACGGGAGGAAAGATCAGGCTGCTGGGCATCAGCAAGCGCGGCGACACCTATCTGCGCACGCTGTTGATCCATGGCGCCAGGGCGGTGCAGATGCACGCCAAGGCGCCGACCCCGTGGCTGCAAGAGATGGGCCAGCGCCGGCCGCCGAACGTGGTGACGGTGGCACTGGCCAACAAGATGGCGCGCACGATCTGGGCGGTGTTGGCCCACGAGCGGGCCTATGACAAGGAGCATGTCAGCGTGCGGCCATGCATGGCGGCGCCGACGTGACGATCAACCTAACTTACGAAAGGATGGCACGCCAACGGTTGCGTTAGGTATGAACAGCGATGACAGACAGGTCAGACCGGGATCCACTAAACCTGAATTGAAACCAGGGCTTGAAGCCCGTCAGAGGAATGAGGAGTGGGTCAGCGAATTTCATCGGGGCCAGCGGCAATGCCGCACACCAGGCCGGATATAGAACTGCGACTTCCCTCGTCAATGCATCGCTCAAAATACCTTGCAAAAGGGAGGCGTCCATATAGTTTCAATGGGACCAAAGCCAGCCGGACCGCAAAGCAACGACATGTTTCGC
>NZ_JBYSZG010000050.1:0-42192 GCF_058786935.1 Rugamonas sp. FW305-51
GCGCGGGGGCAGGACGGGGGGGCGCGCACGATTGCCGGCGCGCGCTGGCGCCGTTGCGGCGACCGGTGTCATAATCTTGCCTCACGAAAATAAGCGGGCGCCGGCCCGCGCCCCGCTACCGAGAAGAAGTCCGCTTGAGAACACCTAGTCTTTTGCTGCCGCTGGCGGCGTGCGTCCTGCTGTCCTGCCGCGTCCAGGCCGCGCCCGACAGGCCGGCCCCACCCATCGTACCGGCCAGAGGCGCCGTGCCCGCCGCGGCGCCCGGCAGGGCCATGCCGCCGGCCGCCGTTGCGCCGGCGCGCCCGTCCGGCGCGGCGGCGCTCGACCCGGCCGCCATCAACCAGCTGCCCGCCACCGCCACGGTCGGCCCCCGCACCCGGGGCGCCAACGTGCTGCGGGCCCAGGTGCTGCTGGACCGCGCCCATTTCTCGTCCGGCGAGATCGATGGCGTCTACAGCCGCAACCTGCGGCTGGCCATCGCCGGCTACCAGAAGCTGCACCAGCTGAAGGTGACAGGCGCCATCGACGCGGCCACCTGGGCGCTGCTGGCGCAGGACCGGGCGCCCGTGCTGGGCGGCTACACCGTCACGGCGCAGGACGCGGCCGGACCCTACACGGCCGCGCCGGCCAGCATGGCGGCCAAGGCCAGGCTGCCGGCGATGGGCTACGCCAGCGCCGCCGAAGCGCTGGGCGAACGTTTCCATTGCAGCCCCGCGCTGCTCAAGCGGCTCAACCCCGGCAAGCACCTGGACCGCGCGGGTGAACAGGTGGTGGTGCCCAATGTGCTGGCGGGCAGCCCGCTGCCCAAGGCCACGGCCCTGATGGTGGGGCGGGGCGACGGCACCCTCACGCTGCTCGACGCCAGCGGCACGCCGTTTGCCCAGTTCCCGGCCAGTACCGGCAGCGAGCACGATCCGCTGCCCTACGGCCAGTGGAAGGTGACGGCCGTGGTGCGCAACCCCGTCTACCGCTACGACCCCAAGCTGTTCTGGGACGCCAGGCACGACGAGGCCAAGGCCATGATCGCGGCCGGCCCCAACAACCCGGTGGGCGCCGTGTGGATAGAGCTGAGCAAGAAGCACTACGGCATCCACGGCACGCCGGAACCGGGCAAGATCGGCAAGACCCAGTCGCACGGCTGCATCCGCCTGACCAACTGGGATGCGCTGGCCGTGGCGGGCGCGCTGGCGCGCGGGGCCTCGGTGCTGCTGCAGGAATGAGGGCCGGGGCCACGCGGCGCGCCGTCCCGTCGTAAAATGGCGGCTGCACCGCCCGCCGGCCTCACCATCAGAAAGCGCATCACCCATGAATTTTGACCCGATCGACGACGACCACGAAGAATCCCAACATAGTGCGGAGGAGCGCTCGGCCGCCGCCGCCCGCAGCACCTGGGTCAGTGTCGCCATCAACCTGGTGCTGAGCTGCACGCAGGTGGGCGTAGGCCTGTTTGCCCGGTCCCAGGGCCTGGTGGCGGACGGTATCCACTCGCTGTCGGACCTGGTGGCGGACTTCGTGGTGCTGTTCGCCAGCCACCACAGCAAGAAGGACGCGGACGAGGACCATCCCTACGGCCACCAGCGGTTCGAGACGGCCGCCTCGCTGGTCCTGGGCCTGCTGCTGCTGGCCGTGGGCGTGGGCATGTTGTGGTCGGCCGTGGCCAAGCTGCAAAAGCCGGACGCCATCCCCCAGGTGCATGTGGCTGCGCTGTGGGTGGCCGCCGTGGCCCTGGTGGCCAAGGAGACGCTGTTTCGCTACATGCTGGCCGTGGCCACGCGCGTCAAGTCCAGCATGCTGGTGGCCAATGCCTGGCATGCGCGCTCGGATGCGGCGTCGTCGCTGGTGGTGGGCATCGGTATCGCCGGCAACCTGATGGGCTACCCCATCCTGGACCCGATCGCCGCGCTGATCGTCGGCTTCCTGATTTCGAAAATGGGCTGGGAGTTCGGCTGGAACGCGCTGCACGACCTGATGGACCGTGCCGTCGATGAACTGGAAGTGGAGGCGATCCGCCTCACTTTAATGGAAACGCCGGGCGTGAGCGGCGTGCACGACGTGCGCACCCGCAAGATGGGCGACCTGATCGTGGTCGATGCCCACCTGGAAGTCGATGCCCTGCTGACCGTGGAGCAGGGCCACGACATCGCGGTGGCGGCGCGTCAGCGCGTGCTGCAGCGCCACCGCGTGCTCAACCTGATGACCCACGTCGACCCGTGGCGCCGGCCCGATCTCGATCACGTGCCGGCCGCCGAGGCGGCCGGCCACGTCCACTGATCACAGGCCGTACAGGGCCCGGGCGTCGCGCTTGAAGGCCTGCGCCGAGGCGTCGCGGCTGTAGAACATGTGGCCGCCCGGGTAGACCGACAGCCGCACCGGCGTGCTGCCCATCTTCGGCATCTGGTCGATGATCAGGCGCGAGGCGAAGTAGGGGCAGGCCAGGTCGTTATAGCCATGCACGATCAGCACGCCCATGTTGGGATCGTTGGCGATGGCCATGCGCAGGTCGGAAACCGGCTTGTCCTTGCGGGTGGCCGAACGGTCCCACGCGTGGTTCACGTCATACGACAGGGCGTTGTAGCGCGCCTCCGTCTTCCAGCCCACCTCGCGCGTGATGAAGTCCACCATGGCGCTGGTGGTGGGCGCGATCAGCGCGTCCAGGATAGGGTCGCCCGACTTGCGGTCGGCCGATTCCGGGAACGGGTCCCAGGCCGTCACGTTGGCGTCGTAGATGGAGCCGATCTTCTTGTCGGCGCGGTGCACCTCGCGCAGGAAGGTCTGGATGTCGAGCCGGCCGTCGAGGCGGCCCACCAGCTGCGCGTCGACCCCGGTCAGGCCCGACACCTTGCCCACCAGGCGCGCGATGGCGGCCGGATCGGCGCGGCCCGCGAACAGGTCCAGCGCGTACTGCTGGCGCACATACGTTTCCACTTCCTGCATGGCGGCCGGCGTCAGGCGGCGCTGGGTTTCCAGCTGCACGGCGGCCATCGACGGCAGGTTGATCATCCATGGCAGCGGCGACAGGGCCGAGTCGTCGCCGATGGCGGCCGGATCGAGATACGGCGACACCATGATCAGGCCCTTGACGCCCACGCCCAGCTGCGTCTGCAGGTGGTAGGCGATGCGCGGCGCGCGGTAGCCGCCGTAGGATTCGCCCATCACGAACTTGGGCGAGCGCAGGCGGCCGTTCTTGACCAGCCAGTCGTACACCACGCGCGACAGGTATTTGATGTCCGGTTCGGTGGCGTAGAAATCGGCCTTGGTCTTGTCGGCGTCTTCCAGCGAGCGACTGAAGCCCGTGCCCACCGGGTCGATGAACACCAGGTCGCTCATGTCGAGCCAGGTGGCCGCGTTGTCCTTCAGTTCAGACGAATCGGACGGCACGTTGCCGGCGTCGCCGAACTGCACCCGCTTGGGGCCGATGGCGCCCAGGTTCAGGTAGACGGAGGCGGCGCCGGGCCCGCCGTTGAAGGCGAAGGTGACGGGGCGCTTGGCGTCCGCGCCCGGCACCACGTAGGCCGTGTACACCACTTCGGCCGTGACCTTGCCCTTGGCGTCGCGCACCTTGATGGCGCCCACGGTGGCGTCGTAATTGAGTACCTTGCCGTTCAGGGTGATGGATTGATGGACCTTCTTGTCTTCCGACAGGGGCGGCAGCTCGATATCGCTTTTGGCTTCGGCCTTCGCTTCCGGTTTGGCGTCCGCCGCGCTGGCGGCGGTGTGCAATCCCAGGCTCAACAGACCAGTCAGGATAAGACCGGCGAGCATATGGGGACGTGCGGGGGTAGTGGGCATGGACCGTCCTTTGCTGATGAATTGGAAAAATAAAGCGGAGTAAGTCTTGCCTAAAAATGACTGGAGGGCAAGTTTATTCTGGAAAGCCAGCGCGCGGGCGCTGGCCGTGGCGGACTTAGAAGGTGTGGCGTAGGCCCAGGTTATACGCCTTGTCGCCAGTGCCGGCATCGGTATTGTTGGCCACGGTGTAGCCGGCGCCGTTCTTGTTGTCGATGGCGCCGTAGGCCGCGTACAGGTTGGTGCGCTTGGACAGCGGATACAGGTAGCCTATGCCCCACGCATGGGCGTCCTGGTTGAAGTTCGTCCTGTCGTCCTTGCGCATCACCGACGCCAGCAGCGTGCCGGTGCCGAGCGGCGCGGAGAGACCAAGCAGGATCTCGTTGCCGTCGGTGGAGGCGGTCGGGCGTACCCCGCCGAAGGGGTTGTTCGCGTTGCCCAACGGCGCACTGTTGTAGCCCTTGTCGACACCGTAGGCGAAGTACGCCTTCACGACCTTGAAGTCGTAGTTGGCGACCAACAGCTTGTTGATGCCCGCGCTGCGCGTGACCGGCGTGACGCCGGGCGCGGCCGCGACATCCGAGTTCTTGTTGTTGTAGGCGAAGCGTACATTGAGCGGACCGGCCGAGTAGCCGATAGCGGCGCCCATCTGGCGGCCCGCGGTGCTGCTGCCGGCCTGTTCGCCCAAGCTGTAGGCCAGGTCGGCGCTAAAGCCTTGCAGCGCCGGCGCCGAGTAGACGACGGTATTGCTGGTGCGGACGTTGGTGCCCGAATCGGGGAATTGGTTCTTGGACGAGCCGGCATAGCCGGTGCCGAACGGATCGCCCACCTGCGCCAGCGCCTGGTGCCACGGCGTGTACTGGCGGCCCAGCGTCACCGTGCCTGCGCGGCTCTGGAGGCCCACGAACGACTGGCGGTTGAAGATCGTGCCGGCGCTATCGACTTCGCCGGTGTCGATCTTGGTGCCGGTCTCCAGTACGTACAGCGCCGACATGCCGCCGCCCAGGTCTTCGGTGCCGCGAAAGCCGATGCGTGAGGCCGAACCGATGCCGCTGCCGATCTTGGTGACCGCGCCGGCGGCGCCGCCGCTCTCGCGCAGCACGCCTGCGTCGACGATGCCATAAATGGTGACGTTGCTTTGCGCCGCAGCCAGTTGCGCAAAGCCAGCCAGCATAGCGGCTGTGACGAGTTTCTTGTTCATGTGATGCCGTCCTTGTGAGGTGGGGTGTCAGCCCATTGTTGGAATAGGTGTTGTTACTGCCCGGCGTCAGGCTTGCGCCAGTTCGCCGTCACGCACCCGCCACAACTGCAGCGGGTTGTTGTCCTGTAGGGCTTCCGGCAGCAGGTATGCCGGCACGTCCTGGTAGCAAACCGGGCGCAGGAAGCGCTCGATGGCGCCCGTGCCCACCGAGGTGCTGCGGCTGTCCGAGGTCGCGGGGAACGGCCCGCCATGCACCATCGCGTGCGAGACCTCGACACCAGTTGGATAGCCGTTGACGAGGATGCGGCCGGCCTTGCGTTCCAGCGTACGCAGCAAGGTCCGCGCTTCGACCTGGTCATCCTGGTCGAGGAACAGCGTCGCGGTCAGTTGGCCGTCGAGGTGCGCGGCGATCTGGTGCAGCTGGCTGATGTCGGCGCACCGCACGACCAGGGCTGCGGCGCCGAAAATCTCCTGTTCCAGATCGGGATTGGACAGGAAATGGGCGGCATCGGTCATGAACAGTGCCGGCTGGCCGGCGCAGGCGCCGTCGCCGCGCTTGCCGCGCGCCAGCCCGGTCACGCCAGGTATGGCTGCCAGGCGCTCGACGCCTTCATTGAATGCGGCATGGATGCCGCTGGTAAGCATGGTGGCGCCGGTCCTGGCCTGCAAGGCGTCCGCGGCGGCGGCGCAAAAGCTATCGAGCGCGCTGCCTTCAAGGGCGACGACCAGGCCAGGGTTGGTGCAGAATTGGCCGGCGCCCAGGGTCAGCGAGTCGACAAAGCCCGTGGCGATGGCCGCGGCGCGCCGGGAAAAAGCGCCTGGCAGCATGAACATCGGATTGATGCTGCTCATTTCGGCATACACGGGTATCGGCTCGTCGCGCTGCGCGGCGGCGCGCACCAATGCCATGCCGCCCTGGCGCGACCCGGTGAATCCGACGGCCTTGATGGCGGGGTTGGAGACCAGGGCGGTGCCGATCGTGCGGCCATCGCCATGCAGCACGGAGAACACGCCTTCCGGCAGGCCGCAGCTGAACACTGCCGCCTGGATCGCCTTGCCCACCAGCTCAGACGTGCCGGGATGGGCGCCGTGGGCCTTGACGACGACCGGGCAGCCGGCCGCCAGGGCGGATGCGGTATCGCCGCCGCCCACCGAAAACGCCAGCGGGAAGTTACTTGCGCCGAATACGGCCACCGGTCCCAGGGCGATCTTGCGCAGGCGCAGGTCGGAACGGGGAGGGCTGCGTTCCGGCAGCGCCGAGTCGAGCGTGGCGCCCTGCCAGCGGCCGGCGCGCACCACTTGCGCAAACAGGCGCAGCTGGCCGACGGTTCGCCCGCGCTCGCCTTCCAGGCGTGCCTGCGGCAGCCCCGATTCGAGCATGGCCCGTTCGATCAGCGCCGGGCCCAGGTCCAGGATGTTCTGCGCCGCCTGCTCCAGGAAGCGCGCCCGCTGTTCCGGCGTCGTTTCGCGGTATTGGTCGAAGGCGCGCGCGGCCAGCGCGCAAGCCAGTTCCACATCCTGCACTGTCGCGGTGCCGAACGGCGGTTCGATTTCAAGGCCTGTGGCCGGATTGTATGCCCGGAATGAAGAGGCCAGGCCCGGCAGCGCGCGCGCGCCGATCAGCAGTTTGCCGTCGATGAATTGGTTCACGTTGATTCCTTTGACTGCGCTTACTGTGGGCCGAGCGATTTGATCAGCGCATCGAGCTGTTCGCACTCTTGCGCATCGAGATCGGTCAGCGGCGTGCGGACCGGACCTGCGGTGCGGCCGACCAGGGTGGCGCCGGCCTTGACGATGCTGACCGCGTAGCCGGCCTTGCGGTTGCGGATGTCGAGGTAGGGCAGGAAGAAATCGTCGATCAGGCGCTCCGTCGTGGCGAAGTCGTCGGTGCGTACGGCTTCGTAGAACTCGATCGCCGTCCGGGGAATGAAATTGAACACGGCCGACGAATAGACCGGCACGCCGAGCGCCTTGTAGGCCGACGCGTAGACTTCGGCCGTGGGCAGGCCGCCCAGGTAGGTGAAGCGGTCGCCCAGCTTGCGCCGTATGGTTACCATGGTTTCGATGTCGCCCACGCCGTCCTTGAAGCCGATCAGGTTGGGGCAGCGCGCGGCCAGGCGCAGCAGCGACTGCGCGTTCAGCTTGCAGACGTTGCGGTTGTAGATCACCACGCCGATGTCGACCGCATTGCACACAGCGGCGACGTGTTCGACCAGGCCGTCCTGGCTCGCTTCGGTCAGGTAATGGGGCATCAGCAGGATGCCGTGGGCGCCCAGGCGTTGCGCTTCCTGGGCATAGGCGATCGCGGTGCGGGTCGGGCCGCCGGCGCCGGCCAGGATGGGAACCTTGCCGCGGCAGGTTTCCACGGCCACCTTGACCACCCGGGTGTAATCGTCCGGCGTGAGAGAGAAGAACTCGCCGGTGCCGCCGGCGACAAACAGGGCGGTCGCGCCGTACGGCGCCAGCCATTCCAGCCGTTCGGCGTAGGTGCGCGAGACGAAGTCGCCGTTGGCGTCGAAATCAGTGATGGGGAAGGAGAGCAATCCGGACGACAGGATCTGTTTCAGGTCTTGAGCAGTGAACATGGTGGGCACCGATGAAAGGTTGAGAAGGACAACTGGATCAGTTGTTATCAGTCATCGTACAACACAACATGGGCTGTCGCAAGAAATATTCACCGGCCGCGCAAATAAAAACAGCGCCGGGCTCACGCGCGGCGCTGTGGTGACGGGGCGGGCTGGGGCGTCAGGCGCTCGCCTCGAACTGCTCCTGGGCGCGGCGCAACCGTTCGCGGCTGTTGCTCAGGTGGGTGCGCATGGCCGCCCGCGCCGATTCGGGGTCCTGGCGCGCGATGGCGTTGAAGATGTCTTCGTGCTCGTTGATCACCCGTTCCATATAGACAGCCGGATCGTCCTTGCCCAGCTTGGCCGAATTGAGGCGCGCGCGGGGGATGATATTGGTGCCCAGGTGGCTGAGGATGTCGTGGAAATAGCGGTTCGCCGACGCCTGCGCAATCAGCAGGTGGAACTGGACGTCGGAGGCGACGGTGGGCTTGCCTTCGCGCGCGCAGCTTTGGAAGTTGTCGAGCGCCGCCCGCAGCTGCTGCAACTGGCTGTCGGTGCGGCGGCCCGCGGCCAGGCCGGCCGCTTCCGTCTCCAGGCTGATGCGCAGTTCCAGCACGGCCAGCACGTCGCGCATGGTGACGATGGTGTTGGGATCGATGCCCAGCATATCGGCAGGGGCGGGGGCCAGGACGAACGTCCCCACGCCGTGCCGCGTTTCGACCAGGCCGCCGGCTTGCAGGTGGGAAATGGCTTCCCGCACCACCGTCCGGCTGACGCCCAGGATGCGCATGATTTCCGATTCAGTGGGCAGCTTGTCGCCGGGATTGAGGTTGCCGTCCCGGATGCTGTCCGTGATATGGGCGACCACGCCCTGGGCCAGGTTGCGGTGTTTCTTGGGTGGTGCCGAGGGAAAGGGTGTGCTGTTCATGCGTGTGCGCCGGGACGAAAAGTGTGGTGTCGAAAATTCGATTGCTATTTCCAGATGTGCTGATTATACTACGACATCGGTTGTCTGATGACTGATAACTAACTTCGTCTTATGACGTTCTGAACTGCAAAAAGAAAAAACATGGACGCACGCCACGGCGCTCGTCGAAGTTCTTGCGGTGCCATCTGCGCTATCCTAGGAGACAGTATGAAAGCCCAAACACTCACGCAGCCAGGCGGCGGCGCCAAGGCGACCCGCGTCCGCTGGTCCATCCTGGCCGTCTTGTTCCTGGTCACGACGATTAACTATGCCGACCGCGCGACGATCTCCATCGCCGGCCCGGAGCTCAAGAAGCTGCTTGGCCTGTCGCCGGTGGAAATGGGCTTCATCTTTTCCGCCTTCGCCTGGTCGTATGTCCTGGCGCAGCTGCCCGGCGGCTGGCTGCTCGACCGTTTCGGTTCGAAAGTTACTTATTTCTTCAGCATCTTCCTGTGGTCCGTGTTCACCCTGATGATGGGGTGGGTCGGCTTCTTTACCGGTGCCAGTGCCGTGGCCGTGCTGTTCGCCCTGCGGCTGCTGGTGGGCGCGGCCGAGTCCCCCTCGTTTCCCGGCAACAGCCGCATCACGTCGGCCTGGTTTCCCACCGATGAACGGGGCACCGCGGCGGCCATCTTCAATTCCGCCCAATATTTCGCCACCGTCGCCTTTGCACCGCTGATGGGATGGCTGGTCCACAGCCATGGCTGGGAAAGCGTGTTCTACGTGATGGGCGGACTGGGGCTCGTCATGGCGCTGGTCTGGCGCAAGACGATTTATGCGCCCAAGGACCACCCGCGCATCAACGGCGCCGAACTGGCCTATATCGAAGCGGGCGGCGCACTGGTGGACCTGGACGGGGCCGCGCGCGCAGACCGTCCCAAGCTCGACACCGTCGCCATCATCAAGCAGCTGCTGGGCAACCGCATGCTGGTTGGTATCTACATCGGCCAGTACTGCATCACGACCTTGACCTATTTCTTCCTCACCTGGTTCCCCGTGTACCTGGTCACGGAACGTCACATGACGATCCTGAAGGCCGGCTTCGTCGCGGCCCTGCCGGCCATTGCCGGTTTCCTCGGCGGCATCCTGGGCGGTGTGGTGTCGGATCGCATGATCAAGGCCGGCTATTCGCTGTCGGCGGCGCGCAAGACCCCCATCGTGGCCGGCATGCTGCTGGCAATGAGCATGATCGCCTGTAACTACGTGGCGGCCGACTGGGCAGTCGTGGCCTTCATGTCGCTGGCGTTCTTCGGCAAGGGCGTGGGCGCGCTGGGCTGGGCCGTGGTGTCGGACACCTCGCCCAAGGAGGCGGGCGGCCTCAGTGGCGGCCTGTTCAATACCTTCGGCAATACCGCAGGGATTACGACGCCCATCGTGATCGGCTATATCCTGCAGGCCACCGGCTCGTTCGCCGGCGCGCTGGTGTTCGTCGGCGCCAACGCCGCCGTCGCCATCTTCTGCTACCTGGTGATCGTGGGCGACATCAAGCGCGTCGAGTTCACGCAATCTTCCAATGGCGACGAGGCACGGTTGCCTTCCGCCCACCTGAGCGCCACCGGCAAGTAAGGAGTTTTACAATGAATGCACCCGTCACGCTCGCCGCCGCCGGCAAGCCCTTATACATTCGCATGCATGCCAACGACAACGTGGCCATCGTCGTCAACGACGGCGGCCTGCCGGCGGGAACGGAATTTCCGGGCGAGTTCGTCCTGAAAACCCGGGTGCCCCAGGGGCACAAGATCGCGCTGACCGATATCGCCGAAGGTGAAGCGATCCGCCGTTACGACGTGGTGATCGGTTATGCCGCCGCCGCCATCGTCCAGGGCAGCTGGATCGAGGAATCGCTGGTGCGCATGCCGCCGCCGCGCGCCTTGAGCGGCTTGCCCGTTTCCACCCGCATCATGGCGGCGGGCGAACCGCTGCAAGGCTATACCTTCGAAGGTTACCGCAACGCCGATGGCACGGTGGCGACCCGCAACATCCTCGCCATTACCACCACCGTCCAGTGTGTGGCCGGCGTGGTCGAGCATGCGGTCAAACGTATCAAGGCCGAGCTGCTGCCCGATTACCCCAATGTCGACGATGTGGTCGGGCTTGAACATACCTACGGTTGCGGCGTGGCCATCGATGCCCCCAATGCCGACATCCCGATACGCACGCTGCGCAACATCAGCCTCAATCCGAATTTCGGCGGGCAGGCCATGGTCGTCAGCCTGGGCTGCGAAAAGCTGCAGCCGGCCCGCCTGCTGCCGGAAGGCGCGATTCCGATCCAGAACGGGCCCTACATCGTGGTGCTGCAGGACGAGGCGCATGTCGGTTTCGAATCGATGATCAGTTCGATCATGGCCATGGCGCGGGTGCGGCTGGCCGCGCTCAACCAGCGCCGGCGCGTCACCTGCAGCGCGGCGGAACTGATCGTCGGCGTCCAGTGCGGCGGCAGCGATGCCTTCTCCGGCGTGACGGCCAACCCGGCCGTCGGTTACGCGACCGACCTGCTGGTGCGCGCCGGCGCCACCGTGATGTTCTCGGAAACGACCGAGGTGCGCGACGGAATCGACCAGCTCACCGCGCGCGCCGTCAACCCCGATGTCGCCAACGCCATGATCCGCGAAATGGCGTGGTACGACGACTACCTGAAGCAGGGCGGGGTGGACCGCAGTGCCAATACCACGCCCGGCAACAAGAAGGGCGGCCTGGCCAACATCGTGGAAAAGGCCATGGGCTCGATCGTGAAGTCCGGCAGCAGCCCCATTTCGGGCGTGCTGGCGCCGGGCGACAAGGTCCAGCAAAAGGGGCTGATCTATGCGGCCACGCCAGCCAGCGATTTCATTTGCGGCACGTTGCAACTGGCGGCGGGGATGAATCTGCACATCTTTACCACGGGACGCGGCACGCCCTACGGCCTGGCGGCAGTGCCGGTGATCAAGGTCGCCACCCGCTCCGACCTGGCGCGCCGCTGGCATGACCTGATGGATATCGACGCGGGCCGCATCGCAACGGGCGAGGCGACCATCGAACAGCTGGGCTGGGAACTGTTCCGGCTGATGCTGGACGTGGCCAGCGGCAAGGAAACCTGGGCCGAGCACTGGGGACTGCACAACGCGTTGACGCTGTTCAATCCCGCGCCGGTGACCTGATACGTTCAGTCGCGTGTCGTTGTCTGGCGGTCGCCGTCGTCAAAGAATTGATGGCCGACCCGCCAGTCCAGCACCAGCCCGCCGTCTTTTGGGGGC
The DNA here is from genome assembly GCF_058786935.1 of Rugamonas sp. FW305-51. Classification (NCBI taxonomy): domain Bacteria; kingdom Pseudomonadati; phylum Pseudomonadota; class Betaproteobacteria; order Burkholderiales; family Oxalobacteraceae; genus Rugamonas; species Rugamonas sp. FW305-51. The sequence continues at coordinate 11,752 of NZ_JBYSZG010000050.1, forward strand.
AGACCTAACTGGTCCAGCTGTTGTACAGTCAGTGGCTGTATCCTGGCGCCATCGCGGCGCCTGCTGAAGACTTGATTGCGCCATTGATACACTTCATCCAGCTTTTGCCAGTAGCTGTATGCGTGCCGGTTATCGTTGTAATAGTCGTCGAACTTGTTACGTCCGAGGTAAATGGCATTGGAGCCTTCATACCCCGTTTTACTGGCGGAACGCGGGTCGGGATTCAGAATGTAGGACCAGTCGCCCGGGACGAAATTCTTAGGCATTACGCCGAACTGGGCCGACAACAGCTTCCCCGGCCGCACCTGTTTCCTGGCGTCGAAGTCGGCTTCAAAATTCCAGATGCGACCGGGTTCCACATCCACCAGCGGCTCGCCATCGACCAGCAGTTGCGTTTCGATGAGTTTGAGCATGTTCGGGTCCTTCTTGACGCGGGCATAGTAGTCCAGCACGCCTTGTATCATGACCATTTTGGTGGCGGTATAACAGCCGATCTGGTAGCGCGACTGATTCAGGAACATATCCGCCATGGCCGTATGCAAGGGGACGCCAGGCCTTGGGGTGCCGAGGTGCCAGTATCTGGGGTTCCAGTGCGCCCGCCCGCCATTTGGCCAGCGGAATTCCAGTCGCTCGGCCCAGGCCACGGTGTTCTGGCGGATGCCCACGTGGTCGATGAGCGCTGCAATATGGCAGGACGTTCCGGCAAATTCAGTCAGCCGGCCCCGCTGCAGCATGGCCAGTACGATTTCCTTTTGCGAGACCGTGGCGACAGAGCGCAGGCCGCCATTTTTCTGGGGGAGCAAGACAGTTGCGTCGTGCAGATCAAAAGCGGGCCGTTCGACGAAATCGAGGGTATTGAAGTCATCCTTGGGCGTGGCCAGGGTATAGGTTAGCGTTTCCAGCTTCTTGTTGTGTTGCACCACAAAGAGCGAGGCGGGGATGTCCAATTCGTGGAGATAGGCCCCCATCTCGCTTTCCAGTTGCCGCAGGCGGTCTTCCCGGCAATGGAACTGTATGCCTTCCATGTTTGCGGCAGGTGTGAGGTCGGCGCCGATGGCCGCTCTGGAGACCGATTCAGCGACGGCAAGCCCATACGGCACCGGGGCCAGCAGACAAAATGCCAATGCCAGGATCTGGTGGCGTGGCGTGATCGGAATGGAAAAAGTCATGGGGGACGCGTTTCTGGACGTTGAGGGGGGCACATCCCATTTTACGCACTGTGCCGGCTTGGGCGGATTCTTCTGGACAGGAGCCCATGCGTTGGCGCAGTGCGGCCTCCGGCGGCGGCCGACAGCGGATTGAAAGGTTGGAGCGGTATAGTCGTCATTGCCCCCGGGAACCATGCCCGAGCCGGGCACAAGAATTTAATACGAAGAGACGACAGCAAGCCTATGCATACCTCCCCATCCTGCCATTCCGACGGCTCCGCACCGTCCCAACTTTCCCCATCCCGCGCCTCGCTCGAGGACAGCGCCGGCCAGCCGCGTGGCAACACGCCATGGCATATCTATGCGTGGCGCGTGATGGACATGCGGGTCGGCCTGGTGTCCTTGCCGATCTATCTGCTGCTGTTGGCACTGATCGGGGGCTTCGTCGCGATGGGCAAGCTGCCCACCGACATCTCGGTGTCGATTGCCGTATTGGCCGTGGGCGGCTTCACCTGCGCCGAGTTCGGCAAACGGATTCCGTTGTTGCGCAACATAGGCGCGGCCGCCATTTTCGCCACCTTCGTGCCATCGCTGCTGGTCTACCTGCACGCGATTCCGCCCGTGCTGCTGAAGAACGTGGTGGAATTTACCAAGGTAAGCAATTTCCTGTACCTGTTCATCGCCTCGATCATCGTCGGCAGCATCTTCAGCATGGACCGCACGGTGCTGGTGCAGGGTTTCCTGAAGATCTTCGCGCCGTTGGCGGCCGGCACCGTGGTCGCCGCCGTGGTAGGCACGCTGGTCGGCACCGCACTCGGTCTGGGCTGGCAGCACACACTGTTCTTCATCGTGGTGCCCATCATGGCCGGCGGCGTGGGCGAGGGCGCCATCCCGCTGTCGATTGGTTACGCGGCCATCCTCGGCCAGGCGCAAGGCGACATGTTCGCCCAGGTGCTGCCGCCCGTGATGCTGGGCAGCCTGTGCGCCATCCTGATGGCGGGCACGCTCAATTTTGTCGGCAAGCGCTACCCGCACCTGACCGGCGAGGGACGCCTGCAGCCGGGCGTAGAGAACGAAGCGCGGGTCGTCGAGCTGCCCGCCGGGACGGTGGATGTGGCCCAGGTGGCGTCCGCCGGCCTGACTGCGATCTGCTTGTACATGGTGGGCCTGATGTCGGCCAAGCTGTTCGATTTTCCGGCGCCGGTGGTGATGCTGTTTGTCGCCGTGATGTTCAAGCTGGGGCGGCTGGTATCGCCGCAACTGCAGCAGGCTTCGCTGGTGGTGTATAAATTCTTCTCCACGGCAGTGACCTATCCGCTGCTGTTTGCCATCGGCGCCGCCATGACGCCGTGGGAAAAACTGATCGCCGCCTTCACCCTGGTCAACCTGGCCACCATTGTGGCGACGGTCGCGACCCTGATGGCGACCGGCTTTGTGGTGGCGCGCCGCATGCATATGTATCCGATCGAGGCGGCCATCGTCAATGCCTGCCACAGCGGGCAGGGCGGGACGGGCGACGTGGCCATCCTGACGGCCGCCAACCGCATGCAACTGATGCCGTTCGCGCAGATCGCGACCCGCATCGGCGGCGCCATCGTCGTGACGCTGGCGCTGTTTGCGCTGTCCAGGCTGGCGGGATAGATAAGCCGCAAAGCCGCGCATGGCCCGATTGCCGAATGAGGGCATGCGGCCCGAGAAGATGATATTTCCGATGGTATTGCAGGGCGCCCTATGCGGGAGCATAATTTGATACCACTTTCTGCTACCATTATCTTATGAGGCGCAAGCACCAGCGTACTTTGGAGCAAGTCTTCGCGCGGCCAACATCGGCGAATGTCCGTTGGGCCGATATCGAAGCTTTGTTCATCGAATTGGGTGCAAGTGTCGAGGAGCGCGAAGGTTCGCGTGTGCTGGTCCGCTTGTTCGGTGAACGGCGGGTTTTTCACCGGCCACATCCGGAACCGGCGACGGATAAGGGCGCGCTGGCGTCTGTCCGAAAATGGTGGAGGATCACGGAGTTAAGCCATGAGTATGCAAAATACGATGAGCATTGACGGCCACCTGGCCGTGATTACTTTCGATCCTGAAATTCAAATGTTCCGGGGCGAATTTCTTGGGCTCAATGGAGGGGCAGACTTCTACGCCAAGGATGTGGAAGGATTGCAAAGGGAAGGCCGGATTTCGCTGAAGATTTTTCTCGAAGCATGCGCTGAAGATGGTGTTGAACCGCGCAAGCAATTTTCCGGCAAGTTCTCTCTGCGGGTTGATCCTTCTGTACATGAAGCAGCGGCAATCGCTGCCGCCGCCCATGGAAAGAGCTTGAATCAATGGGCTGAGGACGTGTTGCGGCAAGCGGTTCTGGCGTAGGCGGTGCCAGGGGGGCATACCGGATGGCATGGCCCCCTTCAATCGGGCGTGCAACCCGGTGGCCTAAGGCACGATCATCCGCCGCCCGCAGTCAGGAAAGCCTTGCTGACGGGGATGGTGATGGCCGCCAGCAGCGTCTGCAAGGTGATCAGCGAGGCCATCAGGCGGGCATCGCCGCCCATCTGGCGCGCCATGATATAGGCGTTGGGCGCGGTCGGCAGGGCACAGTAGAAGCAGGCGGCCAGCGCCACCGGCGTGGAGATGGCGAACACCAGGCAGACCTGGGCCGCCACCAGCGGCAGCGCCAGCAGCTTTAACACCGTGGGGAAGGCCAGCGCCACGGGGCGCAGGCCATCGCGGGCAAATACCAGTCCGCTACCGACGCACACCAGGCCCAATGCGAGGGCCGATTTGCCCAGGATATCGAGGGTGTTCATCAGCGGCGTCGGCAGGGCTAGCCCGCTCACGCTGGCGATGGCGCCCGCCATGGTCGACAGGATGATGGGATTGGTGGCCAGCGTCCTGGCGACCTTGGCCGGTTCGACCTTGCCGCCGCTCCACCACGACAGCGCCAGGATGGAGATCACGTTGACGGCCGGCAGGCACAGGGCCAGGGCCAGCATCACCAGCGAGGCCGTTTGCGGCGGAAAGAACAGCGTCGAGACGGCAATGCCGAAATAGCTGTTGGGCCGCATGGCGCCCTGCATGATGGACGAGCGGCTGGCGTCGGGCAGGTCGCGCGCGAAGAGCATGGCCAGCAGTGCCAGGCCGACCACGATCAGGGTCGGCAGCAGCGTGGCCAGCGCCAGCTCGCCCACCAGGCGCCCGTGGAAATCGAGGCGCGCCGTGCCGGCGAACAGCAGGGCGGGGAAGGCGATGTAGTAGGAAAATTTTTCCACCGACGGGAAAAATGCGTCGGGCAGCCAGCGGCATTGGCGGATCGCCACCCCCAGCAGGATGACGAGGAAAACGGGGAGGATGGAAGCGAGCATGTCAGTCTGCCGAAGTGCCGGACGGGCCGATACGGCGCGCGTTGGGCGTGTTGGAAATGCGGATGCGGATCAGATGCCGCGCCGGGTCGGTGTAATCCGCGCGGCCGTGCAGGGTGTGGTGGTTGTCGGCCCAGAGCAGGGTATCGTCCGGCAGTTGGCGCCGAAAGCGCGGGGCGCGCCGTTCCACGATGTCGTTCACCAGTTCCACCGCCTCCACCAGTTCCGGACTGCCCAGGTCGGGACGCAGCGCCAGGCCTTTCATGATGGAATCGTAGCGCCAGCGTATCGCCAGGCCGCCGTCATGGCGGAATACCGGGGCCAGATAGTACTCCGCGTTGCCGTCCTCGGCAGCGTACACGGCCGGCACGCGGAACGGCACTTCGCGCGTCGTCAGCAGGCTGTAGGCGATGCGCCCCTCGCGGTTCTTCTGCAATTCGCGGTAGATATCGTCGACGTCGATCAGCAGCGACTCGCCGCCGTTGCAGCGCGCCGCCGTGACCACGTACAGCATGAACTGCTCTTCGGGCATCGGGTAGAACGATGAATCCGTGTGCATTTCCGCGCCGCCCACCCGTTCGGAGAATGTGGTGAAACGGGCGCCCGGCTGGTCGAGCTCCCTGGCCCGTACGTCCCAGGCCACGCGTCCGGTGCGCTGGTCGGTGGAGGTGGGAAAGCCGCACGTGAGGGCGATGGCATACAGCACCGCGTTGCGATGGGATGCGCTCAAGTGGCCCAGGCCCAGCCCGGTGATGGCCACGCCGCGTGCGTTGGTGCGCGCGATGGCCGCGCCGAGACGGTTCAGCGTCGGGATCGCCAGCAGTTCGCGCTGCAGCAATTCCTCCTGCGGGTGGGGGTAGAAGCCGTTGCCGTTGAAGTCGTCGAAGTGACTTTCGACGGTGTGGATGATGCGCGTCAAATCCTCGCCCCAGGAAAAATTGCGTTTGACGATGGAAATATTGCCGGATTTCTCAATGGCGGAAAGCATGGGGCGATACCTTTCATTGTGTTGGTTGCAAATATATGAGGCCTGGCACCGGTGCCAACTTGCCGGGTCCAGTCATTTTTGTTGCAATGCACCAAAAATGACTTACAGCAAGTAGTTGCATCGTAAACATTTTAATCGTGAATAAAAGCGGGAACAGGGCGGTAAAAACGGCCTAATTCAGTTGTACTGTCTTGCAATGTTTTTCGTCATTGCCGCAAGAAATTTCGGAATAAGGAGCGCTTCTACGTATAACTACCTATAAATTACATAGCCGGCCGTTTTTTGATTTTTTGGCATTGAAAATGGCGCATCGGCAGCCCCGGCGCCGTTGGGCGGCGGCAAACGTGGGCGGTGGACCGTTGTAATTTCCACAGAAAAATGTTTTTCACATTGCATAGGTTGGTATATTGCAGTGCGGTATAAGTTTCTTTGTGGGAATTTGTGATAATCTTGCCGACTTTGACTAAAAAGGAACAACATGAACTGGCTACGTGAATTCAGGCTCGCCACCAAGCTGGCATTGGCGTTTGCCGTGGTGCTGGTGCTGACGGTCGGCGTCGGCATCTTCTCGATCGTGCAACTGGCGACCGTGCGCACCACGGCCGCCGAGTTGTCGTCGCGTTGGATGCCGAGCATGCGCGTAGTGCAGGACCTGAAGTCGCAGATAGCCCGCGTGCGTACCCGCGAGTTCCAGTACATCATCTCCAGCAAACCGGAAGAGATGGACAAGTACGATAAAGTTATCGCCGCCGACCTGGTCGATCTGCGCCGGATGCAGGACGATTTCGAGAAGCTGATCCGCACCCCGGAAGAAAAGGCGCTGTACGACGGCTTCGTGCACATGTGGGCGCGCTACATGGAGGAAGATGGCAAGATCCGCGCGGCGGCCCGCGCCAACGACGATGCGCTGGCCAAGGAATTGATCCGCGGCGAATCGAACAAGCTGATCGTGGCCCTGCGCGGCCAGGTGGACAAATTGGTCAAGCTGTATCAGGAAGGCGGGGAGCGGGAAGCGCAACAGGGCGAGGCCATTTACGCTTCGTCGCGCATCTGGATCATCGCCCTCCTGGCCGCCAGCGCCGCCCTGGGCGCGGTCGGCGCCACGACGCTGACGATGTGGCTGGCCAAGCGCCTCGGTGGCGAGCCGGACTATGCGGCCGCCATCGCCAGCCAGATCGCCGCCGGCGACCTGTCGGTGCCAGTGGCGATCCGGCCGGGCGACAACGACAGTTTGCTGTTTGCCATGAAGCGCATGCGTGACGGCCTGGCCGGCATCGTGGGCGAAGTGCGCCTGGCGACCGATACCATCGCCACCGGCTCCAGCCAGATCGTGGCGGGCAATCTGGATTTATCCTCGCGCACCGAGCAGCAAGCGAGCTCGCTGGAGGAGACGGCCGCCTCGATGGAACAGCTGACATCGGCCGTCAAGCAGAACTCGGACAGCGCGCGCCAGGCCAATGCGCTGGCGCTGGACGCGTCCTCCATCGCGCAGCAGGGCGGCATGGTGGTGTCGCAGGTGATCGATACCATGGGATCGATCAATGACTCGGCGAAGAAAATTGTCGACATCATCGGCGTCATCGACGGCATCGCCTTCCAGACCAATATCCTGGCGCTGAACGCTGCCGTGGAGGCGGCCCGGGCCGGCGAGCAGGGTCGCGGCTTCGCGGTGGTGGCATCCGAAGTGCGCAGCCTGGCGCAGCGTTCGGCATCGGCGGCGAAGGAGATCAAGGAGTTGATCGGCAATTCCGTCGAGCAGGTCGAGCTGGGCACGCGGCTGGTGGGCCAGGCTGGCACCACCATGGAAAACGTGGTGGTCAGTGTGCGCCGCGTGACCGACATCATGAGCGAGATCACGTCGGCCGGCCGCGAGCAAAGCGCGGGCATCGAGCAGGTCAACGAAGCGATGGCCCAGATGGATGCGGTGACTCAGCAGAACGCCTCGCTGGTGGAGGAGGCCACGGCCGCCTCGCAAAGCATGCAGGGCCAGGCCGCCAGCCTGGCGCAGATGGTGAGCGTGTTCAAGCTGGACGACGGCAGGGCGCCGGCGCGCATGGGCGTGCGCGCCGGCCCCGCCTCGGCACCGGCGGCCATCCCTAAACGACTGGCCGCCTGACGCCATCGCTTCCCACGGCGGCATCCGGAGCACCGGGCCGCCGTCCCCATCTTCCTCTCCGTTGCGTTTGCGCGGTTCCATGTCAGGCCGTCGCCTTGCCCTGGTGCGCGACAAACGCCAAACCTTCCTCGAACGAGCGCAAGACCATATCGACATGCGGCTGCACGGCCGTATGGTGCACCGCGAAGTCGTCCGGCGGCGGCCGGGTGGTGACCAGCAGCGCCCGTGGCAGCAGCGCGCGCAGCGCCACCACCGCGCTGGTCCACAGGGCCAGCTCCTCCTCCAGCGGGTAGGGGATGAACACGGTGGAAATCAGGTCGGCCTTGTCGGGCCCATGTTCCTCATGGGGCAGCGGCAGCGATACGCTGCGCGCGTCGATGCCCGTTTCGCGCAGGGCGCGCACCAGCAGTTCGCTCACCAGGTCGTCGCGCTCGGAAGGCAGGCCGGCGCACAGCACGATCGACTGCACCGGCACGTCGAGCGATCCCTGCCAGCGCCCCAGGCGCGCCTCGCGCAGCTGGCGCAGGTGGGCGCCCACGTTGGCGTCGAGCAGCGAGACGCGGTGGCGCCGCCTGGCGGCCGGTGCGGCGACGGCCGGCGCCAGCGTCTCGGCGACGTCGGCGATGGTGCTGCGGATGCGGCCCTGCTGGGCGGCGTCGATCTGGCCGCCGCGCGGTCCTGCAGCGACTCGCTCTCCCACAGGATGAACACCAGCAGCACCAGCACCATGCCCGCTTCGCCGACGGCAGTGCGGGCGACGCCCAGCAGGCGCGCCAGCCTGTCGCCGGAGACGGGATGGGGCGCGACTTCGTCGGCGGCGGGCGCCGGGGCGGCCCGCTCTGCCAGTAAGGGCTGCGGACGCGCGGCGCTTGCGGGCCCCACGTTCAGTTCAGCTTCCAGCCGGGCGAAGGGGCGGCTGGCCAGCGCGCGCAGCGTGTCAGCTTTGTGATGGATGGCGGCCCGGTAGCGCGGCAATTCCAGCGTGACGCTGGCCAGCTGCGATGCCAGGACGGCACCGATGCCGATCATGCAGGCGCCGGCCAGCAGTAGTGCCGCCAGCGTGGCCGGCGCGCGCCCCAGTCCGATGCGCCCGAGACGGCGCACCAGCGGGGCGACGATCAGGCTGAGGATGGTAGCCAGTGCGATCGGCTGCAGTACGTCGCGGCCGTAGTAGAGCAAGGCCAGGCTGCATGTGGCGCAGGTGATCGAGGTGGGTGTCAGGTGGAGGTGAGAGGCGGTTTTGTGCATGAGAGTAAAGGCCCGTGTTCGGGCTTATTTTGGCGGCAATATCTCATACTGACATATGTGTCATTACATGTCACCAATTTCGCGCCTGTGATCTGGCAGGAACGCCGGCCTATCCATCGACGAGCCACCTGCGCCGCGGCTTCAAGGCGCCGCTGCGCAGGTGAAGCGGCCCGTCAGAACAGCTTGATCAGGCGGATTTGCGTGAACTTGCCGTCCTTGGCGTTGCGCGACTGCGTGGTGCCGATGTACTGGATGGTCACGATGGCGTCGATGGGCGCGATCTTGGTGGTGAAGAAGGCGCCCGCGTTGGTCGAGCGGAAGCGGCTGGCGCCAAGCGGATTGTTGTCGTCATCCTGGTACTGGCGCAGATGGAGCGCGTGCAGGCCGACGATGCCGATCGGCGTCTTGTAGCCGGCCGCCAGTTCCAGTCCGGCCCAGTTGCCGCTGCGCAGATGGTTGTCCCGGTTGCGCGTGTTCAGGCCCAACGATAGTTTGGCGCCCAGGGCCACGTCGGGCGTGGGCAGGTAGCCGATCTGCATGGCGGGGCGCAGCGTGGTGAAGTTGCCGGCACCGATGTCCGGTGCCGGACCCGCATCGTATTTCCCCGTCGGCAGGATCAGCGAGGCGCCCGCCAGCACGTTCACCTGCGCCCCCACGTACTGCCAGCCGAACTGCATTTCCACATCGCCGATGCCGGTGACGTCGCCGCTGGCACTGGCGCCCTGGGCCCCGAGTCCGGCCTGGTACTGGGTGCTGAACTGTTCCTGGACGGCCGTCTGCATGGCGCCCGGCACGCCCGGCGCCCAGTTCAGGACCGGGCTTTGCGCGCCGGCCACGATGGATTGCCGCTTGCGCGCGAATGGCACGTCGAGCACGAACACAAGACGGCCGCCGCCGATGCGCTCCGGCGTCAGGTAGGCCAGTCCCAGGTCCCAGCGGTCGAATGTACCGGTGCCGTCGATGACGGCGTTGCCGGCGCCGTACGACGGATAGAGCGCGGCCGGCGCGCCCGGCAGCGGCACGGCGCCGCCCGGGACAGTCTGGGTGAGCTTCTTGCCATCGTCACCCGTCACCTTGTCGATGCGGATGTGGGTGGCGGCCACGCCGGCCGCCCAGCCGGTCTGGTCGGGCGGGGCGAACAGTTCGCCGCCCAGGCTGCCGGCCAGGTTGTAGCGCGGTTCAAAGCCTTCGGCTGCGTTGGCGTGGCCGGCGCCGGCCAGGGCGGCGCACGCCGCCAGTGCCGCGGTGGCGGGGATGATGGATCGGGTCATGCTTGTCTCCTTGGTGGTTTAAATACTTTTTGCGCACATCCGGGATTGCTGCGATCGATGATGTGTTTGGCCCTGCGTTTCTTATTATGACATTCTAGTCAGAATGACTGATGAGTCAATATAAAAAATGTCAGAGACCAGCGATTACTGCGCCGGGCGGCAAAAAAAATCCCGCCGCGTTGCTGCGGCGGGACAAAATTCCCGGCGAGGAGATTGGAAAGCGGTGCCGGGAATGGGAACGCGTGTGCCATTGCGGCGCGGCCAGGCCGGCGCTGCGCACGAGGAAATGGAAAGCCGGCCTGGTGCGCAAACTGCGCTCCAGCTCCGGCTGGTAAACGTCATGGTTGGCCTGGGTCGGCGTCGGCTTGTGCTGTTTCAGTCCACTTGCAGGATGTCGATGGCGTAGCTGAAGCCGGCCAGTGCGGCGCGGGCGCGCTCCGCTTGCGCCGTCGTCACCTGGATCGTGGCGACCGCGCCGCGGCGGGCGTCGGCCGCCACATGGACAGTGGCGTCCACGCCGTTCTCGGTCAGCCGTTGGCGGAACACGTGGGCGGCGGCGCGCATCCGCAGCTCACCCTTGGCGACCTTGCCGACGGCCGTCAGCGCCATCTGGTCCAGGACTTCGATCCGCACCGGGACGGCGGCCCGCTCGGGCACCAGTTCGCGCGCGGCGGCCAGCAACTCTTCCGGCGTCATGGCGGCGCCGGGCTTGAGCGTCACATAGGCCACCGCCAGCTCGCCGGCATGTTCGTCGGGCTGGCCGACGGCCGCCACCAGCGTGACGGCCCGGTGCCGCAGCAGGGCGTCCTCGATCATGGCCGGATCGATGTTGTGGCCGCCGCGGATGATGAGATCCTTGGCGCGGCCGGTCAGGTGCAGGAAGCCGTCATCGTCCAGGTAGCCCAGGTCGCCCGTGTTGAGCCAGCCCGGCGCCAGCCAGATGCCGCGGTTGTCCTGTTCATTGAGGTAGCCGGGGAAGACGTTGGGGCCGCAGATGCCGATCACGCCCGTCTCGCCGGCCAGGCAGGCACGCACGGCCCGGCCGGCGCTGTCGACCTGCCAGATTTGCAGCGCCTGGTGGGGCAGGCGCAGGCCCACGCTGCCGGCGCGGTGGCTGCCGTCGGTCGGGTTGAGCGTCGACACGCAGGCGCCCTCGGTCAGGCCATAGCCTTCGCACAGGGGAATGCCGGCCGTTTCCTCGAAGCGGCGTGCCACGTCGGCCGGCAGCGGGGCCGCGCCGCAGAAGGCATGGCGCAGCGTGGACAGGTCGGCGCCGTCGCGCGGCAGGGCGGCCAGCGTGGCGAAGATGGTGGGTACGCCACTGAAGGTGGTGGCGCCGAAGCGCTGCACCAGGCGCCAGAAGTTGGCCATCACGTCCTTGCCGCGGTAGCCCTGCGGGGTGAGCATGACCACGCCCCAGCCGCTGTGGAACGCCGCCAGGCCCGTCACCATGGCGCCATTGACATGGAACAGGGGCAGTCCGCACAGCACGACGTGCGGCCGCGATTCCAGCACCCCCAGCATGCAGGCGACAAAGGTTTCGTTCAGGTGGGTATGGACGGCGATCTTGGGCAGGCCGGTGGTGCCGCCGGTATGGAAATAGGCGCAGCGGTCGCCGCCTTCGATGACGCGTCCCGATACCAGGTGGTCGGCCGGTTCCTTGCGCAGCGCGGCGTCGAACGGCAGCAGCTTCAGGCCGGTGCGCTGCGGCTTGGGCGCACCCAGGTACAGCGCGCGCAGCGCTTCGGCGCTGGCCTGGTCGACATACGCGTCCAGGCTCACCACGAACATGGTGCGCAGCGACGGGCAGCGCTCGGCCACGGCCACCGCCTTGTCCCAGCCGTCGCTGCCGGGCACCGGCGCCATCGCCACCAGGGCGGTGGCGCCGGTGGCGTTGACGATGCTGACGATGTGTTCCACGTCCAGCAAGGGATTGATCGGGCTGGCGATGCCGGCCGCCTGCGCGCCCAGCAGCGCGTAATGGGTTTCCGGCAGGTTGGGCAACAGCAGCGCCACCGCCTGCTGCGCGGTGACGCCGGCGCGGTGGAAGGCGTTGGCGGCACGCGTTACCTGTTCCATCAGCGTGGCGTAGCGGATCGCGAATTGTGGCGCGTCCGTGGCGCCGGTCAGCACGAAGCGCAGCGCGGTGCGGTCGGGATGGCGCTGGCACGCCAGCCGCAGCAGATCATAGGTGTTTTCGGCCGGCAGCTGCTGCTGCCAGGGTGTGATTTCGAAATTGCGCAGCTCTTGCAGCGAACGGATGGCGGCAGCCGGTGCCGTCGCAATGGGGGTCAAGTCAGACATGGTGGCTCCGTAGTGGGGCAAGTCAGTAGGTGGTGGGCAGCAGCACGGCGCGGCCGGGGCGGCGCTGTTCGACGTGGTGATGGGCGGCGGCCACGTCGACCAGGCGGTAGCCCTGCGGTGACGGCACGACCGGCAATGCGGCGGCGTATGCGGCCAGGCGGATCAGCGCATCGGGGTCCGGCCGGAACACGGTCCAGGCGTAGCACGCCCCGCGCGGCACCCCGGCGGCGCTGCGCCGCTTGCGGTACAGCGCGGCCAGCGCACCGCCCACCAGGCCGTGGCGGTCGAACAATCCAAGCAGCGGATGGACCGTGGTGGCATGGCCCGCTGCGTCCGGCGCCAGCAACGCCACCAGCCGGGCGTCGTCGTCCCAGTTGGCGAAATTGAGGGTGGCGGCGAAGTGCCGGGGCAGCGATTCCAGCGCCTGGCTGTGCCGGTTCAGTACCAGATCGGCGCCGGCGGCGCCGCAGGCGGCCGAACCCTGGCTGCCGGCAATCGCCGTGACGTGGGCGCCCATCTGCTTCAACAGGGGCAGGGCGATCATGCCCAGGCCGCCCGAAGCGCCATGCACCAGCACCTTGCGGCCTTGCACGCTGGCGCGCGTGATGCCGGCGCCGTCCAGGGCGCGGCACACGGTCAGGAAGTTGTAGGGCAGGGTGGCCAGCAGCGCGGCGCCGACGCCGGCCGGCTGCGCCAGCGCGTGGCTGGCGTCGAGCGCCACATGGGTGGCGTGCGTGCCCTGGCGCGACGGTGGCTTGGCGCCGAACACGGCGTCGCCCTCGCGCCAGCCGGCCACGCCGGGGCCGACCGCGCACACGGTGCCGGCGAAGTCGCTGCCCAGCACCAGTGGCAGGCGGGCCGCGCCCATCAATCCCAGCAGCTTGCGGCCGTAGCCGGCGCGGCGCCGCACGTCGATCGGATTGACGGCGGCGGCGGCCACCTGCACCACGATCTGGCCGGCGCGCGGCTGCGGCAGCGGCACGGCATGCACTTGCAGGCGCCGGGTGTCGCCGAACTGCTCGACGGCGGCAGCCAGGCAGGGGCCGCTCATGCCGCCACCACCCGGTTGCGCTGTTCGCCCAGGTCGAGCCGGCCGTCGTCGCTGCGGATGGCGGCCGTGATGATGTCGCCCGGCTGCAGGTAGGCCGGGTTGCCCAGCCCCTTCTGGATGAACAAACGCCATTTGGTGGCGTCCGACAGCACATGGCGCATCAGCCACATGGCCAGCTTGCCCGGCGCGCGCGCGGCGCAGCCGGCCGGGGTGCCGGTGGCGATCAGGTCGCCCGGTTCCAGGTCGTGCAGGGCCGACAGCTCGGTGAGGGTCTGGTGCGGCTTGTAGATCATGTCGCCGCAGTAGCTGTCCTGGCGCGGCTGGCCATTGACGGCCAGCTGCATGCGCAGCTCCGGCCAGCGCAGCCATTCCTCGGCGTCCAGCAGCAGCAGGTAGGGGCCGGCCGGACCGAAGGTGCGGTAGCTCTTGCCCTTGTAGAACTGGCCCTGCGGCAGCTGCACGTCGCGCGCCGAGATGTCGTTGACGATGGTGACGCCGGCCAGCCAGTGGTGCAGTTCGCCGGCGCCGATGGTGGCGGCCCCGCGCAACGGACGCCGCATGACCAGGCCCAGTTCGATCTCGTAGTCGAGCAGGCGCACGTGGGCCGGTCGCACCACGTTGTCGTAGGCCGACGTCAGCGACGAGGGCGCCTTGGTGAACATGGTGTTGAAACCGATGCGCGCCGGGTCCATGCCCGATTCGCGCACATGGCTGGCGTAATTGATACCCTGGCACAGGAACTGGCGGTCGCGCGTGATGGGCGACAGCAGCGTCACCTGGGCCAGCGGCAACGTGGCTCGGGCCGGCGTGCTGGCGCGCGCCAGCTCCATGCCTTCGTTGACGAAACCGGCGGTGCTGGCGTGGCGGCACGGCAGCGGCGCGATGCGCTGCCCATGCACCACACCCCAGCCCGGAACTCCCTCGTGCAGATAGTGTACGACCGTAATTGCCATGATGTTCTCCTGTTGCTCTGTTGTTGGAATGGATGGGGGACGGCTGCCTTACAGCCAGGGACGGGGACGGCCCATGGCGCGGCCCAGCAGCTTGAGGCGCGCGGCCGACAGCCGGCCCCGCCACAGCAGGCGCAGCACCTTGAACACGGTGCCCAGGTCGCGCTGCACGCCCATCGAGGCCGGCACGTCGTCGCCCCAGGCCCAGATGCCTGACAGCTCCAGCGGCACGTAGTGGGTGGGATAGTCGGCCGTGAAGACGTCGCCGTCCGTGTAGTGCTCGAACTCCATGCCGTCCGGGTCGTACCAGTAGTCGAACAGCTGGCTGCCCAGCACGTGGCGGCCGATGCCCCACATGTGGCGGTGGCCATTGGCGCGCAGCACGTTGTGGCCCTGGCCCAGCGCGTCCAGGTCGACCACTTCGTAGGCGCTGTGCTCATATTTCTCCTCGATGCCGCCGGCCAGCACGAAGCTGTGGTGGTCGGCCGGCGTGGCGCCCAGGTCGAGCCGGAAGAAGCACAGGTTGGGCGAGCCGTCCTCCAGGTACTGCACGTCGGTGGGGATCAGGCCCAGGTGGCGCATATACCACTGCGCCATGGTGGGGAAGTCGGCGGTTTGCATCACCACGTGGCCCAGGCGGGCGATGGCGGCCGGCTCCAGCGGCGGGCGCACCGTGGCGTTAATGCGCGGCAGGTGGCCGACGCTGTTGGTGTGCGGGTGCAGCGGCGCGCGCAGCGGCAGCGGCGCCACCGTCTGTTGGCCGCAGACGAGCCACAGCAGGTTGCCGGCCGGGTCGACCAGTTCGACGCCGCTGCCGCCGCCAGGGACGGCGCCGGGCGGCAGGCGGCGCGCGCCGGCCTGCCGTTCCAGCGTGGCCAGTTCGGCCTCGCCGGCCACGCTGAAGGCGGCGCCCAGGTAGCGCGAGGCGGCGCCGCGGCGCGCCAGGTAGAGGCAGGGGGCCGGGCCGTTGCCGCGCATTTGCAACTGGTCTGCGCTGCGCGTCACCGTGCTCATGCCGAAGTCGGTGAGGAAGTTCTCTGTTGCGTCGAAGTTACACTTCTCGAACATGAGGAAGGCCAGGGCGTCGGCCTTGACCAGGGCGGCCGGCCGTTCCAGCTTTTGTACCACCGGCGGCAGGGCGTGTTCCGGGTAGGCGGGCGGTGTGCGCAGCGTGGCGCGCGAAGATGCGGTCATGGTGTCTCCTGGTGGGCAGGTTCGCCGGGAAGGCGATCAATTATCGTTTAAAAGTGACATTATCGTCAGAATGACTTTGATGTCAACTGGAATTTTCGTATAATCTAGCCCATGGAGCCGCATCGGCGGCGCCGCACAAGGCAGATTATGAAACCAGAGAACACACCGAATCACCGCACGCGGGTCGCGGCCGAACGTCGGGAGAGAACCCGCGGCCGGCTGCTGGAGAGCGCGCTGTTCGTGTTTTCCCGCAAGGGGCCGCAGGCCGTCATCGAGGATGTCATCGCGCAGGCCGGCATGGCGCGCGGCTCCTTCTATAACTACTTCCGCACCAACGAGGAATTGCTGGCCGCGCTGGCCGCCGAGATCAACAACGAACTGATACGCGCCATCGATCCGCTGGTGCAGCGGCTGGCCAGTCCAGTCGAGCGGGTGGCCTGCGGGGCGCGCCTGCAGCTGCACGCGATCACCCAGTTCCCCCACTTCGGCGCCTTTTTGTCGCGCCTGCCGTTCCCGACTGCCAACAGCAGCCTGCTGGGACTGCGCTTCCTGACGCGCGACATCGCCACCGGCATAGGTGCCCAGCTGTTTCGTCATGTCGAGCAGCGGGTGGCCGTGGATCTGGTGGCGGGGGTGGTGCTGAGCGCGGCCTACGCGCTGGCCAGCGAAACGCTGCAGCACGACTATCCCGAGCAGAGCGTATGCCAGATGCTGCAGGGGCTGGGCGTGGACAGCGCCGAGGCGCAGCGCATCGTCGCCTTGCCGCTGCCGGCCCTGGCGCTGCCCGACAGTGCCTTGCTGCTGCGGGCGCAAGTCGAGCGGAGATAATGTCCGGTGTCAGGCTGACGGTTCGGCGAATCTGGTATCATCGCAGCCGAACTCACTGCCTGGACCACCACGATGCCCGTTGCCGCCCCACCGCCCGACCACCGCACCCGCGTAGCCGCCGAACGCCGCGAACGCATGCGCAAGCGCCTGATCGAAAGCGCGCTGATCGTCTTTGCGCAAAAAGGCGTGGGCGCCAGCGTGATTCCCGACGTCGTGGCGGCGGCCGAAGTGTCGCAAGGCTCGTTCTATAACTATTTCCGCACCAATGACGATCTGCTGATCGCCGTCAGCGACGAGATCAACAACGAAATGCTGCTGCTGATCGAAGCCGTGGTGGGCACCGTCGAAGAGCCGGCGCTGCGGGTGGCCACGGCGATCCGCTGCTATCTGCACCTGGCCCGCTCCTGCCGGCTGGTGGCGCGCTTCGTTTCCAGCGCCGGCCTGCGGGTGGCAGGCGCCAAGAGCGTGTTGTACGACGTGCTGCCGCCCGACCTGGAGGAGGGCGTCAAGAGCGGGCGGTTCGACGCCGTTGCGTTGCCGGTCGCCGTTGACGTCATCAAAGGGACGGTATTGGTGGCGTTGGCGCGCATGGCCCAGGGCCGCATCGCCAAGGATTATCCGGAACAGATCGTGCAAGCGATCTTGCGCTCGCTGGGCATGAGCAGCGCCGAGGCGGCACAGCTGACGGCCGTGCCATTGCCCCGCCTGAGCGTGCCGGACGAGTCGCTGCTGGCCAGGGCCCAGGCACGCTTCACGGCGGCCAGCGCCGAGAGCTGACCCTGGCGGCCGAATGGGCCGCCTCCGCACCAGGGCGGCCACCGGGTTGCCCCTTTCCTTCGCCTTTCCTTCGCCTGGCCTGCCGGGCCGCGCGCTCCGCGCACTTCGCCTCTTCCATTTCCCATTTTCTTGCATTCCTGTCATGCCGGCGCGGCATCCGTACGCCTGCGCGGCCCGCGTCCATCCGTCATTCTGAATAATTTTCTAAAATGTACGGAACGTCATAATGACAAATGCGTCGTTATGGTATATATTGCCGTTATTAAATACCTTTGCCGGCCCTGATGGGCGGCGTCAGACCCCGACAGGAGGATGGAAATTGAAAAAGTATTATCAAACGGCAACCCTCGCCGTCATCGCGGCCCAGCTGCTGGCAGGATGCACCCAGGCGCCGGCGCCTGCCCATGAAGAAGTGCGTCCCGTGCGCACCGTGGTGGCCGGTCATTCGACGGGCGCGCTGGGCGCGGCCTACTCGGGCGAAGTCCGGGCCCGCTACGAAAGCCAGCTGGGCTTCCGCACCGCCGGCAAGATCGTGACGCGCCTGGTGGAGGTGGGCAGCCACGTGCGGGCCGGCCAGCCGCTGCTGCAGCTCGATACGGCCCAGGAGCAGTTGCAGGTCACGGCCGCGGGCGCCGATACCGATGCGGCCCGCAGCCGGGTGGCCCAGGCGCGCGTCGACCTGCAGCGCCTGCAGCAGCTGCAAGGCCGCAATTTCGCCGCCCAGGCCGAAGTGGACCAGCAACGCCTGGTGCTCGACCAGGCCGTGGCGCAGTTGCGCGCGGCCCAGGCGCGCGAGCAGCTCAACACCAACCTGCGCGGCTACACGACGCTGGTGGCCGACCGCGACGGCGTGGTCAGCGCCATCAACGCCGAAGCGGGCCAGGTGGTGGCCGCCGGTCAGCCGGTGGTATCGCTGGCGGCCGACGGCGAGCGTGAAGTGGCCATCAGCGTGCCCGAGTCGCGCGTGGACGAATTGCGCAACGCGCGCACCCTGCAGGTGACGGTGTGGGCCCATCCGGGCCAGTCGTGGCGCGGCACCTTGCGCCAGCTGGCGCCCGATACCGACAGCGTGACGCGCACCTATTCGGCCCGCGTCACGATAGAACAGCCCGACCCGGCCCTGCTGCGGCTGGGCATGACGGCCAGCGTGGCCACGCCGGAAGCGGACGGCCGCACGGCCATCCGCCTGCCGCTGACGGCCATCGTCGACCAGGGCAAGCAAAGCCAGGTGTGGCTGGTGGACGCCAAGTCGCACCGGGTGGCGGCGCGCACCGTGCAGCTGGGCGGCGCCCAGAGCGACAGCGTGCTGGTGACCAGCGGCCTGGCCGGCGGCGAGACCGTGGTCAGCGCCGGCGTCCACATGCTGCAGCCGGGCCAGCTGGTCCAGCCGGAAGCGGCGGCGGCCACGGGAGGTGGCAAATGAAAGGCCTCAACCTGTCCGAATGGGCGCTCAAGCACCAGCAAATGGTGGCTTTCCTGCTGCTGCTACTGAGCGTGGCCGGCATCCTGGCCTACAACAGCCTGGGTCAGAAGGAAGACCCGGAATTCACCATCAAGACCATGGTGGTGCAAACCTACTGGCCCGGCAGCTCGGCCCAGCAGATGGCCGACCAGGTGACCGACCTGATGGAGCGCAAGCTGCAGGGCGTGGCCGAGATCGACTACATGTCGACCTACGTCAAGCCGGGCGAAACCCAGATCAAGATCAACCTGCGCGAAGCGGTGCCGCCCTCGCGCGTGCCGGACGTGTGGTACCAGGTGCGCAAGAAGCTGGGCGACATCCGGCAAAGCCTGCCGCAAGGCGTGCAAGGCCCGTTCTATAACGATGAATTCGGCGACACCTTCGGCAATATGTACGCCGTCACGGGCGACGGCTTCAACTACGCCGACCTGCGCAAGATGGCCGACGCGGCCCGCAACGAATTCCTGCGGGTGGCCGACGTCAACAAGGTCGAACTGCTGGGCAAGCAGGAGGAAAAGATCTACGTCGAAACCTCGACCGCCAAGCTGGCGTCGCTGGGACTGGATCCGGCCCTGATCGCCGCCACCCTGGCCCAGACCAACGCGGTGGCCGCCGCCGGCGCCGTGCAGACCACCAACGAACAGGTGCGCCTGACCGTCAGCGGCGAGTTCGACTCGGTCGAGAACATCCGCGCCATCGGCATCCGCGCCGGCCAGCGCACCTTTCGCCTGGGCGATATCGCCGACGTGCGGCGCGGTTTCGCCGAGCCGGCCGTGGCGCGCATGCGCTTCAACGGCCAGCAGGCCCTGGGCCTGGCCGTCAGCATGCGCAAGGGCGGCGATGTGATCCACCTGGGACAGCAGCTCGACGCGACCGTCAAGCGCATCCAGGCCAGCCTGCCGGTGGGCGTGCAGCTGCACGCCGTGAGCGACCAGCCGCACGTGGTGGCGCATTCCGTGCATGAATTCAAGAAGAGCCTGGCCGAGGCGGTGCTGATCGTGCTGGCCGTGAGCTTCTTCTCGCTGGGCGTGCGCACCGGCCTGGTGGTGGCGCTGTGCATTCCGCTGGTGCTGGGCATGACCTTCCTCGTGATGTATATGCTCGGTATCGACCTGCAGCGCATTTCGCTGGGCGCGCTGATCATCGCCCTGGGCCTGCTGGTGGACGACGCCATCATCGCGGTGGAAATGATGGCGCTCAAGCTCGAGCAGGGCTGGGACAAGTTCCGCGCTGCCACCTATGCCTACACGGCGACCGCCTTCCCCATGCTGACCGGTACCCTGATCACGGCGGCCGGCTTCCTGCCGGTGGGTTTCGCCAAGTCGGGCACGGGTGAATACGTCTATTCGCTGTTCCAGGTGGTGGGCATCGCGCTGATCCTGTCATGGGTGGTGGCAGTGGTGTTTACGCCCTACATCGGCTTCAAGCTGCTCAAGGAAGAGCCGCACGCCCACCATGACGAGGACGCGGTCTACCAGCGCGGCTTCTACCTCAAGTTCCGCCACGTGGTCGACTTCTGCCTGCGCCACCGCGGCCTGGTGATCGGCTTCACGCTGCTGCTGTTCGCCGGTTCGCTGATGCTGTTCAAGGCCGTGCCGCAGCAGTTCTTCCCCGCGTCGGACCGCGGCGAACTGATGGTCGATATGTGGATGCCCAAGGCCTCCACCTTCGAGGCCAGCGAACGCGAAGTGCGCCAGCTGGAGACGCTGCTCAAGGGCGATCCCGACATCGAGGCCGTGACCAGCTTCGTGGGCGACGGCGCACCGCGCTTCTACCTGCCGCTGGACGTGCAGACGCCCAACCTGAACCTGGGCGAGATGATGGTCATGACCAAGGGCGGCGAGGCGCGCGAACGCGTGGTCGTCAAGCTGCGCCAGCTGTTCGAGAAGCGCTTTGCCAACGTGCGTGGCCGCGTCAACCGGCTCGAGAACGGGCCGCCGGTCGGCTATCCCGTGCAGTTCCGCGTATTCGGCAACGATCCGGCCAAGGTGCGCGAGATCGCCGCCAGGGCAGGCGCCATCGTGCGCGCCAATCCCCACGTGCGGGCCGTGAACGAGGACTGGGGCGAGCGCGTCAAGCGGGTGCGGGTGGACGTCGACCAGGACAAGGCACGCGCACTGGGCGTGAGCTCGATCCAGATCAAGACGGCGCTGGAAGCGTCGCTGTCGGGCACCCCGATCACCCAGTACCGCGAGGACGACCAGTCGATTGCCGTGATGGCGCGCCTGGTGGCCGCCGAGCGCACCGACCTGAACAACCTGAAGGACGCCAAGATCTATCTGCGTGACGGCAAGTTCGTGCCCGTATCGCAAGTGGCCCGCCTGTCGCTCGACAGCGAGGAAAGCGAATTGTGGCGCCGTAACCGCATCCCGACCCTGACGGTGCGGGCCGACATCGAAGGCGCGCAGGCGCCGGACGTGACGGGCGCGCTGTGGCCCAAGCTGGAGGCGATGAACAAGGATCTGCCGCTCGGCTACGGCATCGAAGTGGGCGGCGCCGCCGAATCGAGCGCCAAGGCGCAGCACTCCGTGTTCGCCGTGATGCCGGTCACCCTGATCGCCGTGCTGGTGCTGCTGATGATACAGCTGCAGGACATGAAGAAGATGGTGCTGGTGCTGCTGACGGCGCCGCTGGGCCTGATCGGCGTGGCCGCGATCATGGCCGCGTTCCGTATCCCGTTCGGCTTCGTCGCCATGCTGGGCGTGATCGCACTGGCCGGGATGATCATCCGCAACTCGGTGATCCTGGTGGTGCAGATCGACCAGGACGTGGAGCAGGGCGTGCCCCTGTGGACGGCGATCGTGGAGGCAGCCGTGCGCCGCCTGCGCCCCATCGTGCTGACGGCGCTGGCCGCCATCCTGGCCATGGTGCCGCTGACGGAATCGGTGTTCTGGGGCCCGATGGCCTGGGCCATCATGGGCGGCCTGGCGGTGGCGACGCTGTTGACGCTGCTGTTCCTGCCGGCGCTGTACGCGGCGTGCTACCGGGCCGTGCGCCCCGACGCGGCCTGAGAGGCTGAGAGCCACCACCTGATAGGAGATAGAAATGAAACAGTTGAATCATTGGACCGGCAGCCTGCTGCTGGCCGCGTCCGCGGTGCTGACCCTGGCGCCGCAGGCGGCCGGGGCCCAGGTGCTGGACCTGGTGGGCGCCTACCGCCAGGCCCTGCACAACGACCCCACCAGCCTGGCGGCCGACGCCGCGCTGGAGGCCGGACGCGAGCTGGCGGTGCAGGGCGACGCCTTGCTCAAGCCGCGCCTGAACCTGCTGGCCGGCGTGAACCGCATGCACGAGCATATGAACAGCGACCTGCCGGCCGAGGCGGCGACCCTGCTGCCGACCGACAGCAGCGGCACCGCTCGCCAGGCCACGCTGCAGCTGGTGCAGCCGCTGTACCAGCAGGGCGCGCGCGCCAGCCGGCGCCAGTTGCACGAGCAGAGCGTGCTGGCCGCGACCCGCTTCGACGCCGAGCGCGAGGCGCTGGCCTTGCGGGTGGCCGAAGTCTACCTGGGCGTGGTGGTGGCGCAGGAGGCGCTGCGGGTGGAGCAGGCTGAACACGCGGCGGTGCTGCAGCAGCGCGACCGCGCCCAGGCCCGTTTCGAAGTCGGCCACGGCAAGATCACCGAAGTGCACGAAGCGCAGGCGCGGCTGGACGGCGTCCAGGCCCGCTTGCTGACGGCCCAGTCCCTGCTGGAACTGCGCCAGGCGCAGTTCCGCGAAACGGTGGGGGCCGCGCCGCAGCAACTGGCGCCGCTGGCGCCCGGCTTTGCACCGCGCCAGCCGGAACCGGCCAACCTGGCGGCCTGGCAGGTCCGTGGCGAGGCGGCCAACACCCAGGTCCGCAGCCAGCGCTCGGCGCTGGAAATCGCGGGAGCGGAGCTCGACAAGAACCGGCTGATGGCCCGGCCCACGGTGGACCTGGTGGCCAGCTACGGCAGCAAGAACCAGAGCGGCGGCCTGTCGGCGCTGGTGGCGCCCAACGGCGAGCGCAGCGCCTCCATCGGGCTGCAATTGAACGTGCCGCTGTACGCGGGCGGCGGGCTCGATTCGCGCCAGCGCGAGGCGGCGGCCCGCCGCACGCAGGCGGAGCGGGAGCTGGACGCGGCCCGGCGCGACGTGCGCCTGAAGGTACAGGAGGGTTATCTGGCCGTCACCACGGGCGTGGCGCGGGTGGCGGCGCTGGAGCAGGCGCTGGTGTCGGCGCGCAGCGCGCTGCAGGCCACCAGCCTGGGGCGCGACGTGGGCACCCGCACCGTGCTCGACGTGCTCGATGCCGAGCAGCGCGTGGCGGTGGCGGAACGGGAGCTGCTGCAGGCCCGTGCCGACTACCTGCTGGGACGCTTGCGGCTGGCCGCGGCGGCCGGCGAGTTGAGCGAAGAGAGCCTGCGCGCGCTGGGCCCCTGGTTCGCTTCTTGATTATTGCGCGACGAGGAGACTGACATGCTGCTGTTAATGACTGACATAAATGGCCGGAAGAAGCCGGCGACGCTCCCCGTGCGCTCGCGCGAGGAGTTGGCGAAGGAACGGGAGCGCTTGGCCACGGCGCCGTTCCGCGCCGTCATCGATTACTTCCGGCTGGATGTGGACCGTCATTCGACGGCAGCCGATACCGGGACGGACGGGCCGGCATCGCAGCCCGCACGCAAGCGCGACTGACAGCGCCGCCTGGCCTGCAACTTCGCGCGGCCAGGCGGCGTAAGTTCGGATTCGATCAGAATCCGGTGTGCGGCGCCGCCCGGACGGCCTGGCGGCGCGCATCGACGCTGGCAGCGCCTGCCCCGGCCACGGCCAGCGCCAGGAAGCCGCCGGCCATCGCCAGGTTTTTCATGAACATGGCCGCCTGCAGCGCATCTCCGAAATTGTGGTGGAACAGGGCGGCTGAAACGATGCAGAACACGGCCAGGCCCAGCGCCGCCGGACGTGTCCGGGCGCCCAGCAGGATGGCCAGGCCGCCGCCCAGTTCCAGCACGATCACTGCCGGCAGCAGCGCGCCGGAGACCCCCGCCGCCTGCATCATCGTCACCGTGGCGGCATAACGGCCCATCTTGTCGGCGCCGGCCGCGATGAAGATCAGCGCCATCAGGATGCGCGCCATGAGCAGGACGGCGTTGCGGTGCTTGTCCATGGGGTGCGACGCCGTCGCCAGATGGCGCATGGTTGGTCTGGACTTGTTCATCGGGCCACCTCCACTGGCGAGCCGGCGTCGCGCGCCTTGAGCAGGTCCAGGGCGACATCGACGATCATGTCTTCCTGTCCGCCCACCATGCGGCGGCGGCCCAGTTCGACCAGGATGTCCATCGTCGCCAGGCCGTATTTGGCGGCCGCCGCCTCCGAGTGGCGCAGGAAGCTGCTGTAGACGCCGGCATAGCCCAGGGCCAGCGTTTCGCGGTCGACCCGCACCGGCCGGTCCTGCAGCGGCCGCACGATATCGTCGGCCGCGTTCATCAGTGCGAACAGGTCGCAGCCGTGGTCCCAGCCCAGGCGGGCGGCGGCGGCGATGAACACTTCCAGCGGCGCATTGCCGGCCCCGGCGCCCATGCCGGCCAGGCTGGCGTCGATGCGGTCGCAGCCTTCCTCCACGGCGACGATGCTGTTGGCCACGCCGAGACTGAGGTTGTGGTGGGCGTGGATGCCGGTCTGCGTTTCCGGCCGCAGCGTGTCCTTGAAGGCGCGGAAGCGGTCGCGCACGTCGGCCATGCCCAGCGCGCCGCCGGAATCGACCACGTAGCAGCAGGTGGCGCCGTAGCTTTCCATCAGCTTGGCCTGGTCGGCCAGGCCTTGCGGGCTTTGCATATGGCTCATCATCAGGAAGCCGACGGCGTCCATGCCCAGCTCGCGCGCATACTCGATGTGCTGGCGCGCGATATCGGCCTCGGTGCAGTGGGTGGCCACGCGCACCACGCGCGCGCCCGCATCGTACGCGGCGCGCAGGTCGTGCAGGGTGGCGATGCCGGGCAACATCAGGGTGGCGATCCGCGCGTGCTGCACGACTTCGGCCACGGCCGCGATCCATTCCACGTCCGTATGGGCGCCGAAACCGTAATTGAAGCTGCCGCCCTGCAGGCCGTCGCCATGGGCCACTTCGATCGAATCGACGCCGGCGGCGTCGAGCGCGCGGGCGATCTGCTGCATCTGCGCCAGGCTGTACTGGTGCCGTATGGCGTGGCTGCCATCGCGCAGGGTGACGTCGGAAATATACAGTTTCTTGTTCATTGCTGGCTCCAGGGAGTGGCGGTGGTGGCGGCGTTGCGCCGGCGCTGCGCCATGTGTTCGGCGGCGCGCAGGGCGGCGCTGGTCATGATGTCGAGGTTGCCGGCGTAGGCCGGCAGGTAATGGGCGGCGCCTTCCACCTCGAGGAAGATCGAGGTTTTCAGGCCGCTCATGCGCGGGCCGATGCCGGGAATGTTGATCGCCTGGCCGGGGCCGATGCGGTCGAACTGGACTTGCTGCTTGAGCCGGTAGCCCGGCACATAGGCCTGCACGGCGGCGGCCATGGTGGCCACCGAATCGGCGATGGCCGCTTCGTCGGCCAGCTCGCTCAGGGTGTAGACGGTGTCGCGCATGATCATGGGCGGTTCGGCCGGGTTAAGGATGATGATGGCCTTGCCCTTGCGCGCGCCGCCCACCGTTTCGATGGCGCGCGACGTGGTTTCCGTGAACTCGTCGATATTGGCGCGGGTGCCCGGGCCGGCCGAGCGGCTCGCGATCGAGGCGATGATCTCCGCATAATGGACCGTGGCCACCCGCGCCACCGCCGCCACCATGGGGATGGTGGCCTGGCCGCCGCAGGTGACCATGTTGACGTTGAGCGCCTCGTTGCACACATAGCCATTGACCACCGGTACGCAGTACGGGCCGATGGCCGCCGGCGTCAGGTCGATGCAGATGATGTCCGGGCGTACCGTCCGCAGCAGCGCGTCGTTGTGGTGGTGGGCGCTGGCCGAGGTGGCGTCGAACACGATGCCGATGTCGGCGAACTGCGGCATGCGCAGCAGTCCTTCGACGCCCTCGTGGCAGGTGGCCACGCCGAGACGGGCCGCGCGCGCCAGGCCGTCGGAGCCGGCGTCGATGCCGACCATGACGCTAAGCTCGATGTGGGCCGCGTGGCGCAGGATCTTGAACATCAGGTCGGTGCCGATGTTGCCGCTGCCGATGATGGCAGCCTTGATTTTTTCAGTAGTCATGTGTTCCTCAAATTAGGCGGCAACCAACGTTGCCAAGTCCGCCGACGATGGCGTGCAGCTGGTCGCCGGCCGCGATGGGCACCATGGGGCCGAGCGCCCCGGACAGCACCACCTGGCCGGCCTGCAGGGGCTGGCCCAGGCGGGCCATGGTGCGGGCCAGCCAGTAGGCCGCGCGCAAGGGGTGGCCCAGGCAGGCCGCGCCGGAGCCGATCGAGACCAGCTGGCCGTTGCGGTAGAACTGCATGCCGGCCTCGCCCAGCGACAGCTGTCCCAGCGCGACAGGCTGGTGGCCCAGCACGTAGACGCCGCACGAGGCGTTGTCGGCCACCGTGTCTTCCAGCTTGATCTTCCAGTCCGTGATGGCGCTGTCGACGATTTCGATGGCCGGCAGCGCGTAGGCGAGCGAGTGCAGGAACTCGCCCCAGCTGGGGGCGGGGCCGGCCAGGGTCTGGCCGACGACGAAGGCGATTTCCACTTCCGCCTTGGGCTGCAGCAGCCGGGCTGCCGGAATGGTGTCGCCATCGACATATTCCATGTCGTCGAACAGCACGCCGAAATCGGGCTGGTCGACGCCCAGCTGCTGCTGCACGGCGAGCGAGGTCAGGCCGATCTTGCTGCCCACGATGCGCGCGCCATGCGCCAGCCGGGCGGCCGTGTTGATGGCCGCCACGGCGTAGGCCTGTTCCAGTCCGGCGATGCCGTGGCTGACGGTAATGGGGGCGATGGTGACGCCGCTGGCGCGGGCTTGGGCCAGCGCGGCGGCCGCTTCGGCCAGTATGTTGCGGTCAGGAGCGTTCATGCGGCCTCCCGGACTGCCAGCTGTTCGGGCTGCCCCAGCTGCGTGCGCAAGGCGGCCACCAGTTGGCCGGCCGCCGCCGCGCCGACCATGCCGAAGGCGAATTTGTCCGGCCGGACCAGGGCCACGGCGCCCGCGCCCACGCCGCTGCGTGCAAACCATTCCACGCCATGGCCGCTCAGGTCTTCCAGTTCCACCAGTCCGGCCGGGCCGTTGCGGGCCACCGTGCCCTGTGGACGGCCGCCGTGCGGGTAGAGCGTCACGTAGCTGGTGCCGAGCGCGTCGAGCAGCTGCCGGTCGGCGGGCTTGAGGTGGATGCGCGGATCGACGCCGGCGCCGATCAGGGCGTAGCCGTGGCCCGTCACCTGGTCCAGCAGCAGCTGCTTGCCGTTGCGGGTCAGGACCATGGGCTGCGGCGTCAGGCGGCCCTCCGGCCCGCTGCGCTTGCGGCGCGCCAGGCCGAAATAGCCGCCCTGGGCATAGACCGGTTGCGGCTTGAACTTCGCTTCGCTGAGCAGGGTGCGCAAGCCCGGCGTGTGCTGGATCAGCCGCACCAGGCCGTTGCGCAGCATGGCCTTGACGGGATTGGACATGGACACGAAGTCCTTCATCAGGATGGACGTGTCTATCATGGCCTTGGCGTGCGGCAGCCGTTCGCTCTGGTAGGTGTCGAGCAGTTGTTCGCCCGCCGTGCCGGCCAGCACCGCGTCCAGCTTCCAGGCCAGGTTGTAGGCATCGCGTACGCCGGCGTTCATGCCCTGGCCGATGAATTGCGGCGTCATGTGGGCCGCGTCGCCGGCCAGGAACACCCGGCCGCGGCGCCATTCCTGCGCCACCAGGGCGTTGAAGGTGTAGACCAGGCGGCGCAGGATGGTGACCTTGTCCATGTCCACGTAGCGCGACAGGTACTGGCGCACCGTGGCCGGGTCTTCCATGTATTCCCGGCTTTGGCCGGGCATCAGCATGAATTCGAAGCGGTGGTGGCCGTTGGGCTGGCGGCAACTGACGGTGGGGCAGGCCGGGTCGCAATAGAAATTGAAGTAGGGCAGGTGGCGCAGGCAATCCTCGCCGGGGTTTTCCTTGATGTCGACCACCAGCCACGGGTTGGGGAAGCTCTGGCCCGTCATCTGGACGCCGAGCTGGGTGCGGGTGACGCTGCGGCCCCCTTCGCAGGCGACGAAGTACTTACCCCGCACCATTTGCTCGCCCGGTTGCGGAACGGGTGTGGTGCCAGCCGGCGGTGCCGCTTTGCTGTAGTGCTGGCTCAGGCTGGCCAGGTGGAATACCTGCACGCTCTGGCCATCCTGTTCGCTGCGGGTCACTTCGCGTCCGCGCCGCAGGCGCACCGACGGATAGCGCGCCAGCAGGGCCGCCATCTTCTCCTCCAGGAAGGGCTGATAGAACAGGTTGCAGATCGGCCAGCCGTAGGGGCGTGCCAGGTGGCGGTACTGGTTCAGCACCGTGCCGTCGGGCAGCACCCACTGGAACGGCATGTCGAGCAGCATGTCGTCCGCCAGTTCCTGGGCCAGGTTGGCGTGCTGGAAGATGCGCATGCATTCGTCGTCCGTGTAGACGGCGCGGGCGTTGCCGTAGAACTGGGGCTCGCGCTCCAGTATCAGCACGCTGCGGCCCTGCTGGCCCAGCAGGTGGGCCAGCGTCAGGCCGGTCGGCCCCAGGCCGGAAATGACCACGTCGTATTCGAACGCGGCGTCGGATTCGGCATTCATGTTGTTGTCTCCAATTGTCGTGTTGTGTCAAAAACCGTTGGGCATGAATTCCTTGCCCACCAGGGAACGCAGCGCGCGCCCCAGTTCGCCCAGCTTGTCGGCCACCGTCTGGCGCGGCTGGTGGCCCCAGATGCTGATGCCCTGGTGGACGCTGGGCCGCCAGTCGTGTTCATCGACGACGATGGGCTGCCAGCCGAACTCGATCTCGAAGCCCGACGGCGTGCGCACGTAGAACGACAGTTCCTTGTCGTTGGTGTGCTGGCCCATGCCCAGTACGATGGAATAGCCCAGCTGGCGGCAGCGCACATAGGCCGCCGTCAGGTCGTCCAGCGTGGCCGCCTGCACGTTGAAATGCTGGATGCGGGTGCGGATCGGGTCCATGCGCCGCCCGCGGGTGCAGGCCACGGCGATCGAGTGGTGGCGCGGGTTCAGGCGCAGGAAGCGGATGTCGAGCGTCAGCCCGCTGATGTGGGCCTCGATGTCGTCGCTGTGGCGGGCGTCGAAGATGTCGTGCCAGAACGCCAGCATGGCTTCCGGCTGGCGCGACGTGATGGCCACGTGGCCCATGCCGGACTCGCCGGTCACAAAGGCGCTGGTGCGCATGCGCAGCGGCCCATCATGCAGTAGCGCCAGGGTGAACAGCTCGATCTGCAAGCCCTTGGGACCGGTGCACTGCCAGAAGGAGGCCACGCCACGGGTGCGCGCCTGCTCCGCCGTGGCGCGGGTGACGGCGATCCGGCGCGCGCGCAGCCGGGCCAGCACTTCGTCCAGCGCGTCCTGGTCGCGCAGCTGCCAGCCGATGGCGACCACGTCTTCCGCAGCGCCGGCCTGCACGATCAGGCGGCGCTGGTGCTGGTCCATGCGCAAGGCCAGCAGCTGATCGTCGCGATGGGCCAGCTCCATGCCGAGTGCGTCCTGGCCGAACTGGTGCCAGTCGTCCAGCCGGCTCGATTCGACCACCAGGTAGCCGATCCGCACCGCGTTGAACAGCGAGCCGGGGGTGGGGCGGTTGCCGTTCATGGCTGCCCCTGCTGGCCGGCGCCGTGTTCCAGCAGGAAGGCGGTGGTGACGGCGTTGAACTGGGCGGCCCGTTCCCACTGCACCCAGTGGCCCGTTTCGCTGAACAGGTGGACGTCGCAGCGGCGCATGCGCTGTTGCAGCGCGCTGGCGCCGGAAGGCCGGTTGACCTTGTCCTCGGTGCCCCACAGCACCAGTGTGGGCGTGTCGCACTGTTGCAGGCGCGGGTCGCGGGTGAAGTCGAGCTTGCGGAAACTGGGCCAGCCCTTGGGGCGGCGCAGCGGCGGCGCCGCGATCACTTCCGGATCGACGCTGGAGCGGTAGCGCTCGGCGATGACGGCGGCGCTGACCTTGGTGCCGTCGTAGACCAGGTCGCCGCGGATGAAGCGGGTCAGCTTTTCCATGCTGGGACCGTCGCCGTTGTAGTAATCGAACAGGCGGTTCAGGCCCGGGGTGGGCAGGGCGCGCGTGGTGCCCACGCCGCCTGGCCCCATCAGCACCAGCCGCGCGGCGCGGTCGGGATGGTCGAGTGCGAGGCGCAAGGCGCAGGCGCCGCCCAGCGAATTGCCGATCAGGTGGGCGCTGCCGATCTGCAGGGTATCCAGCAGGCCGGCCATGCTGCCGGCCAGGTCGCCGAACGGGTCGCTGCGGTTGATGCCCTTGGTCGACTGGCCGTAGCCGGGCATGTCCGGCACCAGCACGCGGAAATGCCGGGCCAGCGCCGCGATGTTCCTGGTGTAGTTGGACACGCCGGAGGCGCCGGGGCCGCCGCCATGCAGCATCAGCACGGCGGGCCCTTGCCCGGCCTCGGCCAGGTGGATGCTGCGGCCTCCGACCTGGATTTTTCTTGTTGCCAGTGTTGGCATTTCAAGCTCGTTATTCATTATGCGTCGTCTCCTCTGGTGGCGACCGACAGTGCTCGCCTGGATCGAACATTACATGTTTTTCGACATAAATGTCAAGTTGACGTAAATGTCGAGTCGATGTGTTTGTCGAGATGTGGATGTCGCGCCATAGGCGGGAC
>NZ_JBYSZG010000051.1:0-41916 GCF_058786935.1 Rugamonas sp. FW305-51
GGCGGAGCGGACGGGACTCGAACCCGCGACCCCCGGCGTGACAGGCCGGTATTCTAACCAACTGAACTACCACTCCTAATCGTTGATGCTTTCAAGTACATGGTGGGTGCTGAGAGGGTCGAACTCCCGACCTACGCCTTGTAAGGGCGCCGCTCTACCAACTGAGCTAAGCACCCATGTGTCGCTTGAAAACACTCAGCCGTTGTCACAACTGCTGAACGAGGCCGTATTCTACAAGCTTGGCCGCGCGTTCGGCAAGGGTTTTCGCAAATAATTGCACTGCCGGCCAGCCGCTGCCGGGCCGGCGGCATGCCGCCACGGCCTGCGGGCCCGCCCCGTGGCGCGCAGGCCGGCGCCGGCGCAGCGCTAACGGCCGTAGATGTCGAGGAGGTCGCGATTGCCGCCGGAGAAGATCTGTCCGGTCACTTCGGCGCCCAGGTAGCGCGTGTAGATGGCCTGTACCGTGCCGTCGGCCACCATGGCACGGAAGGCCGTGGCGAACGCCTGTTGCAACTCGGGCGCCAGATTGGCGCGCGACGCGTAGGCGCCCGAAATGTTGCGCGGCGATTCGGGCATTTCATAGCGCGCCAAATCCTCGCCCAGGCCCAGGCGCCGGGCATACCACAGGTGGATCACGGGCGGCGCCAGCGTGCCATCGGCGCGGCCGGCCTGGATCTTGCGGTACGCCGTGTCGAAATCGTTCACGTATTCGAGCCGTCCGGCTTGCTGCAGCCGCTCCAGCTGCGCCAGTACGGCGGGCGGAAAGTACATGCCGCGCGTGATGTTGAGCCGTCCCGTGCCGCGCTCGACAAAGTCGGCCAGGCTGGCATAGCCGTCACCGGCCCTGCGGCTCAGCACGAGTTCGAAGCGGGCATAGCCGTAGGGTAGCCAGCGGCCGGCCCGGTCGCGCGCGGCGTCGGGCAGCGAACTCATCACCATGTCGATGCGGTTGGCGCTGAACTGGGCGAACAGCCGGCTGCGCGGATACCATTCGAACGCGAAACGGCAGCCGGTACGCCGGCTCAGTTCTTCGACCAGGTCGACGGCCGTGCCGCGGTAGTGGCCATCTTCGCGATAGGAGGCATAACCGAGATCGCTCAGGCCGACCCGGGTGAGGGCCGGGCACACATAGGCCGCGGCCGGCGCCAGGTGAGCGGCCAGCGCAATGGCAAATAGCAGTGGACGGACAGACATGGGAGCGGCGAGGGAAAGTCGAACCCCAGTGTAGCACTGCTGCCTGGCGGCCATCTTCCTGTCCACCCGGAAAGTCACGCGGGGCGGTGCCGGCCGGCCTCTCCTGTTGCATAAATGCGATCCGGCGATAATTGAAGCCTACTTGCGGCCGAGTCCGTTTGCGGCGATACTGTATGTATCTACAGTATTAAGCCCGTCGGGGCTGCTTGCCACCACCATGACTGCGCGCGCGCGGCGGATTGCCCACCTGGATATGGATGCGTTCTACGCCTCCGTGGAACTGCTGCACTATCCGGACTTGCGGGGCCAGCCGGTCGTCATCGGCGGCGGCCGCGACAGCCAGCCCCAGCTCCTGCCCGACGGCAGCCGGCGTTACGCCCGCCTGCGCGACTACGTGGGCCGGGGCGTGATCACCACCGCCACCTACGAGGCGCGGGCGCTGGGCGTCGGTTCGGCCATGGGCATGATGAAGGCGGCCCGGCTGGCGCCGGACGCCGTGCTGTTGCCCGTCAATTTCGACCGTTACCGCCACTTCTCGCGCCTGTTCAAGGCGGCCGTGGCGGCCATCGCGCCGGCCATCGAAGACCGCGGCATCGACGAAATCTATATCGACCTGACGGACGTGGAAGGCGAGACGGTGGCGCTGGCCAGCCGCATCAAGCAGGCCGTGCGCGACGCCACGGGTCTGAGCTGCTCGATCGGCGTCACGCCCAACAAGCTGCTGTCGAAAATCTGCTCCGACCTGGACAAGCCGGACGGTCTGACCGTGCTCGCGTTTGATGAAATCCCCGACCGCATCTGGCCGCTGCCGGTGCGCAAGATCAACGGCGTGGGCCCCAAGGCTACCGATAAGCTGGCCGCGCTCGGCATCGCCACCATCGGCCAGCTGGCGGCGGCCGATCCGGCCCTGCTGCAGCAGCACTTCGGCCACCATTACGCCGGCTGGCTGGCCGAGGCGGCGCACGGGGTGGACTTGCGGGAAGTGGCCACCAGTTCGGAAACCAAGTCCATCAGCCGCGAAACCACCTTCGAGCGCGACCTGCACGCGCGCCAGGACCGGGCCGCCCTGTCGGCCATCCTGACGGCCCTGTGCGAACGGCTGGCCGAGGACTTGCGGCGCAAGGGTTATGTCAGCCGCACCATCAGCATCAAGCTGCGCTTCGACGACTTCCAGATCGTCAGCCGCAACGTCACCGTGCCGCAGGCCGTGGACGACGCGGCCGCCATCCTGCACGCGGCCCGCGCCGGCTTGAAGCGGGTGCCGCTGGAGCGGCGCTTGCGGCTGCTGGGGGTGCGGGCCAGCACGCTGGAAGAGCGCGCAGCCGTGCCGCAGGCGGCGCGGCCCGTGCAGGGCGAGTTGTTCGTGTAGCGTGGCCTCCCGGCAAGGCCGGCCGCGGCCTCCGTCATCGCGTGCCAGGCCCGGCCGGCCGTGGCCTGTGCCGTCGCGTGCCTGCCGTGCGTTGGCGCGTTACGTCCGGCCCTGGCGATAGGTGCCCGGCGGGCTGCCCGTCCATCCTTTGAAGGCACGCTGGAACGTGGCGCTGTCCGTAAATCCCAGTTCCAGGGCCAGGGCCGCCAGCGGCACCGGGCTGGTACTCAGGCGCACGATGGCGATGTCCCGCCGCAGCTCGTCCTTGAGGGCCTGGAACGATGTGCCCTCGGCAGCCAGATGCCGCTGCAGGGTCGAGCAGGACTTGTGCAGCGCCGCCGCGGTGGCTGCCAGGTCGGGCCAAGCGGATTGGGTTTGCCTGAGAAATTGGCGCACCCTGGCAACCGTCGGCTCCCTGCTCAGGGGCGGGACGATGACGTAGGCATGGGCGTCGGCAAGGAAGGCGCGCAGCGCCGCCTCGTCCCGGCGCACCGGCCCCTTGAGCCGCCGCCCTTCAAACCAGAACGCCAGGCGCTGCTGGCCGAAATTGAGCGGCGCGGGAAACACCTTGTCATAGCAATCGACGTGGGGCGGGCGCTCGAAGGCGAAGTCGAAGCGCGTCACCGGCAAGCGCCCGCCCGCCAGCCAGGCCAGCAAGCGCCAACTGATCCGCAGCAGCATCTCGTCGACGAACAGCGGCCGGGAAACCGTGGGCTCGAGGAAGCGCAGCGCCACCCCCGCCAGTTGCCCGTCCCGCACCAGTTCGAGTACCAGGTCGTCCTGCAGCAGGTTGAAGGTGCGCGCGCTGCGCCGGATCGCCGCCTCCAGGTCGGGCGCACCCATGGCGGAACGGACTATCAGGGCAAAGCAGCCGGGTTTCATTGGACGTGACAGGAAGCCTATGGCTTCGTCGGCGAGGCGCTCGATCAGGGCGCGGTAAAGGGCGATGTACTGGGCCGCCGTGGCCCGGGCGCCGTCCTGTTCCAGCAGCTCCGGCGCGATGC
Source organism: Rugamonas sp. FW305-51 (assembly GCF_058786935.1). Taxonomy (NCBI): domain Bacteria; kingdom Pseudomonadati; phylum Pseudomonadota; class Betaproteobacteria; order Burkholderiales; family Oxalobacteraceae; genus Rugamonas; species Rugamonas sp. FW305-51. The sequence goes on from NZ_JBYSZG010000051.1 coordinate 3,568, forward strand.
CGGCATCGGCCAGGAACACTTCCCGGCCCGGACTGCGGCCGCGCACCCCCGAGACCATGCCGCGCACCAGTGCGATGGGGATGGTGACCGGTGATGGGGGCATTGGCCGGGACTGCGGGTTGAGGTGTTTTGCCATGGAATCGGCGCAATGCGCAATTGTTGGCCATGGCCGCAGTTTATACCATGGGCAACATCGGTTAGAAGCCACGGCCGCGCTGGCAGGGGAATGATGGAGTGCCATCGGCCAGCGCAGACGGTAAACCTCGTATTAAGTGATGCACATGAAAAGAAGAGATTTTTTGACGATCGCGGGCGCGCTCACCCTGGTCGGATGCGGTGGCGGCAGTGACGGCGGCCAAACGGATGGCGCTGCCGCACCCGGTCCCGCAGCTGTCACGCCACCTGGCGCGGCGACGGCGGCCCTGCCCATCATCGTCATCGGCGCGGGCATCGCCGGCCTGGCCGCCGCCAGCAAATTGCGCGACGCCGGCAAGCAAGTCATTGTGCTGGAAGCGCGGGCCAGGACGGGCGGGCGGCTCTTCACTTCAGGCAAATGGAAAGATGCCGCCGTCGATTTGGGCGCGACCTGGATACATGGCGACAGCGCGGCCAATCCCATCACCGCGCTCGCCACGCAGGCTGGCGCCCGCACGGCCACCACCAGCTTTGACAGCGACCTCGCCTATGGCAGCGATGGGCATCTGCTGTCCGCCGCCGAGAGCGACCGTCTCTCGGCACTGAGGGCAGAGATACGCCAGGCCATCGGCAGCGCCCAGGATGGTGCCAATGACCGTTCCCTGTCCGACGCCGTCTACAGCGGCACCCAGTATCAAAGCAGGCCGGTCGCGGAGCAGGAAGCGATCAACTATCTGGTCAATACGACCTATGAGCATGAATACGGCGGCGCGGCCACCGACCTGTCCGCGCTCTGGTTTGACAGCGACAGCAAATTCGATGGCGGGGAGCGGCTCTTCCTGGATGGCTACAACGTCCTGACCGAGCATCTGGCAAAAGGCCTCGACATCCGACTGGAACACGTGGTCGCGTCCGTCAGCTACGGCAACGACATGGTTACCGTGACGACCAACCAGGGGACGGTCCAGGGCCGTTGTGCCCTGATCACCTTGCCGCTGGGCGTATTGCAGGCGGGCCAGGTGCGGTTCGAGCCACCTTTACCTTCCAACAAGCGGCAGGCGATAGCGCAGTTGGGGATGGGTGTGCTGAACAAATGCCTGCTGCGCTTCCCGTCCGTGTTTTGGGATGCACAAGCGGACTGGATCAATTTCATCCCCGTCAGCGAGCGCAACGGGCAATGGGCGGAATGGGTCAGCCTGGCCAGGCCGACGGGCCAGCCGGTCCTGCTCGGTTTTAATGCTGCGCAGTTTGGCGCGCAAATCGAGGCGTGGAGCGACGCGGACATCGTCGCCGATGCGATGAGAACGCTGAAAACCATGTTCGGCAATCAGATACCGGATCCCGTCGATCATCAGATCACCAGATGGGCGTCGGACCCTTATGCCAGAGGTTCCTATTCATACAACAAGCTCGGTTCCACCCCGGGCATGCGCGATGACCTGGCAAGTAACGTTGGGCATACCTTGTATTTCGCGGGCGAGGCGACCGACAAGAAATATTTTCAGACCGTTCATGGGGCATTTATTTCCGGGCAGCGTGCGGCGGGCGAAATACTGGCCTCATAAGCCTGGCCGTGACCCGGTGGGCGAGCGGCGATGGACAGCTTGCGGTTGCAGCCGCCCGCCATATTTCAACTTTGGGAGAACAACAGGATGAAGCGACGCACTCTTTTGAAAGCGGGGTTCAGTATCGGCCCCCTGGTTGGAAGCGGCCTGCTGGGCGCAGCGGAGTATGCGAGGGCGAAACGCAGCGCCTCGGGGCGCGCCATCGTCGTGGGCGCCGGCATCGCCGGCCTGGCCGCCGCCAGGCGGCTGCGCGAAGCCGGCATGGAGGTCGTCGTGGTGGAAGCACGCGACCGGATAGGCGGGCGGATACACACGCAGTCCGATTGGGAAGGTCCGGTTGTCGACCTGGGCGCGTCATGGATCCATGGTGCCGGTGCGAGAAATCCCATTGCAAGGCTGGCGCGGCAAGCCGGCGCGAGAACGAGCGTGACCAATCTCGAGAATGCCGAGGCATACAGCGGCGATGGGGGCGCGGTCAGCGCAGCCGACAACCGCAAGCTCGAAGCGCTGGGCGCGGCCATCGAGCAAGCCGTGTCGGAACAGGACCGCAATGGCCGCGATAGCTCGCTGCGCGCCATGATCGATGCGGAACTGGCCTACGACGAGCGGCCGGTGAGCGAACAGCGCATGATCGATTTCCTGGTCAATACGACTTATGAGCATGAATACGGCGGCGCGGCCCGTCATCTGTCCAGGTTGTGGTTCGACAGCGGCTCCTCATACGACGGCAACGAAGTCCTGTTCCTGGACGGTTACAAGGTCATCACCGATAGCCTGGCGTCCGGCATCGACATCCGGCTTGAGCACGAAGTGCGCTCCATCTCCTATCAGGCGGCCGGCGGGGCGAGCGTTGAAACCAGCCAGGGAACGCTGCAAGCCGATTACGTTGTCGTCACCTTGCCGCTCGGCGTACTGAAACATGGCGACGTCAAATTCTATCCGCCGTTGCCGGGCGCAAAGCAGGATGCCATACGCAAGCTGGGCGTAGGCGTGCTCAATAAATGTTGTCTGTTGTTCCCCTATACGTTCTGGGATAAACAGGTCGATTGGCTCAACCAGATTCCCAAACAGGGACACGCGGGCGAATGGGCGGAATGGGTCAGCTTTTCCCGCGTGACCGGAGAGCCCATGTTGATGGGGTTTAATGCTGCCGAGTTTGGCACAAAGATAGAGCAATGGAGCGATGCGCAGATCGCGCAAAGTGCGATGGCGGCGCTGCGCAATATGTTTGGCACAGACATTCCCGCCCCAGTGGATGTGGCGATCTCGCGCTGGTCGTCGGATCCGTACGCCCGTGGCGCCTATTCATGTCACATCGTGGGGTCCACGCCGGCGCACCGCGCGGACTTGGCGAAAAGCGTCAGTGGCAGGCTCTATTTTGCCGGCGAGGCGACCGACAAGAAATACTATCAAACCGTGCACGGGGCCTATCAGTCGGGGATGCGCGCGGCGGAAGAAGTGCTGCGCGCCACCGTGAGCTAGCCCGTGTTCTTGACCGTCAGTGCATGATCTGGCCGCCCATCGATGATTCGTAGGGGTGGCGTCCAGCTGCCGCTGTAGCCGGTGCCCGACGGATCATACCGCAATGGCCGCGATAGCCCGCTGCGTGCCAGATCGATGCGGAACTTGCCTATGACGAGCGGCCGGTGAGCGAACAGCGCGCGGCCGCTGCCAGCTATTGGCATGCGGCCAGTTCAAACAGGCTGCGTGGTAGTTTCTCACGCACAGAGGTGTCGGACTTTGCGAGGAAATACGGTCCAAAATACCAGAGGTTGGCGCCAAGTTCCGGTACAAAAAGATAGGCGGGTGCTGGATTGCCAGTGCGCGGCGACTCGGAAGCCACGTCGAGCGTTTCCGACAGCGTGAAAAACGACAGATCCGCATTGCCAGTCTCGGGTGCTGCCTTTACCCTGTCCTTTGATATATCTGCATTCGGCGCATCAGTGGATGAAATATGCGCGTCGCTATAGCCGTTGCCTTCGTCAATCGTGAACCAATAAGTCCGTCCTGTTTTGCGTGAGGCGATCCGTAGTAATAAATGTTGGTCAGTTTGGTTGCCGGTTGGGGTGAAGTTGGCGGTCACGTTTTTGTCTGCGCGCAAGACATACTGCGCGCGTTCGAATGGACAGTCTTGTGGGTGTGCTGCCGTTGCATGTGCTAATGGCGAGCTAAGCGCGGGGGCCAGTACAATCACCTGGAAAATGCTCATATTTACTCCGGATCACGCGCCTGGGGCGTGTTTGGCTCGACGCGCTGTTAAACAGTTAGGTCAATATCTTCCGGAACGATGCGTCAGAAATGAAGAAGAGTCACGCATCGTTCTAGCTAAAGTAATGATATTAGCTTAAATAATGGAACTATATTCAAGCCCATTGCCGATGATTGTAGCCTCGATATGAAAGTGACAAGGGAGCGATGTCATCGGTTCTTCCGCTGCCTGGGCGCCAACGTCTGGAACGGTCAACTGAGGTATCCAATGACCGCCCCCACCTGGCACTGGTCCAAAGCCGCCAATATTGCCAATGCCTCCAGGGTTGAATCCACTTCCGTCACCTGGTTTCTGGTCGGTGCCTTCTCCAGCGCCACCGGTCCCCCCTGCAGCGTGTGTCGCGGGCTCAAAATTTGACGCATCCCATATTTTCTTGCCAGGTGAAGTTGCACTAGGATGAGAATAACGGCCGTCATGATGCTTGGAATACATGAACTCCTCGCGTGTCAGACCGGCCACATGGGCGGCTTTACCATCGGCCGAGTTTTCATACATGTCAGAAAATACTTTCATGTCTTCAAAAAAGGCTTCAATCTGGTCCGCAGGACTATTTTTGTTTAGCTCGCGATGATTGTCGTGCCAATTCGCGTCCTTGTATTGATACAAACCGGTTGAGCTACCGGGGCCGCCGGCGTTTGAGGTGAGACTTGATTCGATGTAGGCAGTTTTCACAGCATACGCGGTATCCTCGCTTCGAGAACCATTCCGCTTACCATAGTTTTCAATCAGCAATTCAGCTTCTTTTTGTGATTGGCTCAATGATGTTGTCATACGTCCTGGTCTAAAAAGTTAGGTTTGTGTTGGGTTAGCGTGAAAAAATGAGTTTGGCCATCGTGGATGGAAAACTCTGACGTTCAATAAACTACCGCGGCGATTTGGGGCCGCTCACGCCAAATGTGAGAAAGCGTGCATATCTTTACCATTGGATATCCATCCGGTATTATGATAATAATATAAATATTAATTATTTGTCAAATAACAATGGAGCGATGCGCAGATCGCGCAAAGTGCGATGGCAGCGCCGCGCAATATGTTTGGCACAGCCATTCCCGCCCCACTGGATGTGGCGATCTCGCGCTGGTCGTCGGATCCGTACGCCCGTGGCGCCTATTCCTGTCATATTGTGGGGGCCACGCCGGCGCACCGCGCGGACCTGGCGAAAAGCGTCAGTGGCAGGCTCTATTTTGCCGGCGAAGCGACCGACAAAAAATACTATCAAACCGTGCATGGGGCCTATCAGTCGGGGATGCGCGCGGCGGAAGAGGTGCAGCGCGCCACCGTGAGTTAGCGGCGTTCCGGCGAAGGCGTATCACCGGGCGCCGCTGCGGACGGATCAGCCCTGGCGGCGCCGGCGAGCCGCGGCGCCCACCAGCAACAAGCCGGCGCCCAGCATGGCGTAGCTGGCCGGTTCCGGCACGGGAGCGGCCAGCTCCCAGGCCTCGCTGTTGCCATAGATGCCCAAGGTGTAGCTCTTGTCGGAGTTGCCCGTGTTCTTGACCGTCAGTTGCATGATCTGGCCGCCCATCGATGATTCGTAGGCGTCCGGCTGCCACGTCCAGGCGCTGCTGCCCGACCCGTACAAACTGGTATTGAGGGCGGCGGCGTTCATGCCGGCGCTAAACGCGGAAAGTTCATTGCCCGCACCGCTCCAGCCTATGGGCGGCGTCCAGCTGCCGCTGTAGCCGGTGCCCGACAGATAGGCATTGACCTGCACGCTGAAGGTCACCTGGGTACCGGCCGTCAGCGTAAATTGTTGGTACATCGAAGCTTGGGACGACACGTTCTGGCCGCGCTGGGCGCTCGCTGCCAGCGAGATGCTATCGAGACCGGCCCCGGTGGTGCTGATCTGTTGCGTGCCATGGCCATGCACCGACGTTTCATTGAGCGTGGCGGGCGATGTGGCCCACTGGCTCGCCTCGCCGCCCATGCTCCACTGGGGCATCCAGTAGTCGCCCCAGGGATAGCTGTTCTTGGTCCAGCCCAGCTGGGCCTGATCGTTGGAATAGGTGGATGTGCCACCATAACCCCACTGGATCTGCGGCCCCACCCCGTCGGCCTGGTTGAGGTCTTTCAGCTGGGTGTGGAAATCGCTGAGCGACAGGGTGGCCAGGGTATCGGCCAGGGCGGGCAGGGTCAGGCCGGACAGCAGTGCTGCCGTCAGCATCATGCGTGGTGTCATCGTGGGCTCCTGTTGGGTCGGGAATGGGCTGGAATTGTTTGATTAACAAACAACATTAACCATAATGTAGTCCGCACGATGTTGTCAATTAGGTATCGGAATGATAGGAGCGCCTAGCCGCGATGCCGCGCCATGTAGGTGGACGGGCTGATGCCGTTGCTTTTCTTGAACGAGCGGCTGAAGTTGGCCATGTCGCTGTAGCCGAGCCGGTAGGCGATCTGCGACACCGGGTGCTTGCCGCTGGCGAGCATTTCACAGGCCCGCTCGTTGCGGATGGCCAGCGCCAGGTCGCGGAAGCTGACCCCTTCGCGCGCCAGGTAGCGGTCCAGCGTGCGGGCCGAGATGTTGAGGATGCGCGCCAGTTCGTCCAGCGTGGGCTGGCTGTCCTCGGCCTCGCGCAGCATCATGGCGACCCAGTCGCACCATTTGCCGGCCGCCGTCATTTCCTGCAGCAGCAGCTTGCAGCGCGCCTCGGCGCGGGCCAGCGCGCGCAGGTCGGCCATCGGCAAGGGCTGGTCGAAGTTGGCCGCGTTCATCGTAATGTGAACGCCCGGCTGGGCCGCGCCGAAATGGAAGCGGGCCGGCGCCAGCTCGCGGTAGCGCTGCGCGTGGGCCGGTTCCGGCATGGACATGGCGATGTCGTACGGCCCCAGCTTGCCGCCCGAGGCGGCCATCAGCTGCACGTGGAACGACAGCGCCACCGTCTCCAGGTAGAACTGCAAGGTCGGTTCGCTCATGGCCACCACCGGCTGGAAGCTGACTTCGGCCCGCTCGCCCAGGCGCTGGTAGCGGAACACGAACATGGGCGACATCAGGCGGTAGTAGCGCGACACCAGGCGCAGCATGTGGTCGATGGTGGGGCTGCTGATCATGGCGTAGCCCAGCACGTCGTGCGAATTGAGCTTGATCAGGCGCCCCAGTTCGAAGCCCAGGTCGTGGCGGCCCGTCAGGCGCGTCATTTCATGCACCAGGGTGTCGACCTGGCTGGTGGTGAGCAGGGCCAGCGGATCGTTCAGGGTACGTATCTGGGCCGCGCTGAGGGCGTCGCGGCAGGGCGTGCCGTGGCTTTCCAGGTAATCCATCAGCATCGCGAAATAGCGCGCCGGGACGGACTGCTCTAACGTGTTCATGCTGGCCTCTGGCGTGTCGTCGTCGGCATATGCTTGCCGCTCGAATTCCATCATAATGAGTTGTGTCGGCAAATGACAGCGGCTTGTCGAAAAATGACAAGCGCCGCAACAGGGCGCGTCCGACAATGCGGCTTCGGCCATCCACCTGCGAGTCCTCGCCATGCACACACCGCCCGCCCCCGTGACCCCGCCCGCGCCGGAACAGGGCCTGCACCTGATGGCCAAGCCGATCGGGCCGCTGTGCAACCTCGATTGCGACTACTGCTTCTACCTGGAGAAGGAGCAGCTGTATCCGCCGCGCGAAAAATTCCGCATGGCCGACGAGGTGCTGCGGGCCTACGTGCAGCGCTACATCGCGGCGCAGGACACGCCGGAAGTGGAGTTCACCTGGCAGGGCGGCGAACCGACCTTGCTGGGACTGGATTTCTTCCGCCGCGCGCTGGCGCTGCAGCAGGAATACGGCCAGGGCAAGACCATCCGCAACAGCCTGCAGACCAACGGCACCCTGCTCGACGACGAATGGTGCGCCTTCCTGGCGCAGCACGGCTTCACGGTGGGGCTGTCGCTGGACGGCCCGCAGGCCATCCACGACGCCCACCGGCCGGACAAGCAGGGCCGCTCCAGCCACGCACAGGTGATGCGCGGCCTGCGCCTGCTGGCGCGCCATGGCGTGCAGTTCAACGTGCTGGTCACCGTTACCAGCGACAGCACGGCACGCGGCCTGGAGATATACCGTTTCCTCAAGGCCGAGGGCGTGCGCTTCATCCAGTTCAATCCCGTGGTGGAGCGCATGCCGGCCCCGCGCGAGCAGGTGATCGGCCTGCACTTCGCCACGCCGCCCAAGCTGGCCGCGCGCGCATCCGCAGCCACGCCCATGCCCGCACGCGCGTCCGCACCCGCGCCCGCAGCGGCGTGCGCGCCGGCCGCACCAGCCGCACCGGCCGTGGCGCCTGCCGTCACGGCGCAGACGGTGGCGCGCGACGCCTACGGCGACTTCCTGATCGCCATCTTCGACGAGTGGGTGCGCAACGACGTGGGCACGGTCCACGTGATGAATTTCGAATGGGCGCTGGCGTCGTGGTTGCAGCTGCCGGCCACGGTCTGCCTGTTCGCGCCGCGCTGCGGCAAGGCCATGATCGTCGAGCACAGCGGCGATGTGTACTCGTGCGACCACTACATGTATCCCGATTACCTGCTTGGCAATATTGCCAACGACGACCCGCGGCAACTGGCCGCCAGCGCCCAACAGCAGGCTTTCGGCGCCGCCAAGGAGACGGCGCTGCCCGGCTACTGCAAGCGCTGCCCCTACCTGTTCGCCTGCCACGGCGAGTGCCCCAAGAACCGCTTCATGGCCTCGCCCGACGGCGAGGCCGGCATGAACTACCTGTGCCCCAGCTACGAGAAGTACTTCCGCCACGTCACGCGCGCCATGAACGCGCTGGCCCAGATCGTCGGCAACGGCATGCCGGCGTCGGCCATCATGGACGCCTACAAGGGCCCCCTGATCCTGAAAACCACAGCTGTCGCAAAATGACTGTCGCTTGACAAAAAATGACAAGCGCGGCGTGGACGATGGTCGCAGAATGCAATCAAGAGATCATCCATAGATCTCACGGCAGCGCAAACAAAAGCGGCACGACACGGGAGACACCACCATGCAGCGATACCACCAGCGACAGCGGCGCCGCGCGCCGACGGCGCGATCCCACCCGTAAGCCAGCCTCGATTTCCAGCATGCCCACGCGGCAGGATCCGTGCCGTCCGCGGCGCGCGCCCACCCGGCCCTGGCCTGGGCCGCCGTCCAGTTTTGCAGGTAGCAGTGGCAGTACCCAGCGGTACACATAACGATAACCAAGGAGATGGTGCAGCATGAAACAAACACAGCAGAAACAGGCCCTGGTCCTGCGCGCAACCGCCCTCGCGGCGGCCCTGTGCGCCATGGGCGCGGCGGGCGCGATGGAACTGGAGACCGGCAATCCCGACCTGGCCATCCGCTTCGACAACACGGTCAAGTACAACTACGCCAATCGCCTCGGCAGCCAGAACGCCAGCATCCTCAAGTCGGTCAACTCCGACGACGGCGACCGCAACTTCGACAAGGGCACGGTGTCGAACCGGATCGACCTGCTGAGCGAATTCGACTTCGTCTACCAGAAGAAGATGGGCTTTCGCGTCAGCGCTGCCGGCTGGGCCGACGGCGCCTACGGCCACCTGGACAACAACAACGTGGCGACGGAAAACCACCTGGGCGCGGACGGCAAGCCGGCGCTGGGCCTGTCGGATTACGCCAAACGCTATCACAAGGGCCCGTCGGGCGAGGTGCTGGACGCCTTCGTGTTCGCCGGTTTCGAGCTGGGTGACATGCCCGTCAACGTCAAGCTGGGCCAGCACACGCTGTATTGGGGCGAGAGCCTGCTGTCGGTGATCCACGGCGTCAACTACGGCCAGTCGGCCGTCGACCTGATCAAGGCCTACTCGGTGCCCAACACGGACGCCAAGGAACTGTTCCTGCCGCGCCAGGCCATCTCCACCCAGTTCTCGCCCACCACGGAACTGTCGTTCGCGGCCCAGTACTTCTTCAAGTGGAAGCCGGCCCGCCTGCCGGAATCGGGTTCCTACCTCGGTTTCTTCGACTTTGGCCTGCAGGGCGGACAATCGTTCATCCTGCCCGGCCTGGGCCGCGCCATGCGCGAGGCCGACCGCGAGCCCGATCACAAGGGCGATTTCGGCCTGGCCGCGCGCTGGAGCCCGGAGTGGCTGGACGGCACGCTGGGCTTCTACGGCCGCCGCACGGCCGACCTGCTGCCGCAAGTGAACTTCCGCCTGGCCGGGTTGCCGGCCGCCGCCTTAGGCCAAAGCAATCCGCTGGTGGCAGCCAACGCCCAGAAGGCGGCCGCGGCCGTCATCGCGGCCGGCGGCACGCCCGCCGCCGCCCAGGCGGCAGCCCAGCAAGCGGGCGCCGCCACGGCCCAGGCCGTGGGCAACGCCACCTGCACGGCCGCCATTCCCGGCGCCGCCGTGGTGGCCGGCAACTGCCTGTTCTACCCGGCCACGCTGGGCGGCACCAGCCGCTACCAGCTGGAATACGCGGGCGGCATCGACGTGTTCGGCATGAGCCTGTCCAAGAGCGTGGCGGGGGTGGCCATCGGCGCCGACCTCAGCTACCGGCGCGACATGCCGCTCAACAGCAGCCCGGCCGTCCTGATGCCGGTCGGCACCAATCCGGCCCTGATGGCTGGCCTGAACAGCATGCTGGGCGGGGCGCTGGTGGTGACGGCGGCCAACCAGCCCGGCCAGGGCCAGGTCAGCGGCACGCGCGGCGACACCGTGCACGGCGTGCTCAACGCGCTGGGCACGACGGCCAAGACGCCGCTGTTCGACGCCTCCAGCTGGATCGCCGAACTGACGTGGAACCGGGTGGCCAAGGTGACCCAGGGCGCCCAGTTCTACAAGGGCCGCGACAGCTACACGGGCATCGACAAGGTCAGCAAGGACTACTTCGGCATGGCGCTCAACTTCACCCCGACCTGGTTCCAGGTGCTGCCGGGCCTGGACCTGACCCTGCCGCTCAACTATTCGGTGGGCCTGTCGGGCAACTCGGGCGTGAACTCGGGCGGCAACAAGCACGCCGGCAACTACAGCGTCGGCCTGGGCTTCGACCTGTACCAGAAGTACCGCTTCGACGTGAAGTATGTGGACTTCTTCGGCCCGTTCGCGACGGACGCCAGCGGCGCCGTCACCTCGTACGCGGGCGTGACGCCCCTGCTCAAGGACCGCGGCTTTGTCGCACTGACCTTTAAAACCACTTTCTGATTTGGATGATGATGATGGCTACCCATAAACTGTTCAAACTCACCCTGATGGCGGCCGCCCTGTCGGCCGCCACCCTGGCCCACGCCAACGTCTCGCCGGACGAAGCCAAACAGCTGGGCACCACCCTGACCGCCGTCGGCGCGGAAAAGGCGGCCAGCAAGGATGGCGTGATCCCCGAGTACACGGGCGGCCTGACCAACGGCCCGGCCATCGCCAAGGGCGGCGGCATGCGCCCCGACCCGTATGCGGCCGATAAGCCGCGCCTGGTCATCACGGGCAAGAACCTGGCCGGCCAGGAAGACAAGCTGACGGCCGGCACGCGCGAACTGCTCAAGCGCTTCGCCACCTACCGGGTCGACGTGTATCCGACCCATCGCAGCTTCAACTATCCGAAGTTCGTGATCGACAACACGGCCAAGAACGCCGTCAACGCCAAGGCCACCGAAGGCGGCGTGGGCCTGGAAGGGGCGCTGGCCGGGGTGCCGTTCCCCATCCCCAAGAGCGGCTACGAAGTGATGTGGAACCACCTGCTGCGCTACCAGGGCCTGGCCAACTTCACCAAGTACGATTCGTGGAACGTGGACGCGTCGGGCGTGCCGACCCTGGCCACGACGGGCGAGATCTACCAGGAATTCCCGCTGTCGGACCCCAAGCGCACGGAACCGGCCAAGCAGAATGAAGTGTTCTTCCGCACCAAGCTGGCCTACGTGGCGCCGGCCCGCCGCGCCGGCGAAGGCTTGCTGGTGCTGGACGCCGTCAACCCCATGGTCCAGCCGCGCAAAGTGTGGCAGTACCTGCCCGGCCAGCGCCGCGTCAAGCTGGCGCCGGACGTGGCCTACGACACACCCAACCCCGGCTCGGCCGGCGCCTCGACCTATGACGATGCGTGGGTGTTCAATGGCGCCATGGACCGCTACGACTTCAAGCTGATCGGCAAGAAGGAAATGATCGTGCCGTACAACGCCTACAAGATCGGCTATCACAAGGTGGCGGCCGACATCACCAAGCCCAACCACGTCAATCCCGACCTGGTGCGCTGGGAAACCCACCGCGTGTGGGTGGTGGAGGCCACCCTCAAGCCGGGCAAGCGCCACATCTACAGCAAGCGCACGTTCTACATCGACGAGGACAGCTGGACCGCGCTGGCGTCGGACGAATACGATGCGCGCGGCCAGTTGTACCGCGCCTCGTTCGACCACATCAGCTTCAGCTGGGACGTGCAGGCCGGCCAGACGGGCAACCACATGATTTACGACTTCGTCAGCGGCGCCTACAACATCACGGGCGTATTCGGCATGCACGGCGGCATCAAGTACATCGAGCCGCTCAAGGCGTCGGAATGGACGGCCGAGGCGCTGGCCGGCGCCGGCGTGCGCTAAGCGAGGGCAGTAACGGCAATACGTAGCAAGAGTCAGGCACCAAGCACCGTGTTTCTCTTTGTCGCCGGCCGGAATCAGTTCGATCTCCGCCGGCCGGCGGCCTTTTTCGGCAGCCCTGCCTGTTTGCAGCTTCACCGATTTTTTTCAGTACCGAACATGAACGCACTCACCTGTTTCAAGCGCGGCCTGCTGGCTTACGTGGTCGCCACGGCTGCCATGGCCGTCGCCGCCACGCCCGCGCTGGCGGCCACCCAACCGTTCGCCGACCCGCTCGACACGCCGGCCGCGCGCAGCCCGCTGGCCGCGCGCGCCCTGATCAACGGGCTGGCGCAGGCCGGCAAGCGGCTGGTGGCCGTGGGCCAGCGCGGCCACATCGTCTACTCGGACGACGGCGGCAAGAACTGGACCCAGGCCGCCGTGCCGCTGGCCTCGGACCTGGTGGCCGTGCACTTCCCCACGCCGGAGCTGGGCTGGGCCGTGGGCCACGACGGCGTGGTGCTGCACAGCGTGGACGGCGGCGCCAGCTGGAGCAAGCAGCTCGACGGCCGCGCCGCCGCCTTTCTGCTCAACGAACAGGTGAGCAAGGACCCGCGCGCCACCGACGCCCAGCGCGCCGATGCCCAGCGCATGGTGCAGCAGGGGCCCGACAAACCCTTCCTCGACGTGTGGTTCGAGGACCGCAACAATGGCTACGTGGTGGGCGCCTTCAACCTGATCTTCCACACGGCCGACGGCGGCCGCACCTGGCAGAGCTGGGCCGACCGTACCGACAATCCCAGCGCCTTCCACCTGAACGCGATCCGCGCCGTGGGCGGTGATCTGTACATCGTGGGCGAGCAGGGCCTGGTGCTGCGCCTGAACCGCGAGCAGGGCCGCTTCCAGGCCCAGGCCACGCCCTATCGCGGCACCTATTTTGGCCTCGCGGGCCAGGGCGACGCGCTGCTGGTGTACGGCCTGCGCGGCAACGCCTATCGCAGTACGGACCGCGGCGCCAGCTGGAGCAAGGTGGAGACGGGCCTGCAGGTGGGCCTGACGGCATCGGCCCTGGCGCCGGACGGGCGCTTGCTGCTGGTCAGCCAGGCCGGCCAGGTGCTGGTCAGCACCGACGCCGGCGCCACCTTCGCACGCCTGCCCACGCCGCCGGGCGGCCCCGTGTCGGCCGCGCTGGCCGCCGACGGGCAACTGGTGCTGGGCGGTGTGCGCGGCCTGCGCCAGCAGCCGCTGGCGGCCCATTGAACTTTTAAACATCACAACACACAAGAGCCGCAGCGCAGCGCGCCAACGGCCATCAGCATCTTTGGAGAGACAGGAATGGATATGGGGATCAACCAACTAGACAGCATGCCGGTGGTACGCACGCTGGACCAGTTCGACCAGCGCTCGGGCAACCGGCTGGAACGCATGGTGTTCAACCACCGCGTGTGGTTCGTGGTGGTGTGCGCGCTGGTGACGCTGGCGCTGGCCTGGAGCGGCGTCACGCGGCTCAAGCTCAACGCCAGCTTCGAAAAAATGATGCCGCAGTCGCAGCCCTATATCCAGAACTACCTGGCCAACAAGGGCGCCTTGCGCGGCCTCGGTAACGCGGTGCGGGTGGTGGTGGAAAACCCCACCGGCGACATCTTCGACCCGCAATACCTGGAAGCGCTCAAGCGCGTCAACGACGAACTGTTCCTCACGCCCGGCGTGGACCGCGCGTGGATGAAGTCCATGTGGACCCCCACCGTGCGCTGGAACGAAGTGACGGAGGAAGGCTTCCAGGGCGGCCCCGTGATGCCAGACAGTTACGACGGCTCGGCGCGCAGCGTGGAACAGCTCAAGATCAACATCGCCCGCTCCGGCATCGTCGGCAGCCTGGTGGCGAACGACTTCAAGTCCACCATGATCTTCGTGCCGCTCTTGGACAAGGACCCGGCCACGGGCAAGATGATTGACTACTCAACGTTTTCGACTGCGCTCGACAGGCAGATGCAGGCCGCCGAAAAGGGCCCGTTCAAGGTGCGGCTGCACACGGTGGGCTTCGCCAAGCTGATCGGCGAACTGCTGGCCGGCATGATGAAGGTGGTGCTGTACTTCGGCGCCGCCGCCGCCATCGCCACCGCCGTCATCTACGGCTACACGCGCTGCGTGCGTTCCACCGCGCTGGTGGTGGCCTGCTCCATCGTGGCCGTGGTGTGGCAACTGGGCCTGGTGGCTGCGCTCGGATTTGAACTGGACCCGTTCTCGATCCTGGTGCCGTTCCTGGTGTTCGCCATCGGCGTCTCGCACGGGGCCCAGAAGATGAACGGCATCATGCAGGACGTGGGCCGCGGCACCCACCTGCTGGTGGCGGCCCGCTATACCTTCCGCCGCCTGTTCCTGGCCGGCCTGACGGCGCTGCTGGCCGACGCCGTGGGCTTTGCCGTGCTGATGGTGATCGACATCCCCGTCATCAAGGACCTGGCCATGACGGCCTCGCTGGGCGTGGCCGTGCTGATCTTCACCAACCTGCTGCTGTTGCCAGTGCTGCTGTCGTATGTGGGCGTATCGAAGGCGGCCGCGCGCCGCTGCCTGCGCGAGGAAGCCACCCTGACCCAGCACGGCGTCTGGCATCTGCTGGAGCGCTTCACGGAACGCCGATGGGCCATAGGCGCCATCGCCGTGGCGCTGGTGCTGGCCGTGGGCGGCTTCATCGTCAGCACGGGCCTGAAGATCGGCGACCTCGATCCGGGCGCGCCCGAGCTGCGCGCCGAGTCGCGCTACAACCGCGACAACGGCTACATCACGGCCCACTATTCGCTCTCGTCCGACCAGTTCGCCGTGATGGTCAAGACGCCCAAGGAAGGCTGCCTCAAATACGAAACCCTGGTCGAGGCGGACCGCCTGGCGTGGACCCTGCAGCAGATCCCCGGCGTGCAGACCACCGTGTCGCTGGTGGACGCCGTGCGCCAGGTGACGGCCGGCAGTTCCGAGGGCAGCCCGAAATGGCTGACCATCTCGCGCAACCAGGATGTGCTCAACTACGGCGCCCAGCAGGCGTCCGTCAACAACCCCGACCTGTTCAACGGCGACTGCTCGCTCATGCCCGTGATCGCCTACCTGTCCGACCACAAGGCCGAGACGCTGGAACGGGTGACGGCCGCCGCCGCCGCCTTCGCCGCCGCCCACAGCGGCAACGATCGCCAGTTCCTGCTGGCCGCCGGCAGCGCCGGCATCGAAGCGGCCACCAACATCGTGGTGCGCGAAGCGAACCACAAGATGCTGCTGTATGTGTATGCGGCCGTGATCGTGCTGTGCTTCCTCACCTTCCGCAGCTGGCGCGCGGTGCTGGTGGCCGTGCTGCCGCTGGTGCTGACCTCCATCCTGTGCGAAGCGCTGATGGTCATGCTGGGCATGGGCGTCAAGGTGGCCACCTTGCCCGTGATCGCGCTTGGCGTGGGCATCGGCGTCGATTACGCGCTGTACCTGCTGTCGGTGCAGCTGGCGCAGCAACGCCAGGGCGACACGCTGGCCGAAGCCTACCGCCACGCGCTGCAATTCACCGGCAAGGTAGTGGCGCTGGTGGGCGTGACGCTGGCCGCCGGCGTGGTGTGCTGGGCCTGGTCGCCCATCAAGTTCCAGGCCGACATGGGCATCCTGCTCACGTTCATGTTCACGCTCAATATGCTGGGCGCGCTGATGCTGGTGCCGGCGCTGTCGCACTTCCTGCTGCGGAAAGTGTAAGCGGCCCGCGTTCCATGTCCCAGCTTGCGCCGCCCGACGCCGCCATCCGCGCCGAAATCCTGGCGCTGCGGGCGGCCGGCGCGGCCTTCCACCAGATCGCCGCGCGCCTGAACGGGCGCGGCCTCAAGGGCCAGAACGGCGGACGCTGGTATGCCGCCTCCGTGCGGCGCGCCGTGCTGGCGCCGGCCATGGCCGACCACGTGCCGCACCGCTGCACTGCGCGCTGCCGCCAGCGGCGCCGGCCCTGCCCGTTGGCCCTGCAGGATCAATCTCACTCATAGTTCGTTTTCAGGAGAAGTACATGCTCGGATTAATGCAACACCAGTCGCTGCTGGTCTCGTCGCTGATTGAACACGCCGCCAGCAACCACCCGCAGGCGGAAATCATCTCCCGTACGTCCGAGGGACCGGTGCACCGCACCAGCTACGGCCAGGTGCACCAGCGCGCCTGCCAGATGGCCAATGTGCTGACCCGCCTCGGCGTGCAGCAGGGCGAGCGCGTGGGCACGCTGGCCTGGAACGGCTACCGTCACATGGAGCTGTACTACGCCGTGTCGGGCATGGGCGCCGTGCTGCACACGATCAATCCGCGCCTGTTCAAGGAGCAGATCGAGTACATCGTCAACCATGCGGAAGACCAGTACCTGTTCTTCGACATCGGCTTCGCGGCCCTGGTGGCCGAGCTGGCGCCGCAGCTGCCCACCGTCAAGGCCTTCATCGCCATGACGGACCGGGCCCACATGCCGCAGCTCGACATCCCGCGCCTGCAGTGCTACGAAGAGCTGCTGGACGGCGCCGCCCCCGCGTTCGCCTGGCCCGAGCTGGACGAGAACACCGCCGCCTCGCTGTGCTACACCTCCGGTACCACGGGCCACCCCAAGGGCGTGCTGTATTCGCACCGCTCCACCGTGCTCCATTCGATGGCCGCCTGCAGCGCCGACGGCCTGGCCCTGTCGGGCGGCGATTCGGCCCTGGTGGTGGTGCCCATGTTCCACGTGAACGCCTGGGGCATGCCCTATTCGGGCGCCATGTGCGGCGCCAAGCTGGTGCTGCCCGGCCCCGGGCTGGACGGCAAGAGCATCTATGAACTGATGCGCGACGAGCGCGTGACGATGGCGCTGGGCGTGCCCACCGTGTGGCTGATGCTGTTCCGCCATGTGGACACGGCCGGCGTCGACCCGCGCCGCGAACTGTGCCTGCAGCGCTGCGTGATCGGCGGCTCGGCGGCCGCCGTATCCATGATCGAACGGTTCGAGGACGGCTTCGGCGCCACCGTGATGCACGCCTGGGGCATGACGGAGATGTCGCCATTGGGCACCGTGTGCAAGCTGCTGCCCAAGCACGCGGCGCTGCCGCTGGAGGCGCGCCGCAAGCTGCAGTCCAAGCAGGGCCGCACCCTGTTCGGCGTGACCATGAAGATCACGGACGACGAGGGCCACAGCCTGCCGCGCGACGGCAAGGCCTTCGGCCACCTGCTGGTCAAGGGGCCGTGGATCGTGTCGTCCTACTTCCGCGGCGAAGGGGGCCGGCAGCTCGACGCCGACGGCTTTTTCGACACGGGCGACGTGGCCACCATCGATGCCGACGGCTACATGCACATCACGGACCGCGCCAAGGACGTGATCAAGTCGGGCGGCGAGTGGATTTCGTCGATCGACCTGGAGAACGCGGCCGTGGGCCACCCGGCCGTGGCCGAGGCGGCCGTGATCGGCATCGCCCACCCCAAGTGGCAGGAGCGTCCGCTGCTGGTGGTGGTGCGCAAGGCCGGCCACGAGGTCACGCGCGAGGACTTGCTGGCCTATCTGGGCGGGCGGGTGGCCAAGTGGTGGCTGCCGGACGATGTCGCCTTCGTCGAGGACTTGCCGCACACGGCCACCGGCAAACTGCAGAAGATGAAGCTGCGCGAGCAGTTCAAGGACTACCGCCTGCCGGCTTGAATTGTGTTGCCGTGCGCGCCGGTGCGAATCCCGGCGCGGCGGGGGCGCGAGCGTGTAAAATGTCGTTCCCCTGGCAACACTGAAACAAGGCAAATACTCTTATGTGGTTCAAGAATCTTCAGATTTACCGTCTGCCCGCCCCTTGGGCGTACACCCCGGAACAACTGGAAGCAGCGCTGGCGCCCCATTCCTTTGTGCCTGCCAGCAGCAACGAACTGCTGCGCCAGGGTTGGGACCGTCCCCGTCCGAACGGCGGCCTGGTGCACGTGGTCAACAAGCAGATGCTGATCCTGCTGGGCACGGAAAAGAAACTGCTGCCATCGTCCGTCATCAACCAGGTGGCCAAGGCCCGCGCGGCCGAGATGGAAGAAGCGCAAGGTTTCGCGCCCGGCAAGAAAGCCATGAAGGAACTGAAGGAGCGCGTGGCCGACGAACTGCTGCCGCGCGCCTTCTCCATCCGCGGCAATGTGTGGACGTGGATCGACCCCGTCAACGGCTGGCTGGTGGTGGACGCGGCCAGCCCGGCCAAGGCTGACGAAGTGATCAAGCTGCTGCTGAAGGCGGTCGACAAGCTGCCGCTGGAGAGCCTGCGCGTGCAGCGCTCGCCGGTGGGCGTGATGACGGAATGGCTGCAGGCGGACGACGCCCCGGCCGGCTTCACGGTCGACATGGACACGGAACTGCGCGCCACGGGCGAGAGCAAGGCCGCCGTGCGCTACGTGCGCCACACGCTGGAAGCGGACGAAGTGCGGCGCCACATCGCGGCCGGCAAGCAGTGCACCCGCCTGGCCATGACGTGGGACAGCAAGATTTCCTTCGTGCTCACGGAATCGCTGGCCATCAAGGGCATCAAGCCGCTGGACGTGATCAGCGAAAAGGAATCGTCGACCCGCAACGACGACGAGCGTTTCGACGGCGACTTCATGCTGATGACGGGCGAGCTGAGCAAGCTGCTGGCCGACGTGGTCGAGGCGCTGGGCGGCGAAGCCAAGGCTTAAGCCCGGCCCGCACCATCCCCATGCCGCACCGGAGACCACGGTGCGGCATTTTTTTTTGAGGATTTGCTTACAGCGGCTGGAACACGCCGGCGGCGCGGTTCTTCTGCACGTTGTCCCAGGCGAAGATCTGGCCGTTCATGGCCACGTACACGCCCGGCGCCAGGGTCTGCGCCACGCCGCAGGCGAAGCCCAGGTTGAACAGGGCGTCCGAATTGGCGATTTCGTAGGGGATCATGGCGCCCGTCAGGACGATGGTCTGGCCCAGCTTGGCCGGCCCCAGCACGGCCGCCGTCTGCGGCATGGTGTCGGTGCCGTGGATGATGACGATGGCCCGCTCGGGCGCCGCCTGGCACGCGGCCAGGATGCGGGCGCGGTCGGCGTCCACCATGTCGAGTGAATCCATGAGCGGCAGTTGCTCCAGTGCCACGTCCACCGTCAGGCGGCAGCGCGCCAGCAGGGCCGGCACGTGGCTGTCGCCGAAGCCCAGTTTACCGTTCAGTTCATCGTAATGCTTGTCGAAAGTGCCGCCGGTGGCGAGGATGCGCAAGGTCATGGTGGGAAAATCCTCTACAGTGAAATGAGGCGCATCATAACGCGAAACGGCCCGCGCCCCCAGCCCGCCGCGCGCCGTTACGAGGGACTGGAAAGTCGGGCATACTGTGACTACACTGGTTTCTTTGTCCGTCTTTAGCTTGCCCGCCGTCATGAAAACCGTCGCTCCCGGCACCGTCATCTTCCACCGCTACCGCGGCTACGGCGTTATCACGACCGTCAACCTGTTGACGGGCTGGATCAGCGCCCGCTTCGGCAGCGAGGCCCGCACGCTGGACTTGAACCTGTCCACCGACGAGGTGCAGTTCGCCGACGGCGAAGCCATCCTGTTCCGCCGCGCCCCGCCCGACCGCATGCCCCACGCGCGCCTGATGGCGCTGGTGCGCGCCCTGCACCAGGCCGGCTACCAGCGGCTGTACCTGTATTCCTGGCCCAAGCCGTCCGGGCTGCACTGGCGCTGGCATTTGTTCACGGGCCAGCGCGACTGGATGCAGCGGCCGTGGCGCGAAGGCTGGTACGGCTCGGGCGCCGATTACAACGTCAACCCCGTGATGGGCTGGGGCGACTCGCCGGGCGCCTCCACGGACGAGCTGGTCCACGCCCTGGCCCGCTTCGATCCCCAGGGACTGGCCCAGGCCCTGGGCCGCGACGAGGACCACACGGCCTGGTTCGCCGCCGTGTGCGACGCCTTGCTGCCCGGCTATATGTACAGCCTGGACATGCAGCGCCCGGCCCACGGCCCGCTGCAGGACATGCCGCCCGTGCCCGTGGTGCCGGTGCGGGCCACGCTGGCGCCCTACACGGGGCCGGCGCTGCCGTGGCCGCCCGGCTGGGCCGGCCTGTGGAGCAAGGTCCACGCGCTGCCCACCCCCGCCATCGACCTGACTGGCCTGCCCGCAATCCGCTAGCGGCCTCAGCCCGCCTGCACGTACTGCAGGTAGTCCGGGTTGAGGATCTTGTCGCAGCGGCCGGCCGCGAAATCGACCACGTTCTGGAAGGCATGGCGGAAATACAGCTCGTAGCTGTCCTTTTCCACATAGCCCAGGTGGGGCGTGGCCAGCACCACCGGCATGCGCAGCAGCGGATGGCTGGCCGGCAGCGGCTCGTCCGTGTACACGTCCAGCGCCGCGTAGCCGGGCCGGCCCTGGGGCAGGGCCAGTTCCAGCGCTTCCGGCTGCACCAGTTCGGCCCGGCTGGTGTTGACGAACAGGGCGCTTTTCTTCATGCGGGCCAGGTCGTCGGCCGTGACGATGCCGCGGGTGGCGTCGTTCAGGCGCAAATGCAGGCTCAACACGTCGGCCTGCTCGAAGAACGCTTGCCGGCTGGCGGCCGCCTGGTTGCCGTCGCGCACGGCCGCCTCGCGGCTGGCCTGGCTGCCCCACACCAGCACCTGCATGCCGAACGCGCGGCCGTAGCCGGCCACCAGCTGGCCGATCTTGCCGTAACCCCAGATGGCCAGCGTGCGGCCCTTGAGCGTCGTGCCCAGCGTGTTCAGGGCCGGGTTGATGGAGGCCGTCTGCCACAGGCCGTCCTTGAGGTTGCTGGCATAGGGCACGATCTTGCGCGCGGCGGCCATGATCAGGGCCCACGTCAGTTCGGCCGGCGCCGTGGGCGAACCGACCCCTTCCGCGATGGCGATGCCGTGCTCGGTGGCCGCGTCCACGTTGACGTGGCCGGCCACCTTGCCGGTCTGGGAGATCAGCTTCAAGTTGGGCAGTTTGGACAGCAGGGCCCGGTTCAACACGGTGCGTTCGCGGATCAGCACCAGGGCGTCGAACGGCGCCAGGCGGATCGCCAGCTGGCCTAATCCGCGCGCCGAATTGTTGAAGATTTTGACATCATGACCGTCCAGGAGCTTGAAGCATTCCAGGCTTGGAGTAGCATTCTGGTAATCGTCGAGAATTGCAATTTTCATGGGAGTTGCCAGATTTTGTGGTGGATTTCGTAGCGAAATAACAGGTTTATTAATTTCCGGAATAGCTTACTACTTTACTCAACAATTTCTCCTACATTTATGTCGGAAAGCGGGGTGGACAGGTGTACAATCGCCCACAATTTTTCAGGCTCGACCACCGAGCCTGCGCAATACGTTCCATCAGCCCAGGCACATGATTGGGCTGCGTGTCCCGCCGGCGCGGGGTGCGCGACATGACCGCCGTACCGCCGGAGCATAGCCCCATCTCGCCATGCCTCCCGGGCGCAAGGCGCGCGCTACCAGCGTGCGCGGCTGACGACGATCCTGCCTGCCGGGACAAGACCAGAATTCTTTTATTGGCATTGGAGGTACTATGAATCAGCCCGTTATGGGTGGCGTTGCAGCACTGAACGTCCCAGCTTACATCAAGCAGCAAAAACTGATCAATTGGGTGGCCGATATCGCCGCCCTGACCAAACCGGATCGTATCTACTGGTGCGACGGTTCGCAAGAAGAATACGACCGCCTGTGCGGCGAGATGGTGGCAGCGGGCACCATGAAACGGCTGAGCCAGGACAAGCGTCCCAACTCTTACCTGGCCTGCTCCGACCCGAGCGACGTGGCGCGGGTGGAAGACCGCACCTTCATCTGCTCGGCCACCAAGGAAGAAGCCGGCCCTACCAACAACTGGACGGAACCGGGCGAAATGCGCGGCACCCTGAACGGCCTGTTCGACGGCTGCATGACGGGCCGCACCATGTATGTGGTGCCGTTCTCGATGGGCCCGCTCGGTTCGCCGATCGCCCACATCGGCGTCGAACTGTCCGACTCGGCCTATGTGGCCGTCAACATGAAAGTGATGACCCGCATGGGCCGCGCCGTGTACGACGTGCTGGGCGAAGACGGCCCCTTCGTGCCGTGCGTGCACAGCGTGGGCGCCCCCCTCAAGGCTGGCCAGAAGGATGTGGCGTGGCCCTGCAACGCCACCAAATACATCGTGCACTTCCCTGAGACGCGCGAAATCTGGTCCTACGGTTCCGGTTACGGCGGCAACGCGCTGCTGGGCAAGAAATGCTTCGCGCTGCGCATCGCCTCCAACATGGGCCACAAGGAAGCCAAGGCCGGCGGTCACGGCTGGCTGGCCGAGCACATGCTGATCCTGGGTGTGGAATCGCCGGAAGGCAAGAAGCACTATGTGGCGGCTGCCTTCCCGTCCGCCTGCGGCAAGACCAACTTCTCGATGATGATCCCGCCGGCCACCTTCAAGGGCTGGAAAGTGACCACCATCGGCGACGACATCGCCTGGATCAAACCGGGCGCCGACGGCCGCCTGTACGCCATCAACCCGGAAGCGGGCTACTTCGGCGTAGCGCCCGGCACCAACACCAAGACCAACTCGAACTGCATGGCCTGCCTGAACGAGAACACCATCTTCACCAACGTCGCCCTGACCGACGACGGCGACGTGTGGTGGGAAGGCTTGACCAAGGAAGCGCCAGCGCACCTGATCGACTGGCAGGGCAAGGACTGGACGCCGGCCTCCGGCACCAAGGCCGCCCACCCGAACGCCCGCTTCACCGTGGCCTCGACCCAGAACCCCGTGATCGACCCGGCCTGGGACGATCCGGCCGGCGTGCCGATCTCGGCCTTCATCTTCGGCGGCCGCCGCTCGACCACCGTGCCGCTGGTGACGGAAGCGCGCAACTGGATCGAAGGCGTGTACATGGCTGCCACCATGGGCTCGGAAACGACGGCCGCCGCCGCCGGCCAGATGGGCGTCGTGCGCCGCGACCCGTTCGCCATGCTGCCGTTCATGGGCTACAACATGAGCGACTACTTCCAGCACTGGCTGGACATGGGCGCCAAGCTGGGCGCGGCCGCACCGAAGATCTACTGCGTCAACTGGTTCCGCACCGACGAGCAGGGCCATTTCGTGTGGCCCGGCTTCGGCGACAACATGCGCGTGCTGAAGTGGATGCTGGAGCGTCTGGAAGGCCAGGCCGGCGGCGTCGAAAACCTGTTCGGCATGACCCCGCGCTATGGCGACATTCACTGGGACGGCCTGCCGTTCACGCCGGAAGAGTTCGAGACCATCACCTCGATCGACAAGGACGCCTGGCGCGAAGAACTGAAGCTGCACGCCGAACTGTTCGAGAAGCTGGCCTACCATCTGCCGCAAGAGCTGAAGGACAACATGGCCAAGCTGGAACAGCGCCTGAACGGCTGAGCCGGCGGCTGACGGGGCGGCGACCGGCCCAGCGCTGGCCTGATGGCTAGCGCAACGGACCCGGCGCCCGGCCCGGCAGCCTGACCAAGCCGAGGAAGAACGCGCCCACGTGGCGCGTTTTTCATTTTTCTTTCATTCCTCGCCAATTTCGCACAGGTGTGCTAAAGTGCTTTCCATGGACACCCTGACCGCCAAGAGCGAAGCCACCTATGCCGCCATCATCGTGGCCGCCTGCGAGATGGCGGCCGGCGAAGGCATAGGCAAGCTGTCGCTGGGCGAGATCGCCAAGCGCACCGGCATCAGCAAGAGCGGCGTGTTTTCCCGTGTCGGTTCGCTGGAAGCGTTGCAGGAGGCGGTACTGGACGAATACGACCGCCGCTTCACGGCCGCCGTGCTGCTGCCCACGCTGCAATTGCCGCGCGGCCTGCCCCGTTTGACGGCCCAGGTGGGCAACTGGATGCGCCGCGTGTGCGACGGCGAAGTGCGGCATTCCTGCCTGTACACGGCCGGCGCCTTCGAATTCGACGACCAGCCCGGTCCCGTGCGCGACCGGCTGGCCAAGGGCGCGCTGGTGTGGCGGGCGTCGCTGCGCAAGACCATAGGCCAGGCCATCGAAGCGGGCCAGTTGCGGCCCGACACGGACCCCGAACAGCTGGTGTACGAGATCTACAGCCTGATCGTGGGCTTGCTGCACGACACCCGTTTCCTGCATGACGACACGGCGCTGCGCCACGCCCAGCGCGCCTTCAACCGGCTGATATCCACCTACAAGAGCTTCAACGAGGTGTAGCCGGCGGGCCGGGGTGGCGCCCGGCCGTTTTTTTTGCTTTAATTTCGCACAGGTGTGCGAAAAAGGAGGCTGATATGAGTATCTGGCTGTTGCTTGTCCCCGTGGCGCTCTACCTGGCCTGGCCCACTGGCCTGGTGGCGCTGCTGCGTTCCCTTCCCGATAGTAATGACGACTTTCATATAGGAGGCTGACCATGAGCAGTGACATCGAGTTCTACTTTGACTTTATTTCGCCCTATGCCTATCTGGCGGCCACCCGCATCGAGCGGCTGGCCGCCGCCCACGGGCGCCGGGTGCGCTGGAAGCCGGTGCTGTTGACGGCCCTGAGCCAGGCGGCAGGCACCCAGCTGGCGCCGTTCGTGCCCTTGAAGTGGCGGTATGTGCAGCACGACCTGGAACGCAGCGCGCGGCTGGCGGGCATTCCCTACCGCTTGCCGGACGGCTTCCCCAGGTTGTTGCTGGCGCCGGGGCGCGCCATGATGTGGCTGGCCGCCAACCATGACGAGGACACGGCGGCCTCGTTTGCCCGCACCTGTTTCAGTGCCTACTTCGGGGACGGGGTCGATATCGGGGACAGGGAAGTGCTGGCCGGGATCGCCGGCGCGCTCGGTGTGCAGCGCGAGGCGCTGCTGGCCGGGATGGAGGATGAGGCCGTCAAGGCCGCGTTCAAGCAGGCCAGCGCGGACGCGGTGGACAGGGGCGTGTTCGGCGTGCCGTTCATGATCGCGGACGGCGAGCCGTTCTGGGGCTTTGACCGGCTGGCGCAGCTGGAGGCGAAACTGGGTTCAGTAGGCAGGGGCGCTTGAGGTGTCGGCTGGCGGCCTGGAGACAGGCCCGCCAGCCCTTGACCCTTATTTGCTGTTGAGCAGCGGCTGCAGATACTTGCCCGTCACGCTGGCCGGGTTGGCAGCCACCTCTTCCGGCGTGCCGCTGGCGATGATCTGGCCGCCGCCGGCGCCCCCTTCCGGTCCCAGGTCCACGATCCAGTCCGCCGTCTTGATGACGTCCAGGTTGTGCTCGATGATGACGAGCGAGTTGCCCTGGTCGCGCAGGCGGTGGATCACCTTCAGCAGCAGGTCGATGTCGTGGAAATGCAGGCCCGTGGTCGGTTCGTCCAGGATGTACAGGGTGCGCCCCGTGTCGCGCTTGGACAGTTCCAGCGACAGCTTGACGCGCTGCGCCTCGCCGCCCGACAAGGTGGTGGCGCTCTGGCCCAGCTTGATGTAACCGAGGCCCACGTCCAGCAGCGTGTGCAGCTTGCGCGCGATCAGCGGCACCGGCTTGAAGAACTCGTGCGCGTCCTCCACCGTCATGTCGAGGATTTCCGTGATGCTCTTGCCCTTGTAGTGCACTTCCAGCGTTTCGCGGTTGTAGCGCTTGCCGTGGCAGACGTCGCACGGCACGTACACGTCGGGCAGGAAGTGCATCTCGACCTTGATTACGCCATCGCCCTGGCACGCTTCGCAGCGTCCGCCCTTGACGTTGAACGAGAAGCGGCCCGCGCTGTAGCCCCGTTCCTTGGCCATGGGCACGGTGGCGAACAGGTCGCGGATGGGCGTGAACAGGCCCGTGTAGGTGGCCGGGTTGGAGCGGGGCGTGCGGCCGATGGGCGCCTGGTCGACGGCGATCACCTTGTCGAAGTGCTCCAGGCCGCTGATGCTGTCGTGCGGCGACGGTTCCGTCTGCGAACCGTACAGGTGGCGCGACAGGGCCGGGTACAGCGTGTCGTTGATCAGCGACGACTTGCCGGAACCGGACACGCCCGTCACGCACGTCATCAGGCCCACGGGCAGGTTCAGCGTGACGCCTTTCAGGTTGTTGCCGGTGGCACCCGTGATGACCAGCTGGCGGTCCGGATCGGCCACGTGGCGCTTGGCCGGCACGGCGATCTGCAGCGTGCCGTTCAGGTACTGGGCCGTGAGCGATTGCTTGTTCTTCAGGATGTCCTTCAGCGTGCCCTGGGCGATCACGTCGCCGCCATGCACGCCGGCGCCCTTGCCCATGTCGACGATGAAGTCGGCGGTACGGATGGCGTCTTCGTCATGCTCGACCACCAGCACGCTGTTGCCGATGTCGCGCAAGTGCTTGAGGGTCTCGATCAGGCGGTCGTTGTCGCGCTGGTGCAGGCCGATGGACGGTTCGTCGAGCACGTACATCACGCCCGTCAGGCCGGAACCGATCTGCGACGCCAGGCGGATGCGCTGGGCTTCGCCGCCGGACAGGGTGTCGGCGCTGCGGTCCAGCGACAGGTAGTCCAGGCCCACGTTGTTGAGGAACTTCAGGCGCGACACGATTTCCTTGACGACGCGGTCGGCGATGTCCTTCTTGGCGCCTTTCAGTTTCAGCTGCTCGAAGAAGGTCAGGGTGTCACGCAGCGGCTTTTCCGCGATCTCGTAGATGGCTTTTTCCTGCTTGCCGGTGCCGACCTTGACGTAGCGCGCTTCCACCCGCAGGCGCGCGCCGTGGCAGGACGGGCACTGCTTCTCGTTGATGAACTTGGCCAGTTCTTCCTTGACGGCCATCGAGTCCGTTTCGCGGTAGCGGCGCGCCAGGTTGGTGACCACGCCTTCGAACGTGTGTTCCTTGATGACGGTGCGGCCGCGCTCGTTGACGTAGGCGAACGGGATCTGCTGCTTGCCCGAGCCGTGCAAGATCACTTGCTGGGCCGGGGCCGGCAGCTGCTCGAACGGCTGGTCGAGGTCGAACTCGTAGTAGGCCGCCAGGTTGGACAGCATCTGGAAGTAGAACTGGTTGCGCCGGTCCCAGCCCTTGACGGCGCCCGACGCCAGCGACAGGTTGGGGAAGGCGACGATGCGCTTGGGGTCGAAGAATTCGATATGGCCCAGGCCGTCGCACTCGGGGCAGGCGCCCATCGGGTTGTTGAACGAGAACAGGCGCGGTTCCAGCTCCTGCAGCGAATAGCCGCACACATTGCAGGCGAACTTGTTGGAATAGACGTGCTCCTTGCCGGTATCCATTTCCAGCGCCACGGCGCGGCCGTCGGCCAGGCGCAGCGCCGTCTCGAAGCTTTCCGCCAGCCGCTGCTTGAGCTCGGCATTGACCTTGACCCGGTCCACCACCACGTCGATGGTGTGCTTTTCCGTCTTCTTCAGCTTGGGCAGATTCTCCACTTCATGGATCTTGGCGTCGTGCGTGCCGCTCTGGACGCGAAAGCGCACAAAGCCCTGGGCCTGCATCTGCTCGAACAGGTCGGCGTGCTCGCCCTTGCGGTTGGCCACCACGGGCGCGAGGATCATCAGCTTGGTGCCTTCGGGCATGGCCAGCACGGCATCGACCATCTGCGACACGGACTGGGCCGCCAGCGGATTTTCCGGGTGGTCGGGGCAGTAGGGCGTGCCCACGCGCGCGTACAGCAGGCGCAGGTAGTCGTGGATTTCCGTCACCGTGCCCACGGTGGAGCGCGGGTTGTGGGACGTGGCCTTCTGTTCGATGGAGATGGCCGGCGACAGGCCCTCGATCAAGTCCACGTCCGGCTTTTCCATCAGTTGCAGGAACTGGCGCGCGTAGGCCGACAGCGATTCCACATAGCGGCGCTGGCCCTCGGCGTACAGCGTGTCGAACGCGAGCGAAGACTTGCCCGAGCCGGACAGGCCGGTAATGACGATCAGCTTGTTGCGCGGCAGGTCGAGATTGATGTTCTTGAGGTTGTGCGTACGGGCGCCGCGGATGCGGATCTGTTCCATTATCGTGCCTTGCTTTCAGTAAGTGGTGCGGGCCGGCGCGCGTCCGGGTCCGGAACTAACGGGTCAACCTAGTACTATAGCCGGGTTTCCGCCGGCGCGTGGCCGCGCCCCTGCCGGCCGCGGCGGCGCGGACCTGGGCGCAAGCTGCGGCGGAATTGATACAGCGCTAAAGGTTGGGTATTAAATACTGTATATAATAACAGTATTCGAATTGGCTGTTTCAGCCGTGACACGAAAAAGTTGCGGCGCAGGGGTTGGCCGGCGGCGCGCGAATTGCTTGGCCTCGCGCTGGCGGCTTGGCATATAATCGCCGTTTGGTTCTACAAAACATCAACCGCGTGCAGAAGCGGCCGTTACTCAGGAGTTTTATTCATGGCATCAGTCAACAAAGTCATCATCGTCGGCAATCTGGGTCGCGATCCGGAAATTCGCTACATGCCTAGCGGTGACGCGATCGCCAACATTGCCGTGGCGACCTCGTACAAGTCGAAAGACCGCAACACCGGCGAGCAGAAAGAGCTGACGGAATGGCACCGCATTTCCTTCTTCGGCCGCCTGGCCGAAATCGTCGGCCAGTACCTGAAGAAAGGGTCGTCCGTCTACGTCGAAGGCCGCCTGCAGACCCGCAAGTACACGGACAAGGACGGCGTGGAGAAGTACGCGACCGACATCATCGCCGAGCAGATGCAGATGCTGGGTGGCCGCCAGGGCATGGGCGGCGACGCCGGCATGGATGACGGCGGCTACGACGCCCCACCGGCTCGTCCGGCACCCCGTCCGCAGCAAGCGGCCCCGGCACCGGCCCCGCGCCCGGCACCGAAGCCGGCGCCGAACTTCTCGGATATGGATGACGATATTCCGTTCTAAAACACAGCAATAACGCTGCTGTAAAAAAGCCCTGCAGGTGGTTGACTTGCAGGGCTTTTTCATCAGCCGTCGAAACGGCCATTGCGCGCTTCAGCGGATCGGGTTGAGCAGGGCCGGTTGGCCGAATTCGACCAGTTTCCCGTTTGACTTGCCCAGATAGGTACTCCAGAAGGCGGACAGGGCCTGCATGGTTTTCGGGTCGCGATAGCTCTTGTTTTGCTTGCCATCCTCCGGCAACAGGCCGGCCCCCATCACGTACAGGCGGGCGCCGTCAAAGTCGCCGGTCAAATGGTTTTCTTCGACCGCCCGCAGTTCCTTCGCCGGATCGATATTGCGCACGGCGCGACCTTGCTCGGCGTAGAAATTCGCCACCGACGAGTTTTCCAGCATGTCCGACACGATCAGCACCACCTTGTCCGCCGCCGGCGATTGCTGCACCATGGCCGAAATGGCCTTCAGGCTGGCCAGCACATCCGACTTCGCGATGTTGCTGCTGGTTCCCTGATAGGCCGTCCGCAACGCTTGGCCGGCGGCTTGGGCCGCTTGCACGGGCTGGCGCTGCAGGCACTGGTCCAGCTTGGCCAGCAAGGGCTTGGCGATGTCATTGCGGGCGGCGGGCGGCAACGCGGGATCGAGTTGGCCTGCCGTCAGCACGTCGGTGTAATGGCCCTGGGTGTAGGCGGAAAACACCAGTACGGTGAAGCTGCTGCCCGGCTCCAGGAATGGCTTCAGATTGTCGGCGACTGATTGCTGGAGCGCGGCACTAAGCGGCGTGGTTTGATCGACCGCGATGAAGATGGCGCGCGCCGGCGCGCCGGCGGCCGGCAATTGCCTGTCATGGCAAGGGTGAACGGCATTGCCGGGGCCGGCCCAGGCTGCGCCGGACAGCAGCAGCGCTGGCAGCAGGCGTACCGCGATCACAGCAGGTCCTCCAGTTCCGCATTGCGGGCCCGCAGCGCCTTTTCTTCCTTTTGCCGTTTCAGCGCAACGACGACTTGGGCGTTGAGTTCTTCCGGCAGGGTGGACAACAATGCCAGCTTGGCCGGCTTGTCGTCGCCCATGGTGTCCAGCTGGGCCAGGATGTCGGCGCAACTCTGCTCACCGGACGGCGGCGTAGCCGGGCGCGGCGCCGCTGGCGCGGGCGTTGCCGGACGGGCCGCGACCTGGGCCTTGATGGCACTGGCATGGCGCTGTTCGTTCAACCGTTCCGCTTCGTCGGCGATGCGGGTTTCCTGGATATAGTCGCGGAATGTCTTGCTCAAGTGCTGCCCGGAGGTGCCGGCATGGCCGTTCTCGGCCATGATACGGTGCTGCAACACGGCCAATCTGGCCTGGGCCGTATCGGCCACGCGGCGATAGGCATCACGCACGGCGCTGTAGCTGGAGTAGCGGCCGCCACCGATGTCGCGATAGGCTTCGGCGCTGTTTTCGCCGGCGAAGCCCCAGCGGTAGCCAAAGATTACACCCAGCAATTGCAGGAAGACGAACACAAAGGCCAGGATAATAAATGTGGCCCAGCCGCCATGACGGTCCAGATCGGCCTGGTCGACCGCCACCTTCTTGTCGGCATTGTTGTTCGATGCGGTATCGCTGTCGGGAAGTCGCACTGCCGTCTTGCTCATGTCCAGGCTGTCGCCCGCCGATTGTGTCGCATTGTCGATGTCGGCGTTGGTCTGCGTGATGCGCGCCACCAGTTCCTTTTCCAGCACCTGGCCGCGCACATAGGTGGCGGCACCGGCGATCAACAGCACGATGACGAGCGTGGCGATCGACAGGATGTAGCTCGGGTGCGCGCCCACGCGGTTGCACAACTGCGTGTAGGCGGGTTGATCGTCGTCCTCCGACTGCGAGCGCGCCAAGGGCATGGTGCCGGTAGTCAGCTTGAAGCGGCGCTTGTCTTCCACCCATTCGCGGCGCGCGTTGCGGATACGGTGCGACTTGTACAGTTCGTGGCCCGCGAAGTGGGTGAAGGCGACGAGGATCACGGAGATCAGGAAAGCGATGCCATAGGCGCCGGTCTGTTGCATGTTCTCGCTGGCGCCGGGGATGGTATAGCCGGCCAGCACGTAGGAAAATCCCAGCGCTTCGACGAACACCATGGAGACCGTCAGCAGCCAGATCCAGCCCGGTGTGCTGCGCCGGCCATTGTCGCCGGCCTTGGTGAGGTAGGTGATTTTTTCATTGAAGTCGTGCTCGTCCTGCACATGGACGAAATTCTTATACTCCTGGCACAAGGTGCGCTCGCCGGAAAACCAGCCGGGGTAGGATACGTCTTCGCTGGCGTCACGCGCCAGGGTGGCGATGCGGCCGACCAGCGGGAAGTTAACCCAGGTGTTAAACCACCACCACTTGACCCGCTCCCACAGCGTTGCCACCACGACCAGGGCCAACAAGACGCCGACCAGGCTCCAGGCCAGCAGGGGCGATTCGGTAATTATTTCCTTCATAGGGCGATCCCTTTATTTTTGATAGATTTTGGGTTTGAAATCGGCCGCCAGCACTTGCGCGGCATGGGTATAGACGAGGCGCCCGCTCTTGGCCGTGGCACCGCCTTCGCTGGCAAAGACCACGTCAACACAGTTCAGACCGGCTTTGCCGTTCAAGAACATACGGTAGAGCAAACCCTTGTTGCCCAGGTAAGTGTTGACCTCTGGGGTGGCTTGCAACGACGGCGTTGGATTGGCATTGCGCGCTGGGTTGTAATTGGCGTAGACCTTCAGTTCCGGCCGATTGGCGGCAACGCCATCGTTGGCCAGCACGGCAACCTTGTTCAAGACCACTTGATGGCCATTGACTTGCTCGGTCCACGTCTTGCCATACAGGCCGGGCAGGAATTCGCTGCTACGATAGCTCTTGCCGTCAGCCAGCGTCTTGACCCCGTTGGACAGGCGCGGCCGGTCGCGCGTGCAGTCGCCAATCACGGGCGGCTCGTCCGCATAGGCATCGCTGATGAGCTGGAAGACGCTATGGCGCCGGTTTTCCACCGTGCCGATGTCGGCCAGAGCGATGGCGTTGCGCAACGGCGTGCCGCCAAAATCGATGCCGGTGTCGACTGCCGTGGGCTGTGCGGCAAGCGCTGCCGGCGCTGGATTGCGGACAGCCGGTTTGGCACCGGACGAGGACAGCACTGGCGTGGCTGGACGACTAGTGCCGGCACGGGGGAGAGCGCTGGTCGCGGCCTGGGCCGGTGCGGGCGTGCTGGCCGCAGGACGCGGCACGGAAGCGGACTCGACCGTGCGATATAAGTCATAGCGTGGCTTGCGTTCGGCCAGGAAACGGTCAAAGCTGGCCGCATCCGCAACTTCCACGATTTCCACCCGGCGGTTTTGTGCGCGGCCCATTTCGCTGGCGTTATCGGCGATCGGATACGCTTCTCCCGCGCCCTGGTAGTGCAGCGAATCGCGCGGCACGCCCCGCTTTTCCATATAGCTGGCCACCGTTCTGGCACGCCGTTCCGACAAGTCGGCATTCAGGCGCGAATTGCCAGTATCGTCGGTATGGCCGATCAATAATATTTTTCGCTTGGAAATTTGCGCGATGTAATCGGCCCTGGCCGCTGGATCGGCAATATTGTTGGCTGCCACCCGCAGGTTGTAGGAGTCGGCAATAGCGGAAAAATAGCGCTGAGCCGGCTCGGTCAGCTGATCCGAGTTGCTTTCAAAATGACCGCCTTTGTCGGGTTGATCGCTGATTGCCACGACCATGCCCACGGAATGCTGCTGAATGGCGGCGGCGTTGGGGTTGCGCTTAAGCTGACTATCGTCGATCACCGTGCCGTTGGCACTCACCGTCGAGGTCTTCAAATTCAGGTCGTACTGTTTGGCGATTTTTGCCAGCGCGCAGCGGCGCTGATCCATATCGTGGCCGATCAAGCCGCCCAGTGCGGCCCCCGCCGTGGCGCCCAGCAGGCGGGCGCCGTTTGAATGCTTGGCCTGGTTGCCCAGGATGGCCCCGGCGATCGCACCGACTGCAACGCCGATATTGCGGGCATTGTTGGAGCAGGGGTCGTCACTGGCAAACGTTTCCTTGAATGAAGGTTGGCCCGTGCGTGGATCGGTGGTGCAGCCAGCGATCATTGCGGTAGAAGTTGCCGCAACGATGAATTTGATCGTAAGACGGGAGCGGTTAGGTTGGGGGCTGTGGATTGATTTCAAGTAAATCTCGCGCTCCTGTTAAGGTCGACACCATGTATCCGACATGGCACGGCCATCGCTTTGAGGACTTGCCATTTCCTTAGGCGGTGCATGTACTTGCTATAAATTTAACTAAATTTCAACTTTAGCATAACATATTACCTTGTGGAAATTTCTATCCAATTGTCACTATTGCGTGCCATCGCGATGCCTTGCCTGGACTGTCGAAATCCATGTCCTGGCCGTAGCAAGCCAAACCGTATTTTTTCAATGACGGTGATTGTTGAAGTAACGGGAACGGATGAAGAACTTGAAGCGGATGCAGGCAAACGTGCTGCAACCGTCAAGGCCGGCAGGATGAAGGAGGGCCTCCTCGTGCCTGTGCTGCGCACCGGGAAGCCCATGCCGATGTGGTCAGTGAGCGCAAGCGCGCGACCAGGGCACCACCGGGCGCCCCTTGGGAGGCGCCGCAGGCAAAGCGGGGGGCAACGCCGGCGCTATTTGGTCCTGGCCGGCCGGTTGCGTATGGCCGTGATCTGCTTCAGCTCGCGGTCGGTGGCGTTGCGCAGCAAGGCTTCATGGGCCTTGCCCAGCTCGACGTAGTTGGCCTGCTCCGGCGTGAGGGCATTGCCGCGCAAGACCCGGCTGGTGACATAACCGGTGGCCAGGCAGCACAGCACGGTGATGGCGGCGTAGAACGCGATCCAGCCGCCGGTCTTGTAGCGCAGCACGTTCAGCGACGTGCTGGTGTCCTGCGCCGCCGCCGTGGCCGCCTGCATGGCACCGATCAGCCCGCCGATGGCGGTGGTGGTGGCGGCACTCGCCGCCTGGCCCGCGTCGGCAGCGGCCGCATCGGCGATCTGCCGGGCCTGGGCGTTGACCTTGACCGCTTCGGCGATGCGTTCGTCGATCTGGCCCAGGCTGGCATTGGCCAGCTTGACCAGCCGGTCGCAATTGGCGACCTGCCTGGACAGATCCGCCACCTCACCGTGAAAGCGCTCCACTTCCCTGGTGTGGGCGTCGATCTTGTCGTGCAGGCGGTCGAATTGGGCGTCGTTCATGAAGCAGGCGGCGAAGAGTGATCTCCCATCATACTATGCCGTTGCCGCCGGCAGTTTCACCGTTGCGCTGGCCGTCAGCGCGGCAGCGCCTGTTCGACCTGGACGCGCGCCAGCGCGAACGCCTGGCGCAACACCGCCAGGTCGCCGATGTGATTGGACAGCAGCAGGATCAGCTGCTCGCTCAGCATTTTGCTCTGGCCGTCGTCCAGGTCCTCGTGCGACTCGCTCAGCATCTCGTAGAAGTCCTCGTAGTCGTCCAGGTTCTGGCCCAGCTTCAGTGGCGTAAGCATGGCTTGCCCCTCAGGCCGTCAGCATGCGGCCGGTGGCCAGCGCGTGCAGCGTGCGCACGCTCAGCACGGCGATGGCTACCGTCAGCAAGAACAGCAGCAGGACGGCGATCACGCCCAGGCCCTGGCCGCCCACGGCGTTCGCGTACAGCAGCGCGGCATTGGACAGGGCCGCCAACGGAAAGCCGATCGCCCACCACGAGGGGGAGAACGGCGCCGGTTTCACGGCCAGGCGGTAGCCGATGACCACGAACAGGAACAGGGCGAAGTAGAACAGCAGCGCCGCGAACATGTCGACCCGGTGCACCAGGTTGACGTAGGCGATGAAGCCGACCGCGAACGGCGCCGTCAGTATCATCTTGGACGGGCGCATGGGCGCGGCCAGCGGTTCGTGATGCACCAGCCGCGAGAAGATCAGCACGAAGAACACGAGGGCGCTGACGCTGCCGATGGCCGCGGCCAGCAGGTTCAATTCATGGGTCCAGTCGGCCGTCAGCGCGCCGCCCGTCACCACGATGTCGAGACTGCCCACGCCGGCAATCAGCCAGGCCGGCGCCACGCTGGTGGCCGCGGCGTTGCCGTTGAGCAGGCGGGAAATCATGAGCACGCTCAGCGCCAGCGTGATGGCCGTGCCGATGGACCACACCACCAGCTGGGCCGTGGCGCTGTAGGTGCCGAGCACGCTCGACAGCAGCAGGATGCTGATGCCCACCGTGCCGAAGAAGCTGCCGATCACGGGATGCGTGAATTCATGCCTGACCAGCTCGGGGTACTTGACCAGCTTGCCCAGGTAGGACAGCGCCAGCACGGCGAAAATGGCGAGGGCGACCAGGCCGATGGTGTTGGAGACGGCGATGTCGGCGCCATACGTCTTGCTGGCCAGGCGCCAGGCCAGCGCCAGCCCGGCCACGCTCATGACGGCGCCGAACAGGCTGACGGGCAGATGGCGAACCGACGGCAGTGCGCGGCCGGGCAGGGGGTGTTGCGGTTGGGCGGGTTTCATCGGGGCTCCAAAGATACGTTTGCGTACAGCGATTGTGCCCCGGCAGCACTGGCCTGTGGGGGGCCCAGCCCGCCTCTGGCCCAAAACCCGTATCACTTGTCCCCAAAGCGGCCATGGCGCGCAAACGTTGCCGCTACGGCCTGGACGTGCTGTCCGGCTGGCCGGCATCGCCTGCCATGAAGACAGTTGCATTGTTATTGATAATCGGTCACCACTTTTGACAATAAAGTCGTGCCGTCAGCCTTTTGTCAGTAATTCCTCAGGGAAATGTCAGACTATTGACTTACTCTTTAGTGCAGGAACTCTAATTTTGCCGCCGCCGCCGCTTGCGCGGGGCGCGCTACCGGGAGCAGGCAATGCACGAGCAGAAACGGAATGGAGGCGGTGGCCGGCTTGCGCGCGGCTTCACCTTGATCGAATTGCTGGTGGCGATGGTCGTCATCGGCATCCTGGCCGCCGTCGCCTATCCCGCCTACACCAGCCAGATCGTCAAGTCCAACCGGGCCGCGGCGCAGACTTACCTGCTCGACCTGGCTCAGCGCGAACAGCAATACCTGGCCGACAGCCGCAGCTACGCCGGCACCGTGGCCTTGCTCAATTTGCCCACGCCGGCCGCCGTGGCCGCCAAATACACGATCACCATCGCTGTCCAGGATGGCCCTCCGCCCGCCTTCACCATCACCGCCACTCCGGTGGTGGGCACCAACCAGCAGGCGGACGGCGCACTGACCATCGACAACACGGGCCTGAAGTCGCCCAGCAACAAGTGGTAATGCCATGTGCCGCGCGCAGCCCGTCCCCCCCTGCAGCAGCCGCCACCGCGTGCGCGGCGCCGGCTTCACGTTGCCGGAAGTGCTGGTCACCCTGAGCGTGATCGCCATCCTGGGCGCCATCGCCGCCCCATCGTTCAACCACATGATCGCAACCCAGCGCAGCAAGAGTATCGCGGCCGACCTGGTCACGGTGTTGACGCGCACCCGCAGCGAAGCGATCAAGCGCAGCATGGACGTCACACTGTTGCCCACGGGCGACGGCCAGTGGCAGTCGGGCTGGGCCGTGCTTAACCCGGGCCCGGCTGGCGGCATGCTGGAACAGCACGGCGCCATCGCCCACGCCACGGTGACGGGGCCGGCCAGCATCGTGTTCCATGCCAACGGCCGGCTGCGCGGCAACACCGCGCCCAGCTTCGACATCAGCACCACGGGCAACCCCGAGCACCGCTGCGTGCTGGTGGACCTGAGCGGGCGGCCCTATCTGAAAACGGGAGGATGCTGACCATGGCGCGCCATTGCCCACACCGCACGCACTGCCCGCGCCGCATGCGCGGCACCACCATGATCGAAGTGCTGGTCACGCTGGTCATCCTTGCCTTCGGCCTGCTGGGCGTGGCTGCGCTGCAGGGCAAGATGCAGCTCGGTACGATCGAGTCTTACCAGCGAGCCCAGGCCGTCGTGCTGCTGGAGGACATGGCGGCACGCATCGCGGCCAACCAGGCCAATGCTGTCGGCTTTGTGCTGGCTGCGCCGGCCGGCACCGGCGACAGCCAGCCCGACGATTGCAGCACGCAGGCGGCCGGCGCCGCGCGCGACGTGTGCGAGTGGAGCAACGCCCTGAAAGGCGCGGCCGAACAGAAGGCCGGCGCCAAGGTAGGCGCCATGCTGGGCGCGCGTGGCTGCGTGGAACAGGTGCAGGCCCCCGACACCACCAAGGGCGTCTGCCGGCCCGGGATCTACCAGGTGACGGTGACCTGGCAAGGCGCGCACAAGACGGTGGCCCCCGCGCTCACTTGCGCCACCGGCCTGTACGGTAACGACAGTTACCGCCGCGCCATCGCCGTGCACGTTACCGTCGGCTTGCCGTCCTGTTCCTAGGAGATGCGCCATGTACCGACCTTCCCATAAGCAGCAAGGCTTCACCCTGGTGGAAATCATGGTGGCGGCCGTCATCGGCCTGGTCGTGCTGGCCGCCATGACGACCATGTTTGTCTCCAACAGCCAGTCCCAGTCCGAACTGGAAAAATCGAACCGCCAGATCGAGAACGGGCGCTACGCCGTCCAGCTGCTGAGCGAGGAATTGCGCAACGCCGGTTACTACGGCGAGTTCGATCCCACCGTGCTGGCCCTGCCGGCCGCCCTGCCCGACCCATGCTCGGTGGTGCTGGCCGACCTGCAGGGCGCCTTGCCCCTGTATGTGCAAGGTTACGACAACGCTGCCGGCGGCCAGCTCAACTGCGTGCCCGACGTGCGCACCGGCACCGACATGGTGGTGGTGCGCCATGCCAGCAGCTGCACGGTGGACGACCCCAATTGCGAAGTCAACAGTGCCGGCGCCCCGTATTTCCAGGCTTCCCTGTGCGGCAACCTGAGCGAACTGGGCTCGGGCAGCAGCGCCGACTTCTACGCCCTGGGCCCCACCATGGCCACCATGACCCGGCACCGGCGCGACTGCACGCCCACGGCCGGCAGCGGCACGGCGGCCGCCGTGCGCTACCTGGAAATCCACGTCTACTTCATCGCCAACAACGACAAGAGCGGCGACGGCATCCCCACCCTCAAGCGGGCCGAAATCATCAACAACGGCGGCACCTTGTCGGTGGCCATCGTGCCGCTGGCCGAGGGCATCGAGAACCTGCAGCTCGAATACGGGCTCGACAACAACAGCGACGGCGCCACCGATGCCTACACGGCCGATCCGGCCGGCTTTGGCGG
>NZ_JBYSZG010000052.1:0-41712 GCF_058786935.1 Rugamonas sp. FW305-51
CTGGCGGTACGATCACACTCGCCATACCGCGAGGTGAGTAGGCATACGCCTGCAGTACCGAGCTTTCACGGTAACACAATTTGCGAATTCTCAAACCGTGTTACGTCCCCCTTTTTGATTGGCCGATTGGCGGTTACAGGCATTGGAGCTGCCTGCCGGCAGGTCAAAAAATGGGGACGTACCCCATTTCTCGAAAAATGGGGTACGTCCCCATTTTTTCCGTGGGATGACGCGTTTTAGGCCGGGAGCGGCGCGCTGGAGGCATCAGGCGCACCAGCCGGTACGTCGTCCGTGGTGGTCGGCTTCTTGAACGGCCGGCCCCGCTTGGCGGGCAGGACCTGGCGCTTCATCTTGTGTTCCAGCGCAAGCTTGTACTGGTCCGAGCCCAGCGGCCAGCCCTTGAGCACGGCCCGGTTGATGGTGTCGACCTGGGCCGCCGTCAGCGCCGTCTCGCCGAGCGCGATGTAGGCCGCCTCGCGCTGGAATGGCGTGTTGCCCAGCGCCCAGTACTGCGGATGGTCGGTGATCAGGGCGTCCACCTGCAGGCCCGCATGGTGGGCGTAGCTGGACCAGGGATAGTCGCCCGCCCCCGCCGCCAGCCCGGCCCGCACCGGGTTGAACTCGATGTAGCGGCTGCATTGCAGGAAGAATTGGTCGGCGTCCACCACGGAAGTCTTGTAGCGGCCATTCCACAGGGTGCCGCTGCGGCCGTATTTCTGGTTGAAATAGGGCACGTAGTAACGGCCTATCCACTGCATCATGTGGCCCAGGCCGTCCGCGTCGGACGGCGTGACCAGCAAATGCACGTGGTTGGGCATGAGCACATAGGCGTGGATGGCGACCTTGTAGTTGCGGGCGGCCGTGCGCAGCCAGCCAAGGAAGGCCAGGTAGTCGGCCGTGTCCTGGAACACGGGCTGACCGTTGTTGCCACGCTGGATGACGTGGTGCGGCTGGGTGGGAATGATGAGGCGGGGCAGTCGGGCCATGGCAAAATCAGGGAAAAGTGGGGCCAGCGAGGGCGGATCAAGTCGCTATCTTACCCGCTCCGCACCACTCTGTCCCCGATTATTTTTCCGCAATGGAAAATCGGCCCGGCTCTGTCCCTATTTAATCAGAACTCTTCCCACTCGGGTGCCGCGGCCCGTTGCTTGCCGGGACGGACGGCGGGCAGGGCCGTGCGGCGGGGCGTGGCAGGCAGGGCGCGCGGCGCCCCATGGCCCGTCAGCTGGAACACGCTCACCACTTCGGCCAGGGCCGTGCTCTGGTCCTGCAGCGACGCGGCCGCCGCCGCCGCCTCTTCCACCAGGGCCGCGTTCTGCTGGGTCACCTGGTCCATCTGCGCGATGGCGCGGTTGATCTGTTCGATGCCCAAGGTCTGCTCCGTGCTGGCGGCCGTGATGTCGCCGATGATGTCCGTCACGCGCCGCACGTTGATGACGATTTCCTTCATCGTGCTGCCGGCCTCGTCCACCAGGCGGGCGCCTGCCTCCACCTTGTCGACCGAGTCGCCGATCAATTGCTTGATTTCCTTGGCGGCCGCCGCGCTGCGCTGGGCCAGGTTGCGCACTTCGGAGGCGACGACGGCGAAGCCGCGTCCCTGCTCGCCGGCCCGGGCCGCTTCCACGGCCGCGTTCAGGGCCAGGATGTTGGTCTGGAACGCGATGCCGTCGATGACGGCGATGATGTCGACGATCTTGCGGGCCGACGCATTGATCATGCCCATGGTATCGACCACTTCCTCCACCACGGTGCCGCCCTTGACGGCCACTTCCGAGGCCGACAGGGCCAGCGAGTGGGCCTGGCGCGAGTTGTCGCCGTTCTGCTTGACGGTGGCCGTCAGCTGCTCCATCGAGGACGCCGTCTGCTGCAGCGAGCTGGCCTGCTGCTCGGTGCGGGCCGACAGGTCCAGGTTGCCGCTGGCGATCTGGCCGGAAGCGGTGGCGATGGTGTCCGTGCCCTGCCGCACCTGGCCGACGATGTTGACCAGGCTGGCGTTCATGTCCTTCAGCGCCTGCAACAACATGCCCGTCTCATCGCCGCTGCGCACGTCGATCCGGCTATTGAGGTTGCCGGCCGCCACCGTCTGCGCCACCTGCACCGCCTTGTGCAGCGGCCGCGTGATGGAGATGGCGATCATGTAGGCGAACCAGCTGCCCAGCACCAGGCCGCCGGCCACCAGCGCCAGCAGGAAGCGCTGGCCGTCGCGGTACTGCTGCTGCACCTGGGCCGCCAGGGCCCGGCCCACGTCGGCCTCATAGCTGCCAATCTTTTCCACATTGCTCAGGTAGGCCGCGAACTGGCCTTCGAGCTTGCTGTCGACCAGCTGGCGGGTCGCCGCCTGGTCCGTCTTCTTGAGTTTGAACACGGCGTCGCGGGTGGCCGCGTAATCCTTGCGCACGGCCGCCACGGCCTCGAGCAGGGCTTGTTCTTCCTTGCTGGTGAGCATGGGTTCCAGCTGTTTCTGGATGGCGTTGACGCGGCTCCGGGTGGCCGCCGCCTGCTGCGCCTCGGTGGGCGACTCGGCCTGGTCCGAGTTGCGGGCGAACGCGATCACGCGGATGCCGGAAATACTGATCAGGTTATGCCATTCGGCCGTCAGGCGTTCCTTGAGCATGGCCTCGCTCACCATCTGCTCCGTCAACCGCCCCACTTCCTGCAGGCGCCAGATGCCGGCCCCTGCCATGACCATCATCAACAGCAGCACCAGGCCGAAACCGCCGCCCAGCCGTACCCCAATCTTTAAGTCGGAAATCTTCATTGCGAACTCCCCCCAGACATGGACAAGGCGCCCATCCGTGGTCCGGCGATCCGGTCAGATGGTGCGTGGAGAGTTCATACTACGTGATGGATAGCGGAAGAAAACTCACATATTCCCACCAGCAACAAAAAATTGCTGAGCAATATTGAGAAAAAGTCAAGAAATGTTAAAGCTGGCCGACAGGCTGTAACCTTCGCCGTAGGCGCTGCGCAGGGGCAGGTCCTGGCCCAGGCCGGTGCGTGCCTTTTTGCGCAAACGATACACCAGCATGTCGACCCGGCGGCCGGCGTCGGGATCGTCGCCGCCAATGCCGGCCACGATCACCTGCCGCGGCACGGGCCGGGTGTTAATGGTGAGCAGATGCAGGAAATTGCATTCCTTTTCCGTCAGCGTGATGGCCATGCCCTGCAGTTCCAGCTGGCGGGCCGACACCCGCAGCGTCCACTTGCTGGGCACGGGCACCGGGTCTTGCGGCCCCACGCGCCGGTCCAGCGCCTCGATGTGGGCGGCCAGCTCGGGGAATTTGATGGGCTTGGTCAGATAATGGTCGGCCCCCAGGCGCAAGCCGAGGATGCGGTTGTCGAAGGCCACCCGGCCCGTCAGCACCAGCAGACCGATCTGCGGATACAGCTGGCGCATGCGGGGAATTACATTGAAGCCATCCTCATCGGGCAAGCCCAGGTCCAGCACCACCACGCCCACCTTGCCCTGGCTGAGGGCGGACCACATCTCGCTGGCGTTGTTGGTGATGTGCACTTCGTGTTCAAGCTCAGTCAAGAACTCTGCCATTTCCTCGGCATAGTCCAGATTGTCTTCCACGATGAGTATTTGCGTCATTGATGCGCCATTCGGTCCGATTATTGAGCAATCGTGCTCAGTTCTGCCCCGCGGCAGAGTGAACTTGCGTCGGGGAATTATCACTGCTGCCCAGTCCTTGTGCAAGGCTTTTCCCGGCGGCGGCCGGCGCCGGCAACCAAATCCGACATTCCGCGCCGCTTTCAGAAACATTTCGTATGCTCACGGTGCCGCCCTGCACATCGACCACGGCTTTTGCCATATACAAACCCAAACCCGAGCCGGGGATGCCGGCCGCGTTGCTGCCGCGGAAGGACTTGTCGAACACGTGCGCCAGCTCGGCCTCCGGGATACCGGCCCCATGGTCGCGCACCAGCAATTCGATGCCGCCTTCCATTGCCTTTTTACCTATCAATTCTATCGCGGTATCGGGCTTTGTGTACTTAATTGCATTGTCGAGCAAGACTTCTACTGCCAGGCGCAAGCCATCCGGGTCGCACCGTATCCATTGGGGCAGGCCGCTGCAGTGGACGCGGATGGCTGCGCGCCGGGCGCGGGCCTGGGCGGCGGCCGTTTCCAGCAGGGTCTGCGGCGACAGTTCATTGGGCTGGCGGACCCGGCCGATGCTGGCCAGCCGCTCCGGCGACAGGTAATCGTCGAGCATGGCCAGCAGGCGGTCGACGGCCGTCTGGATCTTGCGGTAGCGCTTGCGGGTCGCTTCGTCGTGGTGGCCGCCCGTCATTTCCAGGCGCTGGATGGCGCCGTCGATGGTGGCCAGCGGGGTGCGGAATTCATGCGACACCATGGACGCGAATTTCTTTTGCTGTTCGGCCAGTTCGCGCCGCGCGCTCAAGTCGCGCACCACGCCCACCAGGGTGGCGGGCCGGCCATCGTCGCCCAGCACCACGGTCGATTCGATCTCGAGCGGCAGCAGGCGGCCGTCCGCATGGGGCTGCTCGCACTGGCGCAGCACATGCATGCGGCTGGCGTCGCCGGCCGCCAGCCGGGCCAGCCGGGCCGGCAAATCGGCCAGCAGGGCGGTCGCCAGCGGCTGTACCGTGTCGAGCCGGTAGCCGAACTGGCGCTCGGCCGCCGGGCTCAGGTAGGTCAGCCGGCCGCTGGCGCAGTCGGCCATCCAGCTCACTTCGCTGCTGTGCTCAAGCAGCAGGCGGTAACGGGCCTCGTTGACTTGGGCCTGGCGCAGTGCGAGTTGGAGTGCCTCGAGTTCCTCAGCTGTTTGCATGGATGAAACTACATTTATAAAACAATAAGCACCAGTATAGCCCGCTGCGCCTTAATCGGCCAGCGGGGCGAAGATCTGTTGCAAGTCTTCCTGGGTCAGGGCCATCTTCTGCGATTCGCCCTCGGCCAGGATCGATTGCGCCAGGTCCGACTTCTTCTGCTGCAAGACCTGGATCTTTTCCTCCAGCGTGCCCTTGGCGATCAGCTTGTAGACGAACACGGGCTTGTCCTGGCCGATGCGCCAGGCCCGGTCCGTGGCCTGGTTTTCCGCCGCCGGGTTCCACCACGGATCGTAATGGATCACGGTATCGGCCGCCGTCAGGTTCAGGCCCACCCCGCCCGCCTTCAGGCTGATCAGGAAGATCGGCACGGCCCCCTGCTGGAATGCGGCCACCTGGGCGCCGCGGTCCTTGGTGTCGCCCGTCAGCAGGGCATACGGGATGTCGCGCGCCTCCAGTTCCTGCTCGATCAGTTCCAGCATGGAAGTGAACTGGGAGAACACGAGGATCTTGCGGTCCTCTTCCAGCAAGTCTTCCACCATCTGCATCAGGTCGGCCAGCTTGGCCGAGCCGGC
The DNA here is from genome assembly GCF_058786935.1 of Rugamonas sp. FW305-51. Taxonomy (NCBI): domain Bacteria; kingdom Pseudomonadati; phylum Pseudomonadota; class Betaproteobacteria; order Burkholderiales; family Oxalobacteraceae; genus Rugamonas; species Rugamonas sp. FW305-51. The sequence goes on from NZ_JBYSZG010000052.1 coordinate 5,370, forward strand.
CGTCTGCTTCTTGGCCGGCAGCGACTTGACCAGGCGCGGGTCGCAGCACACCTGGCGCAACTTGAGCAGCGCTTCCAGGATCACGATCTGGCTGCGCGCCACGCCCTTGCGGTCGATTTCGTCGCGCACCTTCTGGTCCATGGCCAGCCGCACCGTCTCGTACAGGTCGCGCTGGGGCCCCGTCAGCTCCACCTTGCGCACCATTTCCGTCTTGGGCGGCAATTCCTTGGCCACGCTGTCCTTGGTACGGCGCAGCAGGAAAGGCTTGATGCGGCGGTTCAGCAGGGTGCGCCGCAACGGGTCGTCCTGGCGCTCGATGGGGTGGCGGAACAGGCTGTTGAAGCTCTTCTCGTCGCCCAGCAGGCCCGGCAGCAGGAAGTGGAATTGCGACCACAGCTCGCCCAGGTGGTTTTCCAGCGGCGTGCCCGACAGGCACAGCCGGTGGCGGGCCCGCAGCAGGCCGGCGCTCTGGGCCGCCTTGGAGCGGGTGTTCTTGATGTAGTGCGATTCGTCCAGGATGACCAGGTGGAAATCGTGCTCGCGCAGCTTTTCTTCGTCGCGCGGCAGCAGGGCGTAGGTGGTCAGCACCAGGTCGGCCTGGTCGATCTGGTCGAACTGGGCCATCCGGTCCTTGCCTTGCAGCAGCAGCACGCGCAGGCTGGGCGCGAAACGGGCCGCCTCGTCCTGCCAGTTGCCCATCAGGCTGGTGGGGGCGATTACCAGGGTGGGCGCCGTCAGCCGGCCCGCCTCCTTTTCCACCAGGATGTGGGCCAGGGTCTGCACCGTCTTGCCCAGGCCCATGTCGTCGGCCAGGATGCCGGCCAGGCCGTATTCACGCAGGAACTGCATCCACGCCAGGCCGTCCGCCTGGTAGTCGCGCAGCGTCGCCTGCAGGCCGGCCGGGGTGGCCACCCGCTTGACGGCGCCGAACTGGTTCAGGCGCGCGCCCATCTGGCGCAATTCCTCGCCGCCCGTCCAGCGCAATTCCACGTTGCGGGCCAGCTCGTCGAGCCGGGCCGCGTCCAGCGTGGCCATGCGCAGCGACTGCTTGATCTTGTCGCTGAAATACAACTCGCCCAGCGTGTTGAGGATGGGCTGGACCCTGCCCCACGGCAGGGCCACCCGGCTGCCGTCGGGCAAAGTGGCCAGCATCTGGTCATGGGCCGCGTAACCGGCCATGGTTTTCGGGTTGAAATCGAGCGGCGCGTTGCGGATCAGCTGCACCAGCACCGGCAGCAGCGGCACCCGCTGCTGGTTGACGACGATGCCCAGTTCCAGCTCGAACCAGGCGTGGCCGCCGTCGGCGCTGTCCAGTTCCACATCGGCATACCAGTCTTCCACGGCCGTCATGTCGTAGCGGTAGCGCGGGCTCTTTTCCACTTTCCAGCCCTGGGCCTGGAGCGCGGCCAGGCCGTCGTCGGCAAAGCGTATCCAGTCGGCCTGGCCGGGCAGCAGCTGGCCGCCCTTCACGCTGCTCAGCGGCAAGGCCGTCGGCTTGCGGAAACCCATGGTCTGCAACACTTCCAGCGCGGCCGTCTCGGCCGCCGTGTCGCGCTGGATGATTTCCGTCACGTCGCCACGCTGGCGCACCACGCGCTGGGACGGGTCGAACGAGACCCGTTCGCCGTCGTAATCGTAGGACAACACGGCGAAGTCGTGCCAGCGCTGCAGGCTGCCGTCGGCCAGCATGGCCGCGTCCAGCAGCAACACGGGACGGGGCCGCACATCCTCGCGCAGGCGCTGGGGCAGGGGCTGGGGCAGCGGCATCAGCTGCTGCAAGCCGTGCGCCAGCAGCAGCTGCGACACGCGCACCTTGTCGTTGGCCGTCAGCAACGGCGCCTGGGCCACCAGCGCCTGCAATTCGGCCAGCGGGATGGCGGCGCCGCCCTGGTTCAGCTGCAGCACGCCGCACGACAGGTTGTCGATATACCACGGCGGGTCGGTCGGCAGCATGTAGTCGATCTGGTCGGCGCCATGGTGGCGCGCGCCCTCGGGCGCCTCGACCTGCCAGCCCAGGCGCAAGCCCTTGCCTTCCTCGCGCCACACGAGGTTGGCCGGACGCAACGGTCCGGCCTTGAGCGGGTACACCAGGCCGTTGCCGACGTCGGCCCAGGAGTTAGCCCACAGCAATTTCTCCTGCTCGGACAGCATTTGCAGCAGGGCCGCGCCGATCTTGCCGCGCGGCTCGGTGGCGCTGCCCGTCTGGGACGCGGCGCCGCTGCGCATGGCCACGAAGAAACGAATCAAGTCCTCGTCGCCGGGGGCGAGGAAGGTCGGCGGGGTCGACAGCAGCGAAAACACTTCGCTCACGGGACTGGCCGCGGCCACGTCGCCGTTGGCCCGCAGCCGCGCCTTGTACAGGCACAGGGCCACGTGGCGGCCGCCGCTGGTGGGCGCCATCACGTAGATCAGCCGGAACTGGGTTTGCTTGGGATCGGCATCGGCCGCGACCGGGGTCAGCTTGGCCTTCGGATGCGCAGCCGCATCCACCCGCTGCAGCCAGGTGGCGACAGCGTACGACAATTGGGTCGCGGGCGGCGCGGGGCGTGCCGGAACGGCTGGGGCATCGGTGGCGTCATCGCGGGTAAAATCCATAGGGCGCATTGTTGGTCTACGATGGTTCAAAAACGGCAACAGGCAATATTATCCGCCATACGCGGCTTCGTGTTTGCGTAATCTTCAGCAAGCTGAACGGCGCGGGGGCCGGTGCATAGTCCTATTGGGCTGTCAAGACTGGCGCAATCGCCCCGATTGCGTATCATTCCGAGCTTGACCGCTTAGGAACCACCCCTCATGTTGCCTTCCATCGAACACCGTCTTGCCCTGGAACTGGCCGCCAAGCCCGTCCAGGTCGCCGCCGCCATCGCCCTGCTGGACGAAGGTGCCACCGTGCCCTTCATCGCCCGCTACCGCAAGGAAGCCACAGGCGGACTGGACGATATCCAGTTGCGCCTGCTGGAAGAGCGGCTGCGCTACCTGCGCGAGCTGGAAGAACGCCGCGCCGCCATCGTCGCCTCGATCACCGAGCAGAACAAGATGACGCCTGAGTTATTAGATGCCGTCATGCACGCGGAAGACAAGACCCGGCTGGAAGACTTGTATCTGCCGTATAAACAAAAACGCCGCACCAAGGCCCAGATCGCCATCGAGGCGGGCCTGGCGCCGCTGGCCGACGGCCTGCTGGCCAACCCGGAACTGACTCCTGAAATGGAAGCCAACAAGTTCCTGCGCGAACCGTTCACCACGGCCGACGGCAACAATCCCGGCGTGGCCGACATCAAGGCCGCCCTCGACGGCGCGCGCCAGATCCTGATGGAACGCTTCGCCGAGGACGCCACGCTGCTGCAATCGCTGCGCGAATACGTGCTCGATCATGGCGTAGTGGAATCGAAAGTCATTGAAGGAAAGCAAGAAGAAGGCGAAAAATTCGCCGATTACTTCGATTATTCGGAAACCCTGGGCACCGTGCCCTCGCACCGGGCCCTGGCACTGTTGCGTGGCCGCCGCGAAGGCATGCTGGACGTGACCCTGCGGCTGGACACGGAAGCGGAAAAACCGAAGTGGGACGCCCCCCACAACCCGTGCGAAAGCCGGATCGCGGCCCGCTTCGGCATCAAGCAGGCCGGCCGGCCGGCCGACAAGTGGCTGGCCGACACGGCGCGCTGGACCTGGCGCGTGAAGAGCTTCATGCACCTGGAAACGGAACTGATGGGCGCCCTGCGCGAACGCTCGGAGCAGGATGCCATCAACATCTTCGCCACCAACCTGAAGGCGCTGCTGCTGGCCGCCCCGGCCGGCCAGCGCGCCACCATGGGCCTGGACCCGGGCCTGCGCACGGGCGTCAAGGTGGCCGTGGTGGACGCCACCGGCAAGGTGGTGGACACGGCCGTCATCTACCCGCATCAGCCCAAGAACGACTGGGAAGGTTCGCTGCACACGCTGGGCCGGCTGGCCGCCCAGCACAATGTGTCGCTGATCTCGATCGGCAACGGCACCGGCTCGCGCGAGACGGACAAGCTGGCCCAGGACCTGATCAAGCGCCATCCGGAGCAGAAGCTGACCAAGATCGTCGTGTCCGAGGCGGGCGCCTCGGTCTACTCGGCCTCCGAATTCGCCTCGCGCGAGCTGCCCGACATGGACGTGTCGCTGCGCGGCGCCGTCTCCATCGCCCGCCGCCTGCAGGATCCGCTGGCCGAACTGGTCAAGATCGACCCCAAGTCGATCGGCGTGGGCCAGTACCAGCATGACGTATCGCAAACCCAGCTGGCCCGCTCGCTCGACGCCGTGGTGGAAGACTGCGTGAACGCGGTGGGGGTGGACGTCAACACGGCCTCGGCGCCGCTGCTGGCGCGCGTGTCGGGCCTGTCGGCCTCGGTGGCCCAGTCCATCGTCACCTACCGCGACCTGAAGGGCGCCTTCCCGTCGCGCGCGGCCCTGAAAGCCGTGCCGCGCCTGGGCGACAAGACGTTCGAACAGGCGGCCGGCTTCCTGCGCGTGATGGGCGGCGAAAACCCGCTGGACGCCTCGGCCGTGCACCCGGAATCGTATCCGCTGGTGGAAAAGATCCTGGGCGATATCAAGAAGGATATCCGCGCCGTGATCGGCGAAACGTCCCTGATCAAGACCCTGAGCCCGGCAAAATATGCCGACGACAAGTTCGGCGTACCCACCGTGACCGACATCCTGAAGGAACTGGAAAAGCCGGGCCGCGACCCGCGTCCGGAATTCAGCACCGCCACCTTCAAGGAAGGGGTGGAGGAAATCCGCGACCTGCGTCCGGACATGATACTGGAAGGGGTAGTGACCAACGTGGCCGCCTTCGGCGCCTTCGTCGACATCGGCGTGCACCAGGACGGCCTGGTCCACATTTCGGCCCTCTCCAACAGCTACGTCAAGGACCCGCACGCGGTGGTCAAGGCGGGCCAGGTGGTGAAGGTGAAAGTGCTGGAAGTGGACGAGAAGCGCAAGCGCATCGCCCTCACCATGCGCCTGACCGACAGCGCGCCCCAGCCCGGCGCCAACCCGCAGCAGCGGGCCGACCGCAACGACCGCAAGAGCCTGGGCCAGCACCAGAAGCAGGCGGCCCGCACGGAAGCCCCGAGCGGCAGCATGGCGGCCGCCTTCGCCAAGCTGCGCGGCTAGCAGCCGGCCCCGCGCGCGCAACGCCGGCCCTCGCGGGCCGGCGTTGTTGCTTGCGCGGCAACGGTTTATGTGGTTTATTCGCCAATCATGCACAATATCGAATTAATATGATTGACCCCGCCCCGGAACGCCCCTAGCATCGGTTTTCGATGGCCGCTAAGCGCGGCCGTCGCGTTTCTGGTGTATCGGTAGCAACAATCTATCCATTCATTTCCAGGGCTAAATCATGTTCGATAATAAGAAGAGCAATCTCCGCGCACGCGTCCTCATCGGTACGCTGGCGGCCGGCGTCGCTGCGCTGGCACCCCTTGCCAGCGCGGCCACGGCGGACAACACACGGGTCATCGTCGGCTTCAAGCAAGGCGCCAGCGCCAACGGCAAGGCGGCCATCGCCGCCGCCCATGGCCAGCCGGTGCTGGACCTGGCCGAAATCAACGCCACGGCCGCCGAGATCCCGACCAAGGCCCTGGCCGGCCTGCGCAACAATCCCAATATCGAATTCGTGGAAGTGGATGGCAAACGCACACCCACCAGCGCGTCCACGCCATCCACCGGCAACCCCTACCAGCTGGGCCAGCAGGTACCGTATGGCATCGCCATGGTACAGGCCAACCAGCTGCCCGATACCTACGCCGGCAACCGCATGCTGTGCATCATCGACTCCGGCATCGACCTGGCCCATGAAGACCTGCACGACAACCGGGTCAGCGGCGATGCCAACCCCGGCACCGGCGCCTGGGACACAGACGAGCTGCACCACGGCACCCACGTGGCCGGCACCATCGCCGCCATCGACAATGCCGGCGTCGGCGTGGTCGGGGTCAACCCGGGCCGCCAGCTGAACCTGCACATCGTCAAGGTATTCGGCGCCGACGGCTGGGCCTACACTTCGACCCTGATCGGGGCCGCCAACAAGTGCGGCGCGGCGGGCGCCAACGTCATCAGCATGTCGCTCGGTGGCGGCGACCGCAGCATCGCGGAGGAGCGTGCGTTCGACGGCCTGGCCAAGCGCGGGGTGCTGTCGATCGCCGCCGCCGGCAACGACGGCAACGACGTCCAGTCCTACCCGGCCGGCTATGCCAGCGTGGTGTCGGTCGCCGCGCTCGACCAGAACAGGCAGATCGCCGGTTTTTCCCAATACACTCCCAAGGTCGAACTGGCCGCGCCGGGCGTGCAAGTGCTGTCGACCGTGCCGATGGGCAGCGGCCGCAACGCCGCGCTGACGGTAGGGGCGGCCAGCTACGAAGCCGGCGCCATGGATGGCTCGCCGGTGGCCACGGTCACCGCGCCGCTGGCCGACTTCGGGCTGGGCACGGCGACCGATGCGGCCATGGCCGGCAAGGTGTGCCTGATCAAGCGCGGTACGATCTCCTTCGCGACCAAGGTCAGCAACTGCCAGGCCAGCGGCGGCGTGGGCGCCGTGGTCTATAACAATGTGGCGGGCGCCCTGAACGGCACCCTCGGCGGCACGGTGACCAATATTCCTTCGGTGGGCGTGTCCGACACGGACGGCGCGAGCCTGAAGGCGCAGCTGGGCCAGCCGGCCACGATGCAGGTGACGGCCACCAACTACGCGCTGTTCAACGGCACCTCGATGGCGACGCCGCACGTGTCGGCGGTGGCGGCACTGGTGTGGAGCTACTTCCCAAGTTGCAGCGTCAGCCAGATCCGCAGCACGCTGGACAAGACCGCGCTCGACCTCGGCGCGCCGGGCCGCGACCCGTACTTCGGCTACGGCCTGGTACAGGCCAAGGCGGCCTATGACCGCCTGCACGACCTGGGCTGCGACAACTAAGCCCGCCCGGCGCCTGCCCGGCTTCGGCCGGGGAGGCGTCGCGATACACTACGCTGCCGCCGGCGCGCCATCACTAACTGGTCAAGAGAGTGAGATTCAAACGTCTGTTTCAACAACCGGACATTTGACGGACTTGGCGGGATTCACCTGGACCGCCTGTTGATTGGCATCGAGCACCCATGCGCTGACGGGCTTCGGAGCGGTGCCATATGGGGTTTCGTTGGCAATCTGGATTAACACCACATTCTTGTTCTTGCCTTGCGAGCAGTTTCCCTGGATCGCGTAGCCTTGGTTGGGCGCGCGCGGAGGCAAAGGAATATCAACCACTTTCAGTGGCGACTTTGCCAATTCGGACGCATTCAGGTTGCCGTGGACCGGATTGTCGATCACAAACACGGCGGCATCCGTATGGGAATAGGGACTGCCTTCCAGGGACGCCGCACGCTTGGTCAACACGGTCAAGGCCTTGCCCGATAACGTGGCAGTGGACACGGCATCCCAATTGTCTTTCAGCTCCTTGCGGGTCGGTAGATTGCCAGCCTGCACCATTTCAGCCGCCCCCCCATTGGCCGCAACCTTGCCTGTGCCTTTGCCTGCATCCTGCGCTTCAGACGGCGTCGCCTTGAACTGATAGCGGCCATCGTAGGGCACATCGCCCCAGTCACCGGAACAACGTTCGGCATGCAATTGCACGCTGCCACTGCCGCGCCGTACTGTCATTTTGCAGTTGCCGGCATTGAACTGCCAGCCGCCTGGCCCTTCGGCCAACTGGCCTTCGCCGATGCCGGAACGCAGATTGCCGGCCTTGCCTTTTTGCTGCACCACCAGTTCAAACTTCCCGTCCGCCGACACGGTGAAAGTGCGTTCAAAATTGCGGTCGGAAGCATCGTAGACGCCCGCGACAGGATAGGCGCCAGCCGCCCCTTGGGCGCCCGTCTCCGCCGGCGGCTGCGCGGTGGTCGTCATGACTGCCGCGCCGGCATGATTGGCGGCCGAGACGTTGCCATCGCCAGTGTTGGAAACGCCGGACACCCACACGCGCATGGTGTCGTGAGGATAATCCCAGTCGTAGCCCATCTGGACAAACATGGAACCGATGTAAAACACGCCGCCGCCAGCCATGAAGCTGCGGGCCACCGGATCGTTAGGATACGGCTTGGACGGCGCCACCGGACCGTCGTCGCGCACCTGTCCGGAACTCTTGTTGTAATTCATTTTTGCCGGCCACGGACTGCGCACACTGACAAAACTGATGTTGTAGGCCAGATCGGTGGCACACATGCGCAGATTGTCAAACTTTTCGCTCTTGCGCTCGCTGGTCCACAGGGTCACGTTGTAGTTTACGCATTCGTTTGGCGTGTTGGTCCGATTTGACCACTGATCCAGCGTCTTGGCGTAGCCGGTAATACGAATGGCCAACTTTGGAAACGCGGGCGGATTCATATCGTCCTTGACCGGATAGGCCTTCAAAATATCCTTGAGTTTGGTATCCGTCAATTTCTGATAACTGGCGGACGCGCCCGCATTTCCCTGCTCACCTTCCTTGGCGCCGATGCCATTCTTGCTCAAGGCCTTGTTGAAACTATTCTTGATCATGGCACCCAAATCGAATGCGGACTTGGTTTCTTCGGCATGGCCTGTCATCGCGAACACCACCGTGGCGGCTGCGACCAGTGATTGAGGGATCGAAATTTTCATGAGGGAAAGATATAAGGAAAGGGAAAGGGGGCGCACCTGACGATCAGCGCCGGACCTGCTCGCATACGTCTGCGCAAGCACCTGGAAATTCTAAGCTATAAATTAAGAAATATTTATCTATTTTTAATATTATGCAGAAAAGGCAACGCCAGCCCAAGCCCACCCGATCAGCGCCAAGGGCGGCGCCGCCATCCGTGACGTGGTCGCGCCGGCCATTGTTGCCATGACAGCCAAGATGCAAGGAAGATGGTTGCGGCCAACACCCAAATGTACCGGCCCCGCCGTTTTCTTATAAAATACAGGCATCTTTATTTTATTTACCTTGAGGCAGCTATGAGCGACGTACAAACCTGGATCAAAGAGACGGTGACCAGCACCCCCGTGGTGCTGTTCATGAAGGGCACGGCCCAGTTCCCGCAGTGCGGCTTTTCCGGCCGCGCCATCCAGATCCTGAAAGCTTGCGGCGTGGAAAACATCGCCACCGTGAACGTGCTGGACGATCCTGAAGTGCGCCAGGGCATCAAGGAATACTCGAACTGGCCTACCATTCCCCAGCTCTACATCAAGGGTGAATTCATCGGCGGTTCCGACATCATGAACGAAATGTATGAGTCGGGCGAACTGAAAGCCCTGCTGGATGCCTGATCGTCCGCAGCGGCTCGTCATCGCCATCACGGGCGCCACCGGCGCCGTGTATGGGGTGCGGCTGCTGCAGCACTTGCAGGCCATGCCCGGCGTCGAGACCCATGTGATCGTGTCCGACGCCGCCGTGCTGACCCTGCAGCAGGAAACGGGCATGACGCGCCGCGCCGTCGAGGCGCTGGCCGACGTGGTGCACAAGACGCGCGACGTCGGCGCGTCCATCGCCAGCGGTTCGTTCCAGTCCGACGGCATGGTGATCGCGCCGTGTTCGATGAAGACGCTGGCCGCCGTGGCCCATGGCCTGTCCGACAATCTGATCGCGCGCGCGGCCGACGTGGTGCTCAAGGAGCGCCGCCGGCTGGTGCTGATGGTGCGCGAGACGCCGTTCAACCTGGCCCACCTGCGCAATATGACGGCCGTGACGGAAATGGGCGGCATCGTGTTCCCGCCCCTGCCCAGCTTCTACCACCGGCCCCAAAGCATAGACGAGATGGTCGACCATACGGTGGCCCGCGTCATCGACCTGTTCGGCATCGCCCACACGCTGGCGCCCCGCTGGAACGGCCTCAAGCCCGCGACGGACGGCTGACACCGGCCGCACGGCCGATTCCGCGCCGCTTGCGCCCCTGCACCTGAAGCTGGCCGCCGGCCCGATGGCCCCCGCAGCACACTATCGCTCGGGCGGCACTGGCCCCCGCCTGCCGCAGGGTCGCAGCGATGGCAACACATTCTGCTCAACAGCCCGGACCTTGCCGGCCCCGGCGCAACTCGCGGCTAGCGTTTCTCGAACTGGGCGCCGCAAGCTTGTTTCAATTCCCTGGCTTCTTCCACCTTGCGGCGCTGCGCGATGCGCTTGCGCATCACTTCCGCATGCTGGGCCGCCGTCATGGGCGGCACGGTCATCAGGTCCTTCAACTGTGCGACGTTGCTGTAATTACTTTTCATATGGCGGCTCAAAGGCTCGACTCCGTGGTGAAAACTGCTGCGACGCGAAAACTAACCCAATTATGAGCCACTATTGGCATCTGCGCTGTAAAGAAGCGAGTCATTGCAAAAAAGAAATGGCCCGTCCGCCATTGTGCACCCCGTGCGTATCGTCCACATGACAGGGCGCAAACGGCGTGGGCCGCCGCGGACGGGTAGAGTTTTGCCGGGTAGCAAAAGACCAAATAAAAGTCGGAGGGAATTTAAGAGAGCTTAAATTTATGCGGAAAATGCGGCCAGCCTGCGTCCTGTTTTGTTCAGGACAATTAATAGCATTTTGTTACTTTTGGTAATTGACGCGCACCAGCATGCGGATAAATTCACGCGCGATCTGGCGGTGATGTTCATCGAGCCGTTGCAAATCGGCGATCAGCTTGACGTCGGCCGATTCAAAGCGCGACAAGCCATTGCCGCCCTCGCCGGCCGGGGCGCCGGCCTCCGGTCCGCCAAAGCGCAGCCATTCCGCGGGCACGCCCAGCCATTGCGCAATCATGCGCAACTTTTCCTGGGTCGGTATCGCCTCGCCTACCAGCCACTTGCGCGCCGCGTGGACCGTGATCGGACGGCCATCGAAACGGATGTTGAACTCCCGTGCCAGGCGGGTGGGACTGTCGGGAGAGTAGTGAGCATTTTTGAGTGCCTGTTGCAGGCGCTGGCTAAAGCTTTCGCGTTCATTGGAAGAATTCATAATTGCACTATTTCACGTTGCCGCATGAAAGTCAGTCTCTTGGATGCAAACACTAATTGTGACATAAATGGATTTAACGTTTGACATTCTATTTCACATGCGCACCGCCAATGACCAACACCGCCGCCAAACTAAATTTGGTGACGGTCAGTGAAAATACCAGCCCAGGCGGGATACGGACGGAGGTTAAATGGCAAGATTGATACCATAACATTTATACCCGCCCCCGGCCAGTGGGGCCATGTTATTTCCACATGCAAACTGACCTGCGGCCCGATCAGCGCAGCCGAAATCTTATGATGCCGTCTGCCCCCGTTTCGCGGCGCACGATACCGTCCTGCCACAGTTTGTGCAGGTGGGCCAGCGCCTCGCCCAGCGCGAAGCTGAGCTGGTGGGCGTCCAGCGCCCGCTTGAACATGATGGGCACGATGTCGGCCGCCGCCTGCCACTCGGCGCAGGCGGCCACCACTTCGGCCAGCCGCTCCACGTGGTGCTGGCGCAGCTGGGCGATGCGGGTGTGCAGGCCGCGGAACGGCTTGCCGTGCGACGGCAGCACCAGCACGTCGTCCGGCAGGGCGGCGAACTTGCCCAGCGAATCGAGATACAACCCCAGCGGGTTCGCTTCCGGCTCGACGGCGAACACGGAGACGTTGGTGGAAATGCGCGGCAGCACCATGTCGCCCGAAATCAGCACGTTGAGGGCAGCGCAGTACAGCGACGCATGCTCGGGCGCGTGGCCGAAACCGGTGATCACTTGCCACTGGTGGGCGCCGATCGCCAGCAGCTGGCCATCCTGGATGCGGCGGTAGCTGTCCGGCACGGACGGCACCAGGCTCGGGTAGTACTGGCGCCGGCTGGCCATCTTGTCGAGCATGTCCGGATCGCGCAGGCCGTGGCGCTGGAAGTGGGGCAAGGCGGCCGGGCCGTCCACGCCGGGCAGGGCGGCCGACATCATGCGCGCGAACGCATATTCGCCGGTCGTGGTCCACAGCGGCGCCTGCCAGCGCCGCCCCAGCCAGTCGGCCAGGCCGATGTGGTCGGGATGGCAATGGGTGGCCAGTACCCGCTGCAGCGGCCGGCCGGCCATGGGACCGGCGAACAGGGCTTCCCAGCCGGCGCGGGTGGCGTCCGTGGCCACGCCGCAATCGACCACGGTCCAGCCGGGCGCGCCCGTCTCGCCGTCGCTGTCGTCGAGCAGCCACAGGTTGATGTGGTCGAGCGCGAACGGCAGCGGCATGCGCAGCCAGGCCACGCCGTCCGCCACGGGGACGGTGGTGCCGACGGCGGGCACGGTGTCGCCCAGCGGATACTGCAGTTGCGATTCAAGTGGATTCATGGCGATCTTTCCCGGCAGGCGCGCTACAATGTGATTGACGTTGACGTAAACGGAAGCAGAGCACCGATTGTAAACGGCACCTGCCCCCCCGTCATCCGGATTCCGCCACTTTACCGCAAGCCCAACAATGCCGACCTATACTATTACCGAACTGGCCCGCGAATTCGACGTGACGGCGCGCGCCATCCGCTTTTATGAAGACCAGGGCCTGCTGAGCCCCTCGCGCGAAGGCGCGGGCGGGCGCAACCGCGTCTACACGCCGCGCGACCGCACCCGGCTCAAGCTGACCCTGCGCGGCAAGCGCCTGGGCCTGGCCCTGTCCGAAATCAAGAGCCTGGTCGACATGTATGAATCGCCCAAGGACACGGCGGCCCAGATGCACCGCTTCCTCAACGTGCTGTCGCAGCACCGGGAAACGCTGGAACAGCAGCGCGAAGACCTGGAAATGGCATTGGCCGAGCTGACGGCCCATGAAGACGAATGCAAACGCCTGCTGGCGGCCCTGGCCGACGAGCAGCAGGGCGCCGTCCCATAGGCGGCGCCAGGGGCCGCATGGGCGGCCTTGCCTGTTTCACTTGACGTTTACGTTAACGTCACACAAGCGTATCATTGTCCCACCACCACCCACACGACAATAGAGGATGACATGCTCCATCTCCCCGGCCTGACCTTTGACCATGGCGAAGACATCGCCGCCCTGCGCGAAGCCGTGCAACAGTTCGCCGCCGCCGAAATCGCCCCGCGCGCCGCCGACATCGACCGCAACGACCAGTTCCCCATGGACCTGTGGCGCAAGATGGGCGAGCTGGGCGTGCTGGGCATCACCGTCGGCGAGGAATACGGCGGCGCCAACATGGGCTACCTGGCCCACATCGTGGCGATGGAAGAAATCTCGCGCGCCTCGGCCTCGGTCGGCCTGTCCTACGGCGCCCATTCCAACCTGTGCGTGAACCAGATCAAGCGCAACGGCACCGAAGAGCAGAAGCGCAAATACCTGCCCAAGCTCATTTCCGGCGAATACGTGGGCGCGCTGGCCATGTCCGAGCCGAACGCCGGCTCCGACGTGGTGAGCATGAAGCTGCGGGCCGAGTTCAAGGGCGACCGCTGGGTACTGAACGGCACCAAGATGTGGATCACCAACGGCCCCGACGCCGACGTACTGGTGGTGTACGCCAAGAACGACCTGGAAGCGGGCCCGCGCGGCATGACGGCCTTCCTGATCGAAAAGGATTTCAAGGGCTTCTCCGTGGCGCAAAAGCTCGACAAGCTGGGCATGCGCGGCTCGCACACGGGCGAACTGGTGTTCGAGAACTGCGAAGTGCCGGCCGAGAACGTGCTGGGCGGCCTGGGCAAGGGCGTCAACGTGCTGATGTCGGGCCTGGACTTCGAACGCACCGTGTTGTCCGGCGGCCCGCTGGGCATCATGCAGGCTTGCATGGACAACGTGGTGCCCTACATCCACGATCGCAAGCAATTCGGCCAGCCCATCGGCGAATTCCAGCTGATGCAAGGTAAGATAGCCGATATGTACTCGACCATGATGGCGTGCAAGGCATATGTGTACGCCGTCGGTCAGGCTTGCGACCGGGCCACAACCCCGGAAGCGGTCCGCCAGCTGCGCAAGGACGCGGCGGGGGCCATTCTGTACAGCGCGGAAAAAGCCACCTGGATGGCCGGCGAGGCCATCCAGACCCTGGGCGGCAACGGTTACATCAACGAGTATCCGGTGGGCCGCCTGTGGCGCGACGCCAAACTGTACGAGATCGGCGCCGGTACCAGCGAAATCCGCCGCATGCTGATCGGTCGCGAACTGTTCGCAGAGACCATGTAGTGGACTGTCACGGTAGAATCGGGAGTGAAGGACGTGCCGGTGGCGCACAGGGCAAGGCGCAAAGCGCAGCGATAGCGGGCTATCGCGAGCATTTGCAACGCGGCCATGCGCGGCGCCGGCGCGGCAGGCACTACCGATTCGAGCGTGACAGTTCACTCGGGCTGGGGCGGTCCGTACGCCGTTCCCGCGCGGGAACGGCGCTCACTCACCAGCCCAACCGCGAGTAGGACGATGACCCAAGCTGCCTTTCCCAAACTGCTGTCTTCCCAGATTGCCTTCGATATCGCGCGCACCATCCGCGACGGTTTCGACAAGCACTACCGGCTGTTTCGCCAGACCAGTCAGCAAGCCAGGCAGCATTTCGAACGGGGCGCGTGGCGCGAGGCCCAGCAGGCCGCGCGCGCCCGCATCGGCTTTTACGACCAGCGCGTGCACGAATGCGTGCAGATGCTGGAAGATGAATACGACCCGGCCGAGCTGACGGACGAAGTGTGGCGCGAACTGAAGCTGCACTTCATCGGCATGCTGTCGGACCACAAGCAGCCGGAACTGGCCGAAACGTTCTTCAATTCCGTCTGCTGCAACATCCTGCACCGCACTTATTTCCACAACGATTTCATCTTCGTGCGGCCCGTCGTGTCGACCGAATACATCGAGACGGAAGAGCTGTCGCCCACTTACCGGGTCTATTACCCTGGCAAGGACGGCCTGCATGTGGCGCTGCGGCGCATCATCACCAATTTCCAGCTGGACGCGAAGTTCGCCAACCTGGACCGCGACGTCGACCTGGTGGAAGCCCGGCTGCGCCAGCTGTTCGGCACCATCCGCATGGAGCCCAACCACCAGATCCAGGTGCTGTCGAGCCTGTTTTTCCGCAACAAGGGCGCCTACATCGTGGGCAAGGGCATCAACGGCAACAAGGAATTCCCGTTCATCGTGCCCATCCTGCACAACCGCAACGGCGAACTGATACTCGACACCGTGCTGTTCGACCTGGAGCAGATCACGGTGCTGTTCTCGTTTACGCGCGCCTACTTCCTGGTCGACATGGAAGTGCCGTCGGCCTATGTGCAATTCCTGCGCAGCCTGATGCCGCGCAAGCCGCGCAGCGAGATCTACACCATCCTCGGCCTGCAGAAGCAGGGCAAGACGCTGTTCTACCGCGACTACCTGCAGCACCTCAAGCATTCGTCGGACCAGTTCGAGATCGCACCCGGTATCCGCGGCCTGGTGATGCTGGTGTTCGCGCTGCCGTCCTTCCCCTATGTGTTCAAGGTCATCAAGGATTTCTTCCCGGCGCCCAAGGACACCACGCGCGCCCTGATCAAGGAAAAATACCTGCTGGTGAAGAATCACGACCGCGTGGGCCGCATGGCCGACACGCTCGAATATTCGAACGTGGCCTTCCCCCGCCACCGCTTCACGGAAGAGCTGATCGCCGAACTCAAGCACTTCGCGCCGTCGCTGGTGGAGGAGGACAAGGAACAGATCATCATCAAGCACCTGTACATCGAACGGCGCATGGTGCCGCTCAACATCTGGCTCAGCAACGCGGAAAAGGATGGCGACGACAGCCAGATCGAACACGGCATCCTGGAATACGGCAACGCCATCAAGGAACTGGTGACGGCCAACATCTTCCCCGGCGACATGCTGTACAAGAACTTCGGCGTGACCCGCCACCAGCGCGTCGTGTTCTACGATTACGACGAAATCGAATACATCACCGACTGCAATTTCCGCGTGATCCCGCCGGCGCGCACGGAGGAGGAGGAAATGGCCTCCGAACCGTGGTACCCGATCGGCAGGCACGACGTGTTCCCCGAACAGTTCGGCCACTTCCTGCTCGGGAACGCCAAGATCCGCAAGTACTTCATGAAACACCACGCCGACCTGCTCACGCAGGAGTACTGGCAAGCGCGCAAGCAGCGCATCGCGGATGGTTACGTGGAAGACGTGTTCCCCTATCCGCAGCACATCCGTTTTTGCCATCAGCACCTCACCACCCCCCCGGCGGTCACGCCGCCCCCCTTTATGGAGACTCTAGAAAATGAATGATCCTATCGTTATCGTCGGTGCCGCCCGCACCCCCATGGGCGCCTTCCAGGGCGACTTCTCGAGCAAGAGCGCCAACGACCTGGGCGGCGTGGCCATCGCGGCCGCCGTCGAGCGCGCCGGCGTCGATCCCAAGCTGGTCGAGCACGTTTATTTCGGCAACTGCCTGATGGCCGGCCAGGGCCAGGCGCCGGCCCGCCAGGCCCTGCTGAAGGGCGGCCTGCCGACCTCGACCGGCGCCGTCACCCTGTCCAAGATGTGCGGCTCGGCCATGCAGGCGGCCATCTTCGCCCACGACCAGCTGGTGGCCGGCAGCGCCGAGGTGGTGGTGGCCGGCGGCATGGAATCGATGACCAACGCGCCGTATCTGGTGCCCAAGGCCCGCGGCGGCTACCGCATCGGCCACGGCATGCTGTTCGACCACATGATGTACGACGGCCTGGAAGACGCCTACTCGCGCAACGAGAAGACGGGCGAAGGCCGCTCCATGGGCACCTTCGCGGAAGAGTGCGCGGCCAAGTACCAGTTCACGCGCGAGGCGCAGGATGCGTTCGCCATCGCGTCCGTCAAGCGCGCCCAGCTGGCCACGGCGGAAGGCTACTTCAAGTGGGAAATGGCGCCCGTGACCGTGTCCGGCCGCGGCGGCGACACCGTGATCGACCAGGATGAAGGCCCGCTCAAGGCCAAGCTCGACAAGATCCCCGCCCTGCGTCCCGCCTTCAAGAAGGATGGCACCATCACGGCCGCCTCGTCCTCCTCCATCAACGACGGCGCCGCCGCGCTGGTGATGATGCGCGCCTCCACGGCCAAGAAGCTGGGCCTGGCCCCCATCGCCACCGTGCACGGCCACGCCACCCACGCCCAGGCGCCCGACCTGTTCGCCACCGCCCCCATCGGCGCCGTGCAGAAGCTGTACGCCAAGGTGGGCTGGAGCACCAAGGATGTGGACCTGTTCGAGATCAACGAAGCGTTCGCCGCCGTGGCCATGGCCGCCATGCACGACCTGGAGATCCCGCACGACAAGATCAACGTGCACGGCGGCGCCTGCGCCCTGGGCCACCCGATCGGCGCCTCCGGCGCCCGCATCCTGGTCACCCTGATCGGCGCCCTCAAGCGCACCGGCGGCAAGCGCGGCGTGGCCGCCCTGTGCATCGGCGGCGGCGAGGCGACGGCGATGGCGATCGAACTGGCGTAAAGGTATCTCATGCCCACCGCACTTATCATCGGTGCCTCGCGCGGCATCGGCCACGAACTGACGCGCCAGTACCTGGCCGATGGCTGGCGCGTGATCGCCACCGCCCGCCAGGAGCCAGACTGCCAGCTGCTGGCCGACCTGGGCGCCGAAGCCCACCCGCTGGACGTGACCAACGTGGAAGCGTGCGCCGCCCTCGGCTGGCGGCTGGACGGCGAACAGCTGGAAGTGGCCATCCTCAACGCCGGCGTGTACGGCCCGCGCCACGATGGCTTCCCCCTGCAATCGGACTTCGACACCGTGATGCACACCAACGTGCTGGCCGCCATGCGCCTGCTGCCCATCGTCGCGCCGCTGGTGTGCGCGGCGCGGGGCAAGCTGGCCGTGATGTCCTCGCACATGGGTTCCCTGTCCGAGCGCGACAACGCCAGCGGCACGCTGTACCGGGCCAGCAAGGCCGCCCTCAACTCCGTGCTGATCGACACGTCCATCCAGTTCGGCGTCCAGGGCGCCACCTGCGTGGCCCTGCATCCGGGCTGGGTGCGCACCGACATGGGCGGCGCCGACGCCGACCTGGCGGTGGAAGACAGCGCGGCCGGCATCCGCCGCACGCTGGCCGGCCTGCCGCATGCGGATCACGCGGTCTACCGCAACTACGACGGCACCCCGATCGGCTGGTAAGCCGAGCCGCCGCCAACCACTTCACCTGAGACGTTTTCCATGATACTGAGCGACGAACACAACATGATCCGCGACGCCCTGCGCGCCTTTGCCCAGGAGCGCCTGGCGCCCAACGCGGCGCGCTGGGACAAGGAACATTATTTCCCCAAGCAGGAACTGAAAGAACTGGCCGCGCTCGGTGCGTTCGGCGTGGCCGTGCCGGAAGCGCTGGGCGGCGCCGGGCTCGATTACGTCTCGCTGGCGCTGGTGCTGGAAGAGATCGCGGCCGGCGACGGCGGCACCTCCACCATCATCTCCGTCAACAACTGCCCGGTGTGCAGCATCGCCATGATGTACGCCAACGCGCGCCAGCAGGAACAGTGGCTGCGGCCGCTGGCCCAGGGCGACATGCTGGGCGCGTTCTGCCTGACGGAACCGCACACGGGCAGCGACGCGGCGGCCCTGCGCACCACAGCCACGCGCGACGGCGACAGCTACGTGCTGAACGGCGTCAAGCAATTCATCACCAGCGGCAAGTATGCGGACGTGGCCATCGTCATGGCCGTGACGGACAAGGCGGCCGGCAAGAAAGGCATCAGCGCGTTCTGGGTGCCAACGTCGACGCCGGGCTACATCGTGGCCGGGCTGGAGCAGAAGATGGGCCAGCACTCGTCGGACACGGCCCAGATCCTGTTCGAGAACTGCCGCATCCCGGCCGAAAACCTGATCGGCGAAGAAGGCCAGGGATACAAGATCGCCCTGTCCGGGCTGGAAGGGGGCCGCATCGGCATCGCCTCGCAGGCAGTGGGCATGGCGCGCGCCGCCTATGAAGCGGCGCTGCGTTATGCGAAGGAGCGGGAAAGCTTCGGCAAGCCCATCTATGAACACCAGGCCGTGCAGTTCCGCCTGGCCGACATGGCGACCCAGATCGAAGCGGCGCGCCAGCTGATCCGCCACGCGGCCTCGATGAAGGACGCCGGCTTGCCGTGCCTGAAGGAAGCGGCGATGGCCAAGCTGTTCGCCTCCGAGATGGCCGAGCGGGTCTGTTCCGACGCGATCCAGGTGCATGGCGGCTACGGCTATGTATCCGACTTCCCTGTCGAGCGCATCTATCGCGACGTACGCGTGTGCCAGATCTACGAAGGCACGAGCGACATCCAGAAGCTCCTGATCGCCCGCGCTCTCTAACCCAAAATGGGGACGTACCCCATTTTTCTGAAATGGGGTACGTCCCCATTTTTCTGTGCTGGCGACGGACGAAAAAAAAGCTCGCCGGAGCGAGCTTTATTCCAATGTATTACCTATGCTTTAATCGTGCCGGACGCCAGTGCTATCTGCAAAGTGCCTCCAGAGTCTCGGGCGCCCATGCTATCTGCATAGTGCCCCCAACGTGTAAATCGACCAACGTATTCGGAGTTACAAATCCAGGCGTTTGCGGCTTTGCACAATTTGAACTTACACAATACAAATCGCTGCGCATGCTACTGGATAGCGGGACTGCTTGCGAACAAACCTCACCACTGAACGTAGTGTAACATAGTTTTTTGTGCGACGCACAAATTCTTTTCCAGCCGTTACTTGCGGTGCTCCACGTCCACGTAGCGCCAGGCCGTCAATTCCACCGGGTGGCGCTTGTAGTGCTTGAGCCACGGTTGCTGCAGGTCGGCCGAGATGGGATGGGTCAGCAGCACCCACGGCGCGTAGGCGTGCAGCAGCTGGGCCATTTCATCGAACAGCCGGGTACGCTCGGGCGAGTCGCCCAGCTTGCCGGCCTGCTCGTAGCGCTGGTTGAAGGCGGGCAGGTTGAAGCGGGCGTAGTTGGCGCGGCCGCTGTTGGGGCCGTACAGCAGCTGGTAGAAGTTGTCGCCGTCGGGGAAGTCGGCGATCCAGTTGGTTTCGAACATCATCACCTTGCCCAGCCGCGAGGCCTTGATCACTTCCGTCTTCTTGTCGCTCTTGAATTCGACCCGCAGGCCGATGGCGTTCAAATTCTTGCGCCACAGCTCGTCGCGCAGCCGGCCCACCGTGGTCGGCTCGGTATGCATGACCAGCGTCAGCGGCTGGCCGTCGGGCTGGCGGCGGAAACCGTCCGCGTCCAGGCGGTAGCCGTAGCGGTCCAGCAGCGCGCGCGCCAGCGCGGGGTCATACGCGGTCGGGCTGCGGAAGGCCGGGTCGTAGCCCAGCACGTTGGGCGGCAGCGGCGTTCGCGCCGGCAGGGCCAGGCCTTTCTTGAGCAGGGCGATGTCTTCCGCGCCGTTGTAGCCGAGCGCGATGGCGCGCCGCAGCGCGACCTTCTCCTTGCCGTAGCCGCCGATCAGCGGGTCGTCCATGTTCATCCACATGTAGTAGGTCTGCAGCACGGGGAAGGGCGTCAGTACCACGCCCTTGCGCGCCAGCTCCGGCCTGAGCGTGGGCGTGGCGTCGGCCGTCAGCACCATGTCCTTCATCGATTCGGGCACTTGCTCCAGGTAGTCGAATTCGCCGTTCAGGAAGCCCAGCATGCGCGACTGGTATTCCTCCATGATCTTCACTTCGACCCGGTCCACCAGCGGCAGGCGCTTGCCTTCCAGCGCGGCGGCCAGTGCGCGGTCGGCCGGCGCCACGTCCGGGCCGGCATGGAACACGGTGGGGCGGTAGTCCGGATTGGCCAGCAGCGTGATCTTGTCGCTGTGCTTCCATTCACCGATCACGAACGGCCCGGTGCCGACGGGGTGGTTGCCGAACTGGCTGCCGTAGGCATCCGCCACTTCACGCGCCACCACGCCTGTGGCGGGAATGGCCAGGTAGAACAGGAAGTTGGGATCGGGCGCGTTCAGGCGCAACTGCAGCGTGTATTTGTCCAGCGCCCGCAGGCCGGCGATGGCGCGGTCGTAGCGGAAGCCGTCGCCCTTGAGCGCGCTGTCGCCCACCAGCTTGCCTTCGAGCAGGAACAGCCACGGCGACTTCAGGGCCGGGTCGTACAGCCGCATCAGGCTGTACACATAGTCCTGGGCCGTCACTTCGCGCCGCGCGCCGTGGAAGGTGGGGTCGGGCGAGAAGACCAGGCCGGGCTTGAGGTGGAAGGTGTAGCGCAAGCCCCCTTCATCGATGGTGGGCATGGCACTGGCTGTGTTCGGCTGCAGCCGCACGGGACGGGCCAGGTAGTCGTAGCGCAGCAGGGGATCGAACAGGTTTTCCAGCAGGCTGAGACTGGCCAGGTCGGAGGCGACGGCCGGGTCCAGCCCCGTCTCGCCCGTGCTGAGGAAAGCACGCAGCACCTTGGGCGCGGTCGACGATGCGACGGCGGATGCAGCTGCGGGCGTAGCGACAGCTGCTGCGGTAGCGGCGGCGCGGGCAGCGGCGGGCACGGCCCTGGCAGCGGCAGCGGCAGCCGGCGCGACCCCGACAGGCGCAGGCGCAGTGGTCTGCATGGCTGCTCGCGCGGCACCGCTCCAGCCTGCCAGCGCCAGCAGAGCACCGGTCAGTATCAGTTTCCAGTAACGCTTCATGTGATATCCAGTTGAGATTGCGCGGCCAGCATACTCTATACTCTGCCTGCAACATTGCCTATCCCATCTAGCCCGAGGAACACCCCGCTCTATGTCGCTCAATTACATCTGGTCTGGCTTTTTCCTGGTGGGCTTTGCCGCGGCGCTGGCGCAGTGGCTGTTCCTGGGCGACACGGAAATCTTCAAGCGCATCATCGAAGGCACGTTCGATTCGGCCCGCATGGGCGTGATGGACATCGCCCTGCCGCTGGCCGGCGTGATGACGCTGTGGCTGGGCATCATGAACATCGGCGAAAAGGCCGGCATGGTCAATCTGCTGGCGCGCGTCATCTCGCCCTTCTTTTCGCGCATCTTCCCGGAAGTGCCGAAGAACCATCCGGCCACCGGCCACATGGTGATGAACTTCTCGGCCAACCTGCTGGGCCTGGACAACGCGGCCACCCCGTTCGGCCTGAAGGCGATGGAATCGCTGCAAACGCTCAACCCCAACAAGGATGAACCGAGCAACGCGCAAATCATGTTCCTGGTGCTGCACACGTCCGGCCTGACCCTGATCCCGGTGGCCATCATGGCCCAGCGCGCCATCCTGGGCGCACACGATCCGTCCGACATCTTCATCCCCTGCATGATCGCCACCTACGTGGCCACCATGGCCGGCATCATCGGCGTGGCGATACGCCAGCGCATCAACCTGTTCAACGGTGTCGTGCTGGGCTGGCTGGGCGGCATCACGGCCTTCATCGGCCTCACCGTCTGGTATTTCACCCAGTACCTGGCGCGCTCGGAAATCGAGCAGGTGTCCAAGGTGGTGAGCAACCTGGTGCTGATCGTCGTGATCGCCGCCTTCATCATCGGCGCCCTGTGGAAGAAGGTGAACGTGTACGAAGCCTTCATCGAAGGGGCCAAGGGCGGTATCCAGACCTCGATCACCATCATTCCCTACCTGGTGGGCATGCTGGTGGCCATCAGCGTGATCCGCAACGCCGGTGTGCTGGGCTTCGTCATCGGCGCGCTGGACTGGGTGGTGGTGCACCTGGGCTGGAACGCGGACTTCGTGCCCTCGCTGCCGACGGCCCTCATGAAGCCGCTCAGCAGCAGCGCCTCCAAGGCCCTGATGATCGACGCCATGAAGACCTACGGCCCCGATTCCTTTATCGGCCGCCTCACCTGCGTGTTCCAGGGCTCGGCCGACACCACGTTCTACATCGTGGCCTTGTACTTCGGCTCGGTCGGCATCCGCAAGACGCGCTATGCCATTTCCTGCGGCCTCATCGCCGACTTCGCCGGGGTGGTGGCAGCCGTCCTCGTATCCTACGCTTTCTTCCACTGACCATGTCCATGCTGCGCCGCCATCTCCTCGCCGCCCTGTTCGCCGCCAGCGGCGCCGTCCACGCCCAGCTACCGGAACCGGTAGCCCAGCTGCTGGAGACGGCCCGCATCCCGCAGGAGGCGATGGGCGCCGTGGTGCTGCGCAACGGTACGCCGCTGCTGACGCACGGCGCCGGGCGCAGCATGCAGCCCGCCTCCACCATGAAAGTGCTGACCACCATGGTGGCGCTGGAACAGCTGGGCCCCATCTTCCGCGGACGTACGGAAATGCGTACGACCGCCGAGCTGGTGCGCGGCGTGCTGCGGGGCGACCTGTACCTGCGCGGCGGCGCCGACGCCGATTTCAACGAGGATGTGCTGACCCGCATGCTGCAGGCGTTGCGCAACGAGGGCGTCTGGCGCATCCAGGGCAACATCGTGCTCGACCGCCAGCTGTTCCAGCCCTCCCAGCCGGACCCGCAGGCGCCGCCGTTCGACGAATACCCCTACGCCTACTACAACGTGGTGCCGGACGCGCTGCTGCTCAACACCAACCTGCTGCGGCTGGAATTGCGCTCCACGGGCAGCCAGCTGTCGGCCGTGATGCTGCCGGCCATGGAAAAAGTGGCCCTGAAAACGGACCTGAAACTGGTCGACACTCCCTGCGCCCTGTGGGAAACGGGCTGGAAGCCGCCCGCGGCCGTACGCACGGACGGCAAGATCAACGTGCTGCTGCGCGGCACCTTCCCCAAGGATTGCAGCAAGGCCACCAGCATCAACGTACTGGACCGCCACGACTACCTGGAACGCCTGCTGCGCACCACGTGGAAGCGCCTGGGCGGCGTGCTCAACGGCGACGTGCGCGAAGCCGATGCGGCCGGCGCCACCCCGCCCACGGCGCGCCTGCTGGCCGAGCATGTCTCGCGCCCCCTGCCCGAGCTGCTGCGCGACATCAACAAGCAGTCCGACAACACGCTGGCCCGCACCCTGTTCCTCAGCCTGGGCAGCCTGGAAGCGGACAGCGCGCTGGGCAGCCACCCGCTGCCGCCCACCGCCGACAGCACGGCCGCCCGCGCCGAGCAGCGCATCCGCGCCTGGCTGCAGGAACGGGGCATCGCCACCGAAGGCCTGGTGCTGGAAAACGGTTCCGGCCTGTCGCGGCTGGAGCGGGCCACGCCGGCCCAGCTGGCCGCGGTGCTGCAGGCCGGCCAGCGCAGCCTGTGGATGCCGGAATTCGTCTCCAGCCTGCCCATCGCCGGCCTCGACGGCACGTTGCGCAAGCGCCTCAAGGATAGCCCGGCCGCGCTGCATGCGCGCCTCAAGACGGGCAGCCTGAGCGGCGTGGTGGCCATCGCCGGCTATGTGCCCGACGCCAGCGGCCAGCCCTGCGTGGTGGTGGCCTTCATCAACGACGAGCACGTGGCCAACGGCGCCGGCCGCGCCGTGCTCGATGCGCTGGTGGACTGGGTGGCGCGCGTCCCTCAGGCGCCGGTGCCGCCGGCCAGGTAATCGATCAGGGCCCGCACCTTCAAGGCCAGATGCGGCCCGGGCAAATACACGGCGTAGGCCGTGCCCGCGTAGGGCGCGCCAAAGGTCCACTCCGGCAACACTTGCACCACCCGGCCCTGGGCCAGCGCCGCCTGCGCCGCGAAATCGGGCACCAGGCCGATGCCGCCGCCCGCTTCCACCACGGACAGCAGGGCGCCGCTGTTGTTGATGGTGAGCCGCGACGGCACGCTGACGCTGACCCGTTCCTCGCCGCGCTGCAACTGCCAGCGCTCGCCGAAGCGGGCATAGCCGAGGTAACAGCAGCGGTGGCCCGGCAATGCGTCGGGCGTGAGCGGCGCCCCTTGGCGGGCCAAATACTGCGGCGCGGCTACCAGCACATAGCGGATGGGCAGCAGGGGCCGCGCCGCCAGCCCCGGCGCCAGCTCGTCGGCGATGCGCAGGGCCAGGTCCACGCCATCCTCGACCAGATCGACGAAACGGTCCACCAGCGTCAGCCGCACATCCACTTCCGGATACAGGTCGAGAAAGGCAGGCAGCCGTGGTGCCAGCCACACCTGGCCGAACACGACGGGCGCCGTCATCCGGATCACGCCGTTGGGACGGGCGCTGTAGCTGCCGGCCAGCGCATGCACTTCGCGCGCCGTGCTCAGCATGCGCACGCAGGCCCCATGCACCTGGCGGCCCAGCTCCGTCAGGGCCAGCGAACGGGTAGTGCGGTGCAGCAGCCGGCCACCCATGTGGGCCTCCAGCCGCGACACATGGCGGCTCACGGCCGACGTGGTCAGCTCCAGCTGGCGCGCAGCGGCGGAAAAGCCGCCGCAATCGACCACGCGGGCGAACACCGCCATCTCGTTCAACATCTCCATCCCGCCTCCACCGTTGCACTGAGTTCAACAATGCTTTGCATTCTAAGGTAATTGTGTACCTTTGGCAGATGGACGATACTATTTCCATCACATTAACAGGAGGGAGCGATGGAACAACGCAAACTGGGCCGCTGCGGCCTGACGGTATCGGCCATGGGACTGGGCTGCATGGGCATGAGCGGCGTGACCTACGGCGCGGCCGACGAGGCGGAAGCCATCGCCACCGTGCACCGCGCGCTGGAACTGGGCGTGACCTTCTTCGACACGGCCGAGCAGTACGGCCCCTACACCAACGAAACGCTGCTGGGCAAGGCGCTGCAGGGCCGGCGCCAGCAAGCCGTGGTGGCCACCAAGTTCGGCTTCGACATCAACGCGGACGGCCAGACGGTGGGCGTGAACAGCCGGCCCGAGCACATCCGGCTGGCGGTGGAAGGCTCGCTGCGGCGGCTGGACACGGACTACATCGACCTGCTGTACCAGCACCGCATCGACCCGCAAGTGCCGATCGAGGAAGTGGTGGGCGTGATGGCCGAGCTCGTGCGCGAGGGCAAGGTGCGCTACCTGGGCCTGTCCGAGGCCGGCGTGACCAACATCCGCCGCGCCCACGCCGTGCATCCGATCAGCGCGCTGCAAAGCGAATATTCGCTGTGGGAGCGCAACCTGGAAGACGAGATCCTGCCCCTGCTGCGCGAACTGGGCATCGGCCTGGTGCCGTTCAGCCCGCTGGGCCGGGGCTTCCTGGGCGGCACGGCCCGCCGCGCGGAAGAATATCCGGCCACGGATTTCCGCCACCTGGATCCGCGCCTGCAGGGCGCCAATTTCGACGCCAACATGGCGGCGGCGCAAGCCGTCCACGCGCTGGCGGCCGCGCGCGGACTCACGGCCGGGCAAGTGGCGCTGGCCTGGGTGCTGCAGCAGGGCGAGGACCTGGTGCCCATCCCCGGCACGCGCCGCCGCAGCTACCTGGAGCAGAACGCGGCGGCGGCCGAAGTCACGCTGAGCGCGGCGGACATGGCCAGCCTGGAACAGGCGCTCAGCCACGTCTCCGGCCTGCGCTACAGCCCGGAACGGCTTGCGATGGTGGACCGCTGACGGGAAAGGCCCTGGCGGCCCCGGCGGCGAAGCCGGGTCCCGGCACCGGGACGGGCATGCCACCGCAGCGCTGCCCGCTGCCGTCGTCGGCGGGCGGCGGGAGGCGTCGCGGACGGTTACAGCACGCGGGTATAACTGCCCCGTATCCGGTCGCGGTCGCCGCAGTCGAAATGCCACCATTCCGTGTTGATCCCAACCCAGCCGGCCTGCTGCATGGCGTCGCGCAGCAGCTGGCGGTTGCCGGCCTGGGTGGCGCTGAGTTCGCCGCTGGCCAGCAATTGCGCCTCCAGCGCAGGATGTGAGCGCTCACTCAAGTCGTCGAAGCCGGTGCCCATGTCCAGCTCGCAGCCTTGCTCATCGAGGATGGTCAGGTCCACGGCCATGCCGAAGGAATGGATGGAGCCGCGCGCCGGCGCGGCGATATAGGCCAGCAGTTCCGTGCCCTGCAGCGCCAGCCACAACTGCTCCTGCACCCGCTGCGGGCGCAGCGCGTCCAGCACCAGCAGGCGGTAGCCGGGCCAGTGCAGGGCCAGCCAGGCGACGGCCTGTTCCAGCGCGGCGGCCGCTTCCTGGTGCAGCCAGGCGCAGTCGAGCGGCGAGTACAGGTCGCGCCCGACGAAGTTGTCCACCGTGGCATAGCGCAGTTCGACGGCAATGCCGGCCACGCTGGCCAGCGGCCGGAAACCGCCATGGCTGGCGATCGTTTCGCAGGATACGGCAGGATGCATGCTGTCCTCCAGAACGGCGTAGGCTAAGCATACCGGAAAGCGCGGTCGCTGCTAAGGGTAGGACGCGCTCTGTTCTTCAGTGCCCCTCGACCGGGTCCGGCGGCGGCGAGGAGGGCGCCGCCGGTGCAACGGACGGCGGTGCGGGCTGGGTCGCAAACGGCTGCGCGGCCGGCACGCCCGGCGGTGGCAGCGGCAAGGCCGGCGACGTCAGCGTATCGAGAATGGCGGCCGTTTCCGCATCCGGCTCGCCGTCGAAGCGGGCCTGGCGGTACTTGGACTGGAACACCACCAGCACGTTGCGGGTGGCCGCGTCCAGCTCGCCCGTCTGCGGCACGGCATAGCCATGCTGCGCCAGTTTCTGCTGGAACCAGCCGATTTCGGGCAATTGCGCCTGGAACAGGGGCAGGCGGGCGGCCACCTGCACGGCACTGGGCCAGCGCACCAGGCCCGCATCGGCCAGCTGCTTCCACGGGAACAGGGGACCGGGGTCCTGCTTGCGCTGGGGCGCGATGTCGCTGTGACCCAGCACGTTCTCGGGCGGAATGTTGTGGCGCGCCATGATCTGCTGCAGCAGCGGTATCAGCTGGTCGACCTGGGCCTGCGGGAAGGGATACCAGAGCCGCCCTTCCGGCGTGTCGCGAAAACCGGGGTTGACGATCTCGATGCCGATCGAGCTCACGTTCAGCTGTGTATAAGTCTTCCAGTTACTCACACCGGCGTGGTTGGCCTGGCGCGACTCGTCCACCAGCGTGTAGAAGAACGGTTGTTCGCCGTCCGTCAGCAGGTAGTGGCTGCTGACCACGTCCTGGGTCAGGGTCTTGAGCGAGCGCGTCAGGTCGCCCGCCGTGTAGTGCAGCACAATGAACTTGACGCGGTCGCTCTGGCCGCGGGCCGTGTAGCTGTGGTCGAGGCGGGGGCCGGACGGCGCCACGGCGCAGCCCGTCAACAGGGTCAGCAGGGCCAGCGGCAACAGCGCGGCGCGCGGGCCGGGACGGCGCGTCAGGAAAGCACTCTTCATGGGTGGGATCGCAAAGGAGCGGTAGGAAAATGGCGGGCCTGGGCCGCGATGCGGGCCGCCGCGTGATGGGGCCGCACGGTCTTTTGCTGCAGCGGCACGTGGGCCGGCAACTCGGCGCGCATCGATTGCACCAGCAGCGGATGCAGCTCGGCCGCGCGGCCGGCCAGCACCACGGGCCGCAGGCCGTAGCGCTGCACCATGGCGCGCGCCAGCCGGGCCAGCTCCAGGCCGGCGTCCAGCAGGATGCGGCGCGCTTCCGGGTCGGCCTCCGCGCTGGCGGCCACGGCCACCGCCAGCCGGCCGATGGTGCCCCGGTCCTGGCCGTACATGAACTGGCGGCTGTGGGCCCAGTCGCTGCCGCCCAGGTGGGCGAACACGGCCTGCGCCAGCGGCGAGTCTTGCCAGGCACCCGGCGTTTCATCCTCGCGGCGCCAGATGCTGCGCAACGCTTCGCGCGCGATCCAGTAGCCGCCGCCGCCATCGTCGAGCAGCACGCCGCGCCCGCCGGCCCGGTGGAACTGGCCGTGCTCATCGACCCAGGCCGCGATCGAGCCCGTACCGGCATATACCAGGTAGCCGTGGCCGGGCGCGAAGGTATCCAGGCAGGCGATCTCGATATCGTTGCGCACGGTGACGGCGTCCGGCCCGATGGCCAGCAGCGTGGCCAGCCAGTGCGCCAGCTGCACGCTGTCGCCGCCAAAGCCGGTCAGGCCGGCGCACACGGCGTCCGGCCGGCCGGCCGCCAGTACGGCCGCGCACAGGGCCGTGAAACTGGCGTGGACGGCGGCGCGGCCCGCGTCGCTTTCCATCTGCAGGGCCGACAGGCCGCCCACGTGGCCCTCGGCCACGATCACGCCGTCGGCGGCGGCCAGCGCCCAGCGGGTCTGGGTGCCGCCGGCGTCGATGCCCAGGCCGAGGCGGGGTGTTTGATGGGCGAGCGTCATGGCGATCAGGCGGCTGCCACCGTCACGCGCACGCTCTCGTTGCCGAGCCGGTCCACGGCGCTGACGACGACGGCACTGGCCGCGCCCGCCATCCCATCGTCGGGCAGGCGCAATTCCGTGCGCGTGCCGGGGGCGACGGCGAAGCGCCACTCGTTGCCGTAGCGCGACCACACGGCAAACTGGGCCACGGCCTTGCCGGCGCCGGGCGCCAGCTTGAGGGCGAGGCCGGCGCCGTCGCGCCGCGCCGTCACGGCCGGGGCAAGCGGCGCCGCCGCGCCCAGCCACGGCGTGGCCGGCACCAGCGCCGCGTACTGGTAAGCCTGGGCCTTGAGCTGGTCGCTCACGCCCTTGCGGTTCTCCATCAGGGCCGCCACGCTGAAATGCAGGTGGCCATGGCCGCCCGCCCGGCTGCGGGTGACGCCGATCTGCTTGACGATCTCCTCCGGCGGGAACGCCTTGCTGGAATTGTCGATGCGGCTGGTGTACAGGCCCGGCCACACGTGGCGGCCATGGGTGTTCTGCGCCAGCCAGTAGTCGAGCAGCACGTCGAACGCTTGCGGCGCCTGCGCCACCGGCCAGTACAGCTGGGGCGCCAGGTAATCGAGCCAGCCGCTGGCCAGCCACAGCTCCGCGTCGGCGTACAGCTTGTCGTACTGGCTGAAGCCGACGATGCCGGGCGGGCGCCGGTCCGGCCGGCCGATGCCGAACGGGCTGACGCCAAAGCGCACCCATGCCTTTTCCTTGTGGATGCCCTTGTACAGGGCTTCGATCAGCTGGTTGACGTTCTGCCGCCGCCAGCCGGCCCGGTCCAGCTGGCCGCCGGCCAGCAGGTAGCGCTGCCACGATGGCTGGTCGGGAAATTCCAGTTCCGCCTTCGGCGCCGCGCCGCCGTCGAGCGCCGCGCTCTCGGCGCCGGCCGCGTTGGGGGCGTCGATCGGGTAGGGATAGAAATAGTCGTCGATGTGGACGCCGTCGATGTCGTAGCGGCGCACCACGTCCAGCACCACGTCCAGCGTGTGGCGCGAGGCGACCGGTTCGCCCGGGTCCATCCACAGGAAGCGGCCGTAGGGCTTGACGGCGTCGGGCTGGGTATTGGCGATGTGGCCAGGCGTGAGGGGCGTCCTGGCCGTCGCGTGGCGGGCCCGGTAGGGGTTGAACCAGGCATGCAGCTCCAGTCCGCGGGCGTGGGCCTGGTCGATCCAGAATTGCAGCGGATCGTACATCGGGCGCGGGGCGCGGCCCTGCTGGCCGGTGAGGAATTCCGACCACGGTTCCAGTTCGGACGGGTAGATGGCGTCGGCGCTGGGGCGCACCTGCAGCACGATGGCGTTCAGGTTCAGGGCCTTGGCGCGGTCCAGGATGGCCAGCGCCTCGGCCTGCTGCTTGTCCACGCTCAGGTTGCTGCGGCTGGGCCAGTCGATATTGGCCACCGTGGAGACCCAGGCGGCGCGGAACTCGCGCGGGGCCGCCGGCGGCGCGGCCGGGTCGGCGGGCGTGCCGCCAGCGCTGCCCGTGCCGGGGCCAGTACCGTTACCGGGGCCTGGGCCCGCGCCGGGCGGCACGGGCTGGGCCGGTGTGGCCGGCGCCAGCGGCGTGGAAGTACAGCCGCTCAACAGCGCGGCCAGGCCGCCGGCCACGCAGGCGGCCAAGGACTGTCGCTTCTTCGCATTAAACTCCACTTCCCGTTCCCCGATTCAGATGACGCGCAATGCCCTATTGTAATGCGGCCGGCGTCTGTTTCCGGCCGAACTGGGGGTCGATTTTCACCAGCGCGGCCATGATGAAGGCCGGCACCGTGGCCACGCAGACCCAGATGAAAAAGTGCTGGTAACCGAGCCGCTGCTGGATCCAGCCGCTGGCCATGCCAGGCAGCATCATGCCGAGCGCCATGAAGCCGGTGCAGATGGCGTAATGGGCCGTCTTGTGTTCGCCTTCGGCCACCATGATCATGTACATCAGGTAGGCGGCAAAACCGTAGCCGTAGCCCAGCTGTTCCAGCGCCAGACTGGCCCCGATCAGGTAGACATTGTGCGGCAGCGCGCTGGCCAGGTAGACGAACACCAGGTCCGGCACATGCACGGCCAGCACCATGCCCCACAGGCAGCGCTTAAGGCCGAAACGGGCCACGGCCAGCCCGCCCAGCAGGCCGCCCGCCGTCAGGGCCAGCACGCCGATGGTGCCGTAGACCAGCCCCACCTGGGCCGTTGTCAGGCCCAGTCCGCCCTTGTCGGCCGGGTCCAGCAGGAATGGCACGGCCAGCTTGAGCAGCTGCGCCTCGCCCAGCCGGAACAGCAGCAGGAAGCCGAGGATGACGGCGATACCGGGCTTGCGGAAGAAACTCTTGAAGGTGGCGAAAAAATCGTGCAACAGGGCGCCGCCGGCGGCCGGCGGGCGGTCCGCGGCCGGGCGCGGCAATATCAGCTGGTGATAGGCGAACAGCAGCACGAACAGGGCCGCCAGCACGAAGAACACCACCGACCACGCCAGCCGCACATTGCCCGTCCCCTCGGCCAGCTTGCCGGCCAGGTAGACCAGCCCGCCCTGGCCGGCGATCATGGCCAGCCGGTAAAAGGTGGAACGCACGCCGACAAAGGCGGCTTGCTGGTGCTGGGGCAGGCCCAGCATGTAGAAGCCGTCAGCGGCGATGTCGTGGGTGGCGGAACTGAAGGCCATCAGCCAGAACACGGCCAGGCTGAGCTGGAAGAACTGGGGCAGGCTGGTGGTCAGGGCCACCAGCGCCAGCGCCGCGCCCAGCGCCAGCTGCATGCCGACGATCCACAGCCGGCGCGTGCGCAGCAGTTCCACCAGGGGCGACCACAGGGGCTTGATGACCCACGGCAGGTACAACCAGCCCGTGTAGAGGGCGATGTCGGTGTTCGACACGTCCAGGTTCTTGTACATCACGACCGACAGCGTCATCACCACCACGTAGGGGATGGCCTGGCCGAAATACAGGGTGGGCACCCACCACCACGGACTGCGTTGCTGCGCTTGCTCCATACATTCCTAACGATTCAGTTTTCAATACCGCAACGTCAAAAATGTATCATTTCATCAACGCGGCCCGGACGCTGCCATCCGCCGCATCCAGCCAGGCCTGGGCCTGATCCACGTCCGTGTGCCGCAACAGGGCCACGATGGCCACCTTGACGTGGAAACGGCATTGGGCCAGCACGTGCCGCGCGGCCGCCTCGTCGGCGCCGGTGGCGTGCATGGTGAGCTGGACGGCGCGCTGCATCAGCTTGGCGTTGGTCGGTTGCAAGTCTACCATCAAGTTCCCGTACACCTTGTGCAGCCTGACCATCAGGGCGCTGGACAGCGTGTTGAGCACGATCTTCTGGGCCGTGCCGGCCTTCAGGCGGGTGCTGCCGGAAATGATTTCCGGCCCCGTGTCGAGCGTGATGCCCTGGTCGGCCTCGCGCACCAGCGGCGAACCGGCATTGTTGGCGATGCCGATGGTGTACGCGCCCAGCTTGCGGGCCGCCAGCAGCGCCCCCAGCACATAGGGCGTGACGCCGGAGGCGGCCAGCAGCAACACCACGTCGTGCGGGGCCGGGTAGAGCCGGCGCAGGTCGGCCGCGCCCTGTTCGGCATTGTCCTCGGCCCCTTCCACGGAGGCGAACATGGCCGGCTGGCCGCCGGCCAGCACGGCCAGCGCCCGCTCGTGGGGCCAGGAAAAGGTGGGATACAGTTCTACGCTGTCGAGTACGCCAAGCCGGCCCGAGGTGCCGGCGCCCACGTAGATCAGGCGCCCGCCGGCGCCGATGCGGGGCAGCATCGCTTCCACGGCGGCGGCAATGGCGGGCGCGGCGGCCCGCACGGCCTGCACGGCCCGCGCCTGATCGTCCACCAACGCCGCGACCAGGTCCGGCAGCGGATATTGGTCCAGCTGGCCGTGGTCCGGATGGGGGGTTTCCGTTTTCAGCATCGCCGTGTCCCGAAAAGGTGACAGGGTCAGTGTAATCCCAAACCAGTCCCTGCTGCCATGAAAGCTTGCGGCAGATCAGGTCGGGCGGCGCATTTCCGCCACGAAATCGTAATGATCGCTGTGGCAATAGGAATGGGTGAGCTCCATGGCCTCGCCCGACTCCAGGTAGGCGATGCGGGTGATGTAGAGTACGGCCTGGCCTTCCGGCACGCCCAGCTGGCGGGCCAGTTCGGCCGACGCGTTCATGGCGCGGATGTGCTGCAAGGCCCGCACCGGCGCCTTGCCGATGCTCTCCAGGTATTGGTACAGGGAATTGCCCACCGCCTCGGGATCGGCCAGGATGGTTTGCGGCAGTACGCTGACCTCGTAGGCCATCACCACCTCGTCGGCCAGGCGCAGGCGCTCGAGCCGCGCCACCTTGGAATAGGGCGACAGGCCCAGGCTCAGCTGCTCGTCCGGCGACGGCGTGACGATGGAACGCTTGAGCCAGCGCGAGCCGGGCTGGTGGCCGCGCTGCTGCAGCTGCTCGGAAAAGCTGGTCAGGTTCGACAGCGGCTGCTCGATGCGGGGCGCGATGTAGTTGCCGGAACCGCGGCGGCGCACCACCAGGCCCTGGTCCACCAGCTGGTCGATGGCTTTGCGCGCCGTCACCCGCGACACGTTCAGCAATTCCGACAGCGTCCGTTCGGACGGCAGGGCCTGGTCTACCTGGTAGCGGCCGTTGTGCACGTCATCGGTCAGCTTGCGCGCGATTTGCATATACAAGGGCGAATTGTCCTTGTCGTCGGGTTTGGATACAGCACTGCTCTGGCTCATACGAATCTCCTATCGCCGCTAGTGTACTGGCGTTAGGGGGCGCACGTGTAGTCCGAATACATGAATTCGCGGCCGGTGTGGCGGAAAACGGGCAGCCAGGGCGCAATGTGGCCGATGAACGTGCGGTTTTTGTTGGCCGATGCGGGGCACCGGGCCTATGCTGGGCCTATGTTGGGCCGAAGTTGGGCCATATGGCACGCGTGGCGGATGGAGGGCAATGATGGGACAGGAAGTGATCGTCATCGGTGGCGGCGTGGTGGGCCTGACCACGGCCTGGTGGCTGCTGGAAGCGGGCTACCGCGTGCGCGTGCTGGAGCGCGCGGCCGAGCCGGCCAGCGGCGCCAGCCACGCCAACGGCGGCCAGCTCAGCTACCGCTACGTGTCGCCGCTGGCCGACGCGGGCGTGCCCCTGAAGGCGCTGCACTGGCTGCTGCAGCGCGACGGCCCGTTGCGCCTGCGGCCCGAGGCGGACCCGCGCCAGTGGCGCTGGCTGTGGCAATTCCTACGGCGCTGCAACACCGTCAGCAACGCGCGCACCACGGCCGCGCTGTTGCAGTTGGGCGAGTGCAGCCGCGCGGCCATGCAGCAGATGATGACGCTGATACCGCCGGACGCATTCGCGTGGCGCGCGCCGGGCAAGCTGGTGCTGTATCGCTCGCCAGCGCTGTTCGACCAGGCCGCCGCGCGGGCGCGGGCGGAACTGGCGGCCGGGGCCAGGGGCGAGGCTGGGGGCGAGGCTGGAGCTGGAACTGAAGTCGGCGCCGGCGTTGGAGCTGCGGTCGGTATTGGAGTTGCGGCCGGCGCTAAAGGTGGAGCTATAGCGAGAGATGCGGCAGGGGCTGTGGCCGGGGCTGGCCTGCGCGACGGGCAAGATGTCCGGTTCTTGTCGCCGGCGCAAGCGACGCAGCTGGAACCGGCACTGGCCACGCTGCAGCCGGCGCTGGCCGGCGCCATCTTTACGGGCGGCGAGGCGTTGGCCGATTGCCGTGCGTTTTGCCTGTCGCTGGCGCGGCTGCTGCAAAGCCATCCCCGCTACCAGGGTACATTGCACGGCGACGCACACGGCTGGCGCATCGCAGCCGGCAAGTTGGTGGCACTGGAAACGAGCCTCGGGCCGCAGCAGGCCGACCAGTTCGTACTGGCGGCCGGCATCCAGAGCCGTGACCTTGCCGCGCGCGCGGGCCTGCAGCTGCCCCTGTATCCGCTCAAGGGCTACAGCCTGAGCGCGCCGGTCCGCCCAAGCGACCTGGCGCCCTCCATCAGCGTGACGGACTTCGAGCGCAAAACGCTGTATGCCCGTATCGGCGACCAGTTGCGGATCGCGGCCATGGTCGACCTGGTGGGCGAGCGTCCCGCCATCGACCCGCGCCGTATCGCCAGCCTGCTGCGCACGGCCCGCGCCGCCATGCCCCGCGCGGCCGACTTTGAGCAGGCCATTCCCTGGTCCGGCCTGCGCCCGGCCACGCCGGACGGCGCCCCCATCATTGGCGCGACATCCGTGCCCAAGCTGTGGCTGAACGTGGGCCACGGTCCGCTCGGCTTCACGTTTTCCTGCGGCAGCGCCAGCCTGTTGGCCGGCATGATGCAGGGCCGGCCCGCGCCGTTTGCGCTCGACGACCTGATCCTGCGCTGAACGGCCGGCACGGCACTGCGCGTGCGATCCCAGCAATGGCGGGGACAGGGTACATGGGGCACAACTGTTCCATTGCTGCGGCAACGTGTCTCGTCTGCCCAAAATGGGGACGTACCCCATTTTTCAAGAAAACCGTGTTGCGTCCCCGTTTTCTCCCCGTTTCCTGAAAAAGGGGTACGTCCCCATTTTAAAAAGGGGTACGTCCCCATTTTCTCGGCGGCGCCGGTGACCATTCGATAGTTTCCTTATGGCACCACTCTTATACAATGGGGCTCTCCATTTACCGCGAGCCGATGCCATGTTGCCACTCTCCGCCTTCCGCGCCGTCCCTGCCCGGCTGCTGGCCGCCTGCCTGTTCCTGCTGGCCGGCACCGCCCAGGCGGCCGATATCAGCGTGCTGGGCCTGTTCACGGGCAAGGCGCTGCTGGTGGTCGACGGCGGCGCGCCCAAGACTTATGCCGTGGGCGACAAGATCGCCGGCACCGCCACCCTGGCCGAGGTGGACCGCAACGGCGCCACCATCGAGGAGGGCGGCCGGCGCCATACCATCGCCCTCGGCCAGTATGTGGGCGCGCCCGCCAGCGCCCAGGGCAAGGTCACGCTGTCGGCCAGCGAGGGCGGCCACTTCATCGCCAACGGGCAGATCAACGGCGTAGGCGTGCGCATGATCGTCGACACGGGCGCGACCTTCATCGCCCTGCCGGCCGCCGAAGCGCGCCGGCTGGGCATCGATTACCGCAAGGGCCGGGTGGTGCCCGTCAGTACGGCCAACGGCACCGTGCCGGCCTACGTGGTCCGCCTCGACAGCGTGCGGGTGGGCGAGCTGGAGCTGTTCCAGGTCGATGCCCTGGTGCAGGAGGGCGGCCTGTCCGTCATCTTGCTGGGCAACTCTTTCCTGAACCGCTGC
Organism: Rugamonas sp. FW305-51; assembly: GCF_058786935.1. Classification (NCBI taxonomy): domain Bacteria; kingdom Pseudomonadati; phylum Pseudomonadota; class Betaproteobacteria; order Burkholderiales; family Oxalobacteraceae; genus Rugamonas; species Rugamonas sp. FW305-51. The sequence goes on from NZ_JBYSZG010000052.1 coordinate 41,630, forward strand.
GATCTGCAACGCAACGCCGGGCAAATGACGCTCACCCGCCGTTTCTAGTCCCCGCCGCGCTGCCCGCCCCCGGCCGCCGGGGC